>NZ_JBYOJS010000008.1:0-246476 GCF_057798895.1 Cupriavidus sp. 22TCCZM04-2
GCAGCCTGTTCCTGAACAATGGCGTCAACGCGATCCTCGGCGGCGCCGGCGTGTCCTTCGCCAGCCCCAACATCATCGTGGCCCCGGTCACGCAGGTCGATGCCTCGCCCCGCACCAACGTCGACCTCACGAGCATCAGCAACCTGCTCAACAACGTCGGCGGCATCGTGCAGGCCGCGCAGCACTAAATCCAGTCCCTCTCATCTCGTCGATTCCAGCCTTCTCCAGGAGACCATCATGTCCTTGACCATCCAGAACCTCTCGCTCGAACAAGACCTTGACCACGCCAAGATGGGCGCCGTGCGCGGCGGCAGCATCTTCGTGAATTCCGGCGTCAATGCCATCACCGGTGGCAGCGGCGTGTCGTTCGCCAGCCCCAATACGATCTTCGCACCTGTCACGCAGGTCGATGCATCGAGCCGCACCAGCGTCGATATGAAGAGCGTGACGAACACCATCAACAACCTGGGCGGCATGGTCGCGGCCCTGCAGCACTAATCCACACCCAATCAGCGCAATCTCAGCCTACCCAGGAGACCATCATGTCCTTGACCATCCAGAACCTCTCGCTCGAACAAGACCTCGACCACGCCAAGATGGGCGCCGTGCGCGGCGGCAGCATCTTCGTGAACTCCGGCGTGAACGCCATCACTGGTGGCAGCGGCGTGTCGTTCGCCAGCCCGAATACGATCTACGCGCCGGTTACGCAGGTCGATGCATCGACACGCACCAATGTCGATCTGAAGACGATGACGAACACCCTCAACAATGTGGGTGGCATCGTGCAGGCCCTGCAGTACTGAAGCTTCGGCCTGTTTGCTCCCCTCTCCTGCTTGCGGGAGAGGGGCTGGGGGTTAGGGCCGGCGCTGGGCAAGCACTGTAGCGCCACATTTCGTGGCCACCCTACTGCACCTTCTTATCCTCGCGTTTCGCCTCCGCCATGGCCTCCGGCTCCAGCTCCTCCGCGGACCGGTTCAGGTGAACGAACAGTCCCCAGGACGCAAGCAGCAAGGCGGTCGATGCAATCAGCCCAGCCGCATAGCGAAGCTGCGATGGATCGTGGTGCAGCGCCTTGAAGGTCGCCACCAGCCCTTCGATGGCAAGCGCGACGACGACAACCACCAGGAATCGCGACATGAAACGCCGTACCCGTGTCGGCGCGCTCACGTCGGCCTCCCGGATGACCTCTTCCTCAACGATGGTCTCGGCGATCTGCAATGCGACAACGGCGCCTGCCAGCAATCCCAGAGCTTCAATGACGGATAGCGCGCTTGCCTGGTCCCATTGACCGGCAAACACGGTCAATCCAATGCGAGCAGCAATCGCAATCAACATCAGCGCCGCGCAGGTGAAGAGCACTGCCATCAGCCCATGGACGACCGTAAAGAAGCGCATAAGAGTCTTCATTTTTCTTGTTCCGGTGGCTTGCGGGCAACTGATCGATATCTGCAACGGCGCCTATCCCCGCTCATCACGATTCTCACCGTCGCTCCAGGCTTGATTCTGGCAGGAAATACGCCCCCGACGCCTACACCAATCGCAGATCCCGCAACATATCCAATACGTGCTGCGTAGCGCGCTCGACATACCCCGCGCGATGGGCAACACCGAGCCGCCGCCACAACGCCGGGCGCAGCGGACGCATGACAATGCGCGGGTCGGGTAATGGGGCCGTCGCCTCATGCGGCAACAGCGAGGCGCCGTAACCGGCCGCGACCAGACTCTTGATCGCGTCGTTGTAGTTGAGCTGGATACGCGGCGCTGGATGATACCCTCCGGTCGCGAACCACTCCGCAGTCAGACGGGAAAGACGCGTGGTCGCATCATTGAGAATGAGCGGTTGAGCAGCGAGCCATTCAGGCGTGACGCGGGCCGGGCATCGCCAATGCGCCGGCACAAAGGCCATCACGGGGTCTCGCCGCCAAGGCTTGATCACGAGTCCTGCCACCGGCGGCTGAGGCAGTGCGACCAGCCCCACGTCCAGCGTCCCATCCGCCAGTCGGGACAACGTTTCCTGGGAGGTCAACACAGCAATCTGAATGTCGATAGCGGGATGGTGCTGGCGCAGCACCTCGAGCGCTTGCGGCAACAGGTGCGCAATCGCGCCAGTCGACGCACCGATCCGCACGCGCCCTTCGAGTCCCTGCACCTGGCGTTGAATATCGTCCAACGCCTGCTCCGCATCGGCCAGCAGTCGACGCGCGCGCTCCACCAGCACCTCTCCTATTGCCGACGGCCTGACCTGCCCGCGCTTGCGCGACAGGAGCGGAGCACCAATGCGGTCTTCAAGATCGGCGATATGGAGGCTCACCGTTGGCGGGGCCAGATGCAAGGCACGCGCCGCTTCGGCAAATGAGCCCCGGTCCGCAATCGCGACCAGGGTACGCAAGCGGTCCAGGCTGATCTCTCGCATAGGGGCGTCCTGATTCAGAAAAGCTGAATGTAGAGGTCATGAAATTCAACTTTATCTATTGTAGCCTGCCATCCAATATAGGACTCGTTCTTCGCTCTGCTTCCTGCAACCCAACATCATCGGAGTCTTTCACGCATGAACTCTCCCGTTGTTTTCATCGACGGCGACCAAGGCACCACCGGGCTGCTGATCCACGAACGCCTGCGTAAGCGGACCGACATCAGGCTGGTGACGCTGGCTGCCGCGGAGCGCAAAGATCTGCGGCGTCGCACGGAAGCCCTCAACGCCTGCGACATCGCCATCCTCTGCCTGCCGGATGCGGCCGCGCGGGAGGCTGTGGCCGCTATTGTCAATCCTGCGGTGCGCGTCATCGACGCAAGCTCCGCCCACCGTACGCATCCGGACTGGACTTACGGATTTCCGGAGATGACGCCGGAGCAGGCCGAGCGCATTGCGAACGCACGTCGGGTCACCAACCCCGGCTGCTATCCGACCGGTGCGATTGGCCTGCTGCGCCCGCTGGTGCAGGCTGGGCTCATACCGGGCGATTACCCCATCAGCATTCATGCGGTATCCGGCTACTCGGGACGCGGACGAGCCGGCGTGGAGGAATATGAGGGGCCCGGGGCCGCTGACGCGCCTTCATACCAGGTCTATGGCCTGGAACTCGCGCACAAGCACACGCCGGAAATCCGGCAGCACGCCGGGCTTGGGCAGCCTCCCATTTTCGTCCCGGCATACGGCGCGTTCCGCCAGGGCATCGTGCTGACGGTCCCGCTGGCGTTGCGGCTGCTGGCACCTGGCGTGAATGGCGCCACGTTGCACGCCTGCCTCGCGCAGCACTATGCCGGAGCGGACCACGTGCACGTCTCGTCGCTGCCGGAATCATGCGCCATGAAGCATCTGGATCCGCAACTGCTGAACGGGACGGACGAGATGCGCCTGAGCGTTTTTTCTGGCAGCGAGCACGGCCACATCCTTCTGTCCGCGGTGTTCGACAATCTTGGAAAGGGCGCGTCGGGCGCCGCGATTCAGAACCTGAACCTGATGCTCGCGTAGCAATCAGTCCGGCCGAACCAGGGAATCAGGTCCTCTACCTCCCCCTCGAACGTTGGCGACGACAAAGAAAAAGCCCGAGCAGAGCACGGGCATAAGGGCTTGATGCCTTGAGTGGAGTCTCTCAGTGCCGGATGCCCACGAGTCGCCGTGCGCAAAGACACCCCCCGGACGGGTGATACCTGGATACCAGATCGCAGCGCTCCGGGAAAAAAACAAGCATAAAAGTGCGCCATACGCAGCGCTTCCCGGGGCTGATGCCGGGTACGCATCCCATTGGGGCGTTGGGCCGGCCGGACCTCGGCTGCGTCGGGGCAATCTCGGGCGGGGGCAGCGTTTCCGCGCAACACCTCCGTGGCCATGCCCTAAAAATTCCTTGAAAGAATCTGAAATATGGAAAGCCGATAATCGGCCGGAACGTTTCCGCAAGTCGGGATAGACTTCTCGGCTACGCAGGGCCGCGGCGGGGCCTGCTGTATCCGGATGGCCTTCCCGGCCGGTTCCGGAAACGGTCCCGCGCATGACGCTCGCCCCCCTGCCCGGCTCCGGCACGCCGACACCATGACTCGCAGGATTTTTTCGCAGGAAATCGCAATGCAACGATCACGCGGCTGCCAGGCCTGGGTTCCGGTTACGCTGGCCATCGCCCTTTCGACGCTCGCCGGATGCGGGGGCAAGAAGGAGGCCGCTGCCCCACCCCCGCCGCAAGTCAGCGTGGTCACCCTCAAGACCGAACCAGTCACGCTGGACACGCAGTTGCCGGGCCGTACCTCGGCCTTCCGCATTGCCGAAGTCCGGCCACAGGTGGATGGCATCATCCTGCGCCGGCTGTTCAAGGAAGGCAGTGACGTGACTCAGGGCCAGCAGCTCTACCAGATCGACCCTTCCACCTACGACGCGACCTACAAGAGCGCCAAGGCCTCGCTGGAATCGGCGAAGCTGCTGGCCGAGCGCTACGGGCGCCTGGTGGGCGACGAGGCCGTCAGCAAGCAGCAGTATGACGAGGCCAGGGCCGCCTGGCTGCAGGCGCAGGCGACCGTGGACCGCGCCCAGATCAACCTGCGCTATACCAGGGTGCTGGCGCCGATTTCGGGGCGCATCGGACGCTCCAACGTGACCGAAGGCGCGCTGGTGACCAATGGCCAGGCGGGGGCCCTGTCGGTGGTGCAGCAGATCGACCCGATCTACGTCGACGTGACCCAGCCCTCGGCATCGCTCCTGCGCCTGCGGCGCGAGCTCGCCAACGGCACTCTGCAAAGCGCCGGCGCCAACGCGGCGCAGGTCAACCTGGTGCTGGAGGACGGCACCAAATATCCGGAAGTCGGCCGGCTGGAGTTCTCGGAGGTCGCGGTTGACCAGGGCACGGGCTCGGTCACGCTGCGCGCCGTGTTCCCGAATCCGCGCCATGAACTGCTGCCTGGCATGTTCGTCCACGCGCGCCTGCGCGACGGCGTGAAGGCCGATGGCCTGCTCGTGCCGCAACAAGGCGTGACGCGCGACATGAAGGGCCAGGCCACGGCGCTGGTGGTCAACGCCAAGGACGAGGTGGAGCTGCGCCAGATCCGCACCGACCGTGTGATCGGCGACAAATGGCTGGTCGCGGATGGTCTCAAGGCCGGCGACCGCGTCATCGTCGAGGGCCTGCAGTTCGTCAAGCCCGGCGCGAAGGTCCGCGTGGTCCAGGCCGGCGGCGGGCCAGGCAACCCGCCCGCCGCTGCGTCGGCTGCGTCGCCTGGCTCCGGCTCATCCGCTGCGGTCGCGGCCAAGCCCTGAGGGCACCACCAGGGCGAGGGAGCATTCATGTCCAATTTCTTTATCGATCGGCCCATCTTCGCGTGGGTGATCGCGCTGGTCATCATGCTGGCCGGCGTGCTGTCGATCCGCTCGCTGCCGATCAGCCAGTATCCGGCAATTGCGCCGCCGACCATCGCCATCTCGGTCAACTACCCGGGCGCCTCGGCCGAAACCGTGCAGGACACGGTGGTGCAGGTGATCGAGCAGCAGCTCAACGGCCTGGACCGCCTGCGCTACATCTCGTCGGAAAGCAACGCCGACGGCAGCATGACCATCACGGTCACGTTCGAGCAAGGCACCAACCCCGATATCGCCCAGGTGCAGGTGCAGAACAAGCTTGCGCTCGCGCAGCCGCTGCTGCCGCAGGAAGTGCAGCAGCAAGGCATCCGCGTGACGAAGTCGGTGCGCAACTTCCTGCTGATCGTCGGCCTGATCTCCACCGATCCCAAGATCACGCGGGAAGACTTGTCGAACTACATCGTCTCGAATATCCAGGACCCGCTGTCGCGCACCTATGGCGTCGGCGACTTCCAGGTGTTCGGCTCGCAGTACGCCATGCGGGTCTGGATCGACCCGGCCCGGCTCAACAGCTACCAGCTCACGCCACTGGACGTGAGCAACGCCATCAAGGCGCAGAATGTCCAGGTCGCCTCGGGCCAGCTTGGCGGCCTGCCCGCGGTCAAGGGCCAGCAGCTCAACGCCAGCGTGATCGGCAAGACGCGCCTGCAGACCAGCGAGCAGTTCGGCAACATCCTGCTCAAGGTCAATCCGGACGGCTCGCAGGTGCGCCTGAAGGATGTGGCCGATGTCGGCCTGGGCGGCCAGGACTACAACATCAACGCGCAGTACAACGGCCAGCCGGCCTCGGGCATTGCCGTGCGGCTGGCCGCCGGCGCCAACGCGCTTGAGACGGTACGCGCCATCCGCAAGACGCTCGACGGCCTGGAGCCATTCTTCCCCGCCGGCATGAAGGTGGTCTACCCCTACGACACCTCGCCGGTGATTTCCGGCTCGATCAAGGAGGTGGTGAAGACGCTGATGGAAGCGATCGCGCTGGTGTTCCTGGTGATGTACCTGTTCCTGCAGAACGTCCGTGCCACGCTGATCCCGACCATCGCCGTGCCGGTGGTGCTGCTGGGCACGTTCGGCGTACTGGCCGCGTTCGGGTACACCATCAACACCTTGACGATGTTCGGCATGGTGCTGGCGATCGGCCTGCTGGTGGACGACGCGATCGTGGTCGTGGAAAACGTCGAGCGGGTGATGGCCGAGGACGGCCTGCCACCCAGGGAGGCGGCGCGGCGGTCCATGGGACAGATCCAGGGCGCGCTGGTCGGCATTGCCATGGTGCTGTCGGCGGTGTTCCTGCCGATGGCGTTCTTCGGCGGCTCGACCGGCGTGATCTACCGGCAGTTCTCCATCACCATCGTCTCGTCCATGGTGCTGTCGGTGCTGGTCGCGCTGGTGCTGACGCCGGCGCTGTGCGCCACCATGCTGCAGCCGATCGAGAAAGGCGACCATGGCGAGAACAAGGGCGGTTTCTATGGCTGGTTCAACCGCAAGTTCATCGCGACCACGCAAGGGTATGAGCGCGGGGTATCGGCCATCCTGAAGCGCCGCCTGCCGTTCGTGCTGATCTACCTGGCGATCCTCGCGGCAATGGCCTTCCTCTTCACGCGCATTCCCACGTCGTTCCTGCCCGATGAAGACCAGGGCGTGCTTTACGCGCAGGTGCAGACGCCGCCGGGGGCCACTGCCGAACGCACGCAGAAGGTACTCAACGAAATGCGCGACTACCTGCTCAAGGACGAAGGCGGCGTGGTGGACTCGCTCTTCACCGTGAGCGGCTTCAACTTCGCGGGCCGCGGCCAGAACTCCGGCCTTGCCTTCATCCTGCTCAAGCCGTGGGAGGAGCGCAGTGGCGACCACACCAGCGTCTTCGACCTGGCGGCGCGGGCGCAGCGCAAGTTCGCAACTTTCCGCGACTCCATGTCGTTCGCGTTCGCCCCGCCGGCCGTGCAGGAGCTGGGCAATGCCACCGGCTTCGACCTGTACCTGCAGGACCAGGCCGGCCTGGGCCACCAGGCCCTGATGAACGCGCGCGACAAGTTCCTCGGGCTGGCCGCGAAAGACCCGATGCTGCAGCGCGTGCGTCCCAACGGCCTCAATGACCAGCCGCAGTACCAGCTCGTCATCGACGATGAAAAGGCGCGCGCGCTGGGGCTCTCGCTGGCCGACATCAACAGCACGGTGACGATCGCCTGGGGCTCCAGCTATGTGAACGACTTTATCGACCGCGGCCGGGTCAAGCGCGTCTACGTGCAGGGTCGTCCGGATTCGCGCATGAACCCCGACGATGTCGACAAATGGTTCGTGCGCAACGACAAGGGCGAGATGGTGCCGTTCTCCGCGTTTGCCGAAGGCAAGTGGGATTACGGGTCGCCGAAGCTGCAGCGCTATAACGGCGTGCCGGCGGTGGAAGTGCTGGGCGAGCCGGCCGCTGGCCGAAGCTCGGGCGAGGCGATGAAGGCGATCGAGGAAATCATGAAGCAGATGCCACCGGGCGTGGGCTACGCCTGGACCGGGCTGTCCTATGAAGAACGGCTGTCGGGCTCGCAGGCACCGGCGCTCTATGGGTTGTCGCTGCTGGTGGTGTTCCTGTGTCTCGCGGCCTTGTATGAAAGCTGGACGATCCCGTTCTCGGTGATGCTGGTGGTGCCGCTCGGCGTGATCGGCGCGCTGCTCGCCACCATGGGCCGCGGCTTGTCCAACGACGTGTTCTTCCAGGTCGGCCTGCTGACCACCATCGGCCTGTCGGCCAAGAACGCCATCCTGATCGTGGAGTTCGCCAAGAGCCTGCACGAGCACGGCAAGAGCCTGGTGGATGCCGCGATCGAAGCCTGCCGCATGCGTTTGCGCCCGATCGTGATGACCTCGCTGGCCTTCATGCTCGGCGTGTTCCCGCTGGCGGTCTCGACCGGGGCCGGCGCGGGCAGCCAGCACGCCATCGGCACCGGCGTGATCGGCGGCATGATTACCGCCACGGTGCTCGCGATCTTCTGGGTGCCGTTGTTCTTTGTGCTGGTCAATGCGCTGGTCGAACGCAAGCGCAAGCCGACCCGGCCCGATGGCCCGGCGGAGAAAGGCGCGCTGCCATGAACAAGACCCTGACCTGCGCTGCTGCAGCCGCCCTGCTGGCCGGCTGCAGCCTGATCCCCGCCTACCATCAACCGGACCTGCCGGTCGCGCAAACGTATCCGCAAGGCATGGCCTATCCGGCGGCTGACGCCACGGCGCAGGCGCAGCAGGTGCGCGCCGTGGATCTCGGCTGGCACGACTTCTTTGCCGATGCGCGGCTGCGCCGCCTGATCGAGGTCGCGCTGGAGAACAACCGCGACCTGCGCGTGGCCGCGCTGAACGTGGAAGCGTACCGCGCGCAATACCGGATCGAACGCGCCGACCTGTTCCCCGCCATCGGCGTCGCCGCGCAGGAAACGCGCCAGCGCATTCCCGCCGACCTGTCCACCACCGGCCGGCGCGTGATCACGAGCCAGTACGGGATATCGCTGGGCACGACCGCATGGGAACTCGACCTGTTCGGCCGCATCCGCAGCCTCAGCGAAGCGGCGCTGGAACAGTACTTCGCCAGCGACGAGACGCGCCGCAGCGCGCAGATCGCGCTGGTGGCCAGCGTGGCCAATGCCTACCTGGCGCAGCGCGCCGACGAGGCGCTGCTGGCGCTGACGCGCGATACCCTGGCCAACTATGAGCGCAGCTATGGCCTGACGCGGCGCAGCTACGAGGAAGGCATTGCCTCGCGCCTGGACCTGCGGCAGTCCCAGACCGCCGTAGAGAATGCGCGTGCGAGCCTGGCGCGCTACACCCGGCTGGTGGCGCAGGACGAGAATGCCATCGTGCTGCTGCTGGGCACCGGCATGCCGGCGGACCTGCCGCCGCCGCTTGGTCTGCAGGAGAAGCTCACGGCCGATGTCCCCCCCGGGTTGCCGTCCGACCTGCTCCAGAACCGGCCCGACGTGCTCGCTGCCGAGCACCGCCTGCGCTCGGCCAACGCCAATATCGGCGCGGCGCGCGCGGCGTTCTTCCCGCGCATTGCGCTGACGGCTTCGGCCGGCACCGCCAGCAACCAGCTGTCGGGCCTGTTCGCGGGCGGCTCGGGCACCTGGCTGTTCCAGCCACAGATCAGCCTGCCGCTGTTCACGGCGGGCAGCCTCAAGGCCAGCCTGGACTACGCCAGCATCCAGAAGGACATCAACATCGCACAGTACGAACGCACCGTGCAGACGGCCTTCCGCGAGGTTGCAGACGGCCTGGCCGCGCGCGGCACGTACATGAGCCAGCTGGAAGCGCAGGTGCGCTTTGTCGAAGCGGCGCAGGACGCCTACAACCTCGCCGACCGCCGCTATCGCACCGGCGTGGACAGCTACCTGGCGGTGCTTGACGCCCAGCGCTCGCTCTACAACGCGCAGCAGTTGCTGATCGTCGCGCGGCAGGAGCAGCTGACCGGCGAGGTCAACCTGTACAAGGCTCTCGGGGGTGGCTGGCATGACGAGACCCGCAGCGCAGCCGACGCGGCGCCACCTGCCGCGCCGGGGCCGTCGTCCTGAACGCCGCTGGCCGGCCCACGCAATGTTGGCGGGCCGGCGTTGCCCAAAGCTGGCGGCGCGATGCGGGCTCCTACAATGACCTGAGGCCTTTCACAAACGCCACACCGCCACGAGGAGCCCCGCCATGTCCCTGCCCCACCTGTCTTCCGGTGAAGTCGCCAGCGTGCTGCCGCTGGGCAAGCAGCTCGCGCAGACGCCAAGCGCCGCGCTGTTCAAGGAACCGCAGCTGGAAGTGATGCGCATGGTGCTGCCGGCGGGCAAGCATGTCGGCACGCATGCGGTCGCCGGACCGTCGACCATCCAGTGCCTGGAAGGCGAAGCGGAAATCGGCATCGACGGCAGCCAGCGCCGGCTGCATCCGGGCGACTTGCTGTACCTTGGCGCTTCGGCCGCCCACGATGTCACGGCGATCACCAATACGTCCTTGCTCGTCACCGTTGTGCTGGTTGGCCGCGGCGCTTCCTGAGCCGCTTTCTCGCGCCGCAGCAGTGGGCCGGGCGGGCATCGGTGCGGCCTTCATACGCGCTACGCGTCGCAATTTTGTGCATTTTTGCGCATAATTGAGCGCGAATCGGCTGCAATGAGCGTCGTGCGCGCCATGTCGGCGCACGCTTCATTGTGCGCCGCACCGTTTGGCACATAGAATCGAATCCACCACCAAGCGTTGAACCCGGCAGCCAGCCGATCCGGACCAAGGCGCGACCCGGCCATTGCGCCGGTACAGCTGCATGACAGCGCTGTCCGGCCGCCAGCGGCCATGGCAGGTTGGGTCCCGCCATGCTCGCCACCAACAGGGAGGAAGCCATGCGCCAGATCGAATTGAACGATGCCTGCGCCCATGCCGATGCCATGGCGCGAGCCGTGGCGTGCGAGCTGGAGCGCACGCTGGCCAGCCAGGAACAGGCTTGCCTGGCCATCGCGGGCGACCGCCTGCCGCTGCCGCTGTTCAAGGCGCTGCAGCAACGGGCGCTGCCGTGGGATCGCATCAGCGTGATGCTCGTCGACGAGCGCATGGTGCCCCTTGACCACGACGACAGCAATGCGCGCCTGGTCTGCGACGCGCTGTTGCGGGAAGACGCGTCGCGCGCCTCCTTCCATCCGCCGGTGCCGTCGTTCTGCATGGAAATCGACGACATCGATCCGTCGGCCGTGGTTTCCGAGCTGAACCGCAATTACCGCCAGCCCGATGTGGTCGTCCTTGCCATGGGCGACGACGGGCACACGGCTTCGCTGTTCGCGGATGCCCCGGAACTGCCTGTTGGCCTGTCACTGACCGAGCCGGCGGGATATCTGGCGCTGAACCCGCGCGCCGCGCCGCACCGCCGCGTCAGCCTGAACCTGAGCGCCCTGCTGGGCGCACGCCGCGTCTTGCTGAGCTTCAGTGGCCCGTGGAAGAAGCAGGTATTCGATGCCGCCACCATGGAGCCCACGCCGATGCTGCCGGTCAGCTACCTGCTCCACCAGGACAGCACGCCGGTGGATGTCTACTGGACGCAATAGCCCGGCCGCTGTGCCGGCGAAGGCTGTTGCGGCGTAGGACAGAGCCTGACAACAATTGGCTACGGCGCGCGCTACAGTGGCATCGCCCGTTCCGGGATGCTTCCGAATGCATTGCGCCCCATGCCCTTCCCTGGTCACCCAGTCGTCAAGCCGCTGGCCATCAGCCTGCTGGCCCTCTTTATCGGCGCAGCATCTTCACCTGGCATGGCCGCCCCGCCGCTGTCCGGATTGGCCAGCCTGCTGCTGGGCACCGTACGCGGCAAGCCAAGCGGCATGTCGGGCGTGACCCGGCTGACCGCCCGCGACGCCGAGCGGCAACTCGGCATGGCCTGCGCGGAACTGGCACGGATGGCACCGATGGTGCTCGACGATTCCACGCGCCTGGCCGGCTGCACCGTGCGGGCCGGCAAGGTCGTCGAGTTTCACCTGCAAGTGACGGGGGTGGATCCGCGGCGCGAGGACACCCGGAACTTCATGGTCTCGGCCAGGCCCATCCTTGAACGCGGCATCTGCCGGAACCCGGATGTGCCGGTGCTCGGCAAGCTTGGCGTGACGCTGGACTACCGCTACATGGCGGGCCAGGAGCCGCTGGTGACCTTGCACGTCCCGCCTGGCCGGTGTACGGAAGGCGTCGGCCCCTGAAGGCCTCCAGGCGCTTTTTCAGGATCCGCCGAACCAGTTGTAGCCCTGGTCCTCCCAGTAGCCGCCGGGGTAGGTGTTGGTGACGAACAGTTCCATGATGTGCTTGGGATTCTTGTAGCCGAGCTTGGTCGGCATCCGAAGCTTCATCGGATAGCCATATTTGGGCGGCAGGCGTTCGCCGTCATACGTAAACGTCAGCAAGGTCTGCGGATGCAGCGCCGTCGCCATGTCGATGCTCTCGTAATAGTCGTCCGCACACCGGAACGCCACATACTTCGCGCTGGTATCGGCGCCGATCCGCTTCAGGAAACCGGCAAAAGGCGTGCCGCCCCACCGTCCGATGGCACTCCAGCCTTCCACGCAGATGTGCCGCGTGATCTGCTCGGCCAGGGGAAGCGCGTAGAGTTCCGTCAGGGTCCAGCTCTTCTTTTCCCGCACCAGCCCGCCGACCTTGAGCCGGAAGTCGTCGCCGTTGACCACGGTGACCTCATCGATGCCGTAGAACGCGTTGAACGGAAACGGGCGTGTGATCTGCGCTTCGGTATAGGTCGGCGCGAGGCGGTTCGGGTCGAACAGCCAGGCCTGCACCTTGTCGTTGATGCGCGACACACGGGAGAGGAAGGTCTCCACGGAGGCATCGTCGCTCAGGCTGCAGCCGGTGAGCATGGCCAGGCCGCCCAGCGTGAGCACGCGCTTGCCGAACAGCCGGCGCGACGGCGCGTCGAGCTCCCGACGCACATCGATGATCAGCGACGCGCGGTCGACGGCCGTTCGTCGGGAAGGTCTCGGATTCACGATTCAGGCTCCGGTTATGTCAGCGTCCGCGAATCATTGTCAGCAGGCTGCGCGGCACGAGCGCCACCATCACGATATGCACGACGATAAAGGCGGCAAGCAACGACATGGCGCAGAAATGGACCACGCGCGCGAAGTCGTAGCCGCCCATCAGTTCGCGCAGCAGCGGGAATTGCACGGGCTTCCAGATAGCGATGCCGGATAGCACCAGTACCAGCAGCACGATCATCACCAGCAGGTAGGCGAGTTTCTGCACGGCGTTGTAGTGGCTCAGGTCCGCGTGAGAAAGACGTCCCCGCAGCGCGGCAACCAGATCGTCGCGCACGGCGCGCGGGCTCAGCGGAAAGAACTTGCGGGCAAACCGACCCGTGGCGACGTTCATCGCCAGGTAGAACAGCCCATTGAAAAACAGCAGCCACATGGCCGCGAAATGCCAGAGCAGCGCGCCACCCAGCCATCCGCCCAGCGTGATGTCGGCCGGGAAGCGAAACCCGGCGAACACGGGTGAAGCGTTGTAGATGCGCCAGCCCGAAAGCATCATCACCACGGCGGCCAGCGCGTTGAGCCAGTGCGAGAGTCGCAGCCACCCGGGCTGGATCCTGCGCGGGGCCGCGCGGGCATCGACAACGTCATGCGAGAGTTCCATGTCGGCCTCCTCAGGAATCCTGCCACCGTGCACGACAAGTTGCCGCGCACGGCGCCTGGCCAAGCTTGCCCGGTCCAGTGCTATTTGTTCATGCCGCCGGACATGGCATCGCCTTCCTTGCCCATCTTGTCGTGCGACTTCGATTTGCCCGCCTTGTCCTTGTGCATGCCGTCCTTGTGCATGCCGTCCTTGGACATGCTGTCCTTGGACATCGTGTCCTTCGACATGCTGTCCTTCGACATGCTGTCCTTCGACATGCTGTCCTTCGACATGCTGTCCTTCGACATCGAATCCTTGGCCATCGACCCGCCGGTCTGGGCGTACGCGGTGGTGCCGCCAATCAGGAACGCTGCGGAAACCACGGCGATAGCGATCTTGTTCATCTTGACTCCTCGTTGCCTAGCGTTTGGACCGGGGCGTCCCGGTGGATGGAACATCGCGCCACGCCGTGTCGGCGGGTGCCAGATTCACACGGTATGTGTGCGTCTGATGGGAAATTCGCGGCAGGAGCGGGTCCGGTTACAGCGGTTGGAGATTTTTTGGTTCTTGGGCGTGCGGCCAGTGCCGCCACTGCGCGGAACCACCCCATCGTCCGTGCGCCTTGCAACACGCATAACCGCCACCGCGGCGTAGAATTCGCGCCATCCATGTGGCCAGGTGTAACCAAAGCGATCGATGGAGCGAACTGTCGAACAGGATGCGCTGAAAAGGCGGGAGACTCGCCTGCTCGATCTGTTTACGGGCGGCTTGGCCGGCGACCAGATGGCGTACGCGCAATGTCTTACCGAACTGGCCACCATGTTGCGGGGCTACTTCCGCAACCGGCTCCCGCAGCAAGCGGGCGACGTCGAGGACCTGACGCAGGAAGTCCTGCTGGCCGTGCATAACGCGCGCCATACCTACCTGCCGGGACAACCGCTCACGGCGTGGGTGCATGCCATCGCCCGGTACAAGCTCGCGGACCATTTTCGCGCGTATGCGCGACACGATGCACTGAGCGATCCGCTGGATTCGGCGCAGGACGTGCTGGCAGCGCCTGACCTGGAGCCCGCACAGGCGAAGCGGGACCTGAGCCTGCTGCTCGAGCAGCTACCGGATCGTCAGCGCCTGCCGATCGTGCACGTCAAGCTGGAGGGACTGTCCGTCAGCGAGACCGCGAAGATGACCGGGATGTCGGAATCGGCGGTGAAGGTAGGCGTGCATCGCGGGCTGAAGGCGCTCGCGGCGAAGATTCGAGGAACGCGATGAAGACAGACGACTTGATTGCCATGCTGGCCACGGGCGTCGCCCCCGTGGACCGCCACGCGGTCGGACGACGCTTTGGCCTGGCCGTGGCGGCGGGCGCGGCATTGGCGACCGTGCTGGTGGCCACCACGTTGCATTTTCGCGCCGACCTGGCAGAGGTTGCCGCCACCCCGCTGTTCTGGGCCAAGGTGACGCTGCCGCTCTCGCTGGCATTGGGCGCCTTGTGGATGGCGACGCGGCTGGCGCGTCCCGGCATGGCAACCGGCGCCTGCTGGCCGGGCGTTACCGTGCCCTTCGCGGCCGTCTGGCTGGCAGCACTCTATGTGCTGGCCCGGACACCGGCCGGCGAACGCGCCGCGGCGGTGCTTGGAGAAACCTGGCGCGTCTGCCCGTTCAATATCGCCATGCTGTCCGTGCCGGTATTCATTGCCGTGTTCTGGGCCTTGCGCGGACTGGCGCCGACGCGGTTGCGGCTGGCAGGTGCCGCGGGCGGCCTGCTGTCCGGGGCGATAGCGACGCTGGCTTACTGCCTGCACTGCCCGGAGATGGGCGTGGCGTTCTGGGGCGTTTGGTACGTCCTCGGCATGCTGGTGCCTGCCGCAACCGGTGCACTGCTGGCGCCGCGCCTGCTTCGGTGGTGAGCCTCCGTCCTGCATGACTCGCGAGACAGATCGCGGCACTGGCCCCGTCCGGACACGCCGGCGGAGATGCTCAGTACGACACCCCGTTTCCGCCGAGCACCTCCTTGCACACCGCCAGCCAGGCCCTGGCGGCATGCGACAGATACCGCCCCGGCAGCCACGCATGCGCCAGCGCCCAGTCCATATCCGGCTCGGTCAGCCGCGCCACGGCCAGGTTGTCGCGGTCCTGCAGCCGGGCCAGGAACGGCTCCGGCAGGAACGTAGTCCCCAGCCCCGCCGCCGCCATCGAAGCCAGGAAATCCCAGTGGCCGCTCTGCGCCACCACGCGCGGCTCGATGCGTGCCTCCAGGAACGCCTGCCGCAACTTGTGCGTCAGCGAAAATTCCTCGGTCAGCAACACCAGCGGCTCGTCACTCAGCGCCGCCAGGCTCACCGTCTTCCCGCGCGCCCACGGTGCCTTGCGCGGCCCCACCGCCCAGATCGGGTACTTGGCGAACGTCTGCGTGGCCAGTTCCAGCCCGCTGTCCACCGGTAGCACCGTGGCGCCCACTTCCAGCGCCCCGCTGGCCACCATCTGTTCCACCAGATGGCCGCCATGCTCGGCCAGGCTCAGCTCCAGGTTCGGATAGCGCTTGCGGAAGGCGCTCACCGCCGGCGAGAAGAACAGGTTGACCATCGGTGGGATGCCCACGGTCAACTGGCCACGACCCAGCGAAGACAGATCCGCTACCTCCAGTGTCAACCGGTGCACGACACCAAGCGCCTCCTGGCCACGGTCGTATACCACGCGGCCCACGTCGGTCAGCCGCACCGTCTTCCCTTCCCGGATCAGCAAGGGCTGCCCGACTTCGTCTTCGAGCTGCCGCACCATCTTGCTGATGGTCGACTGCGTCACGAACAGCGAGGTCGCCGCTTGCGTGAAGCTCCTCAGGCGCGCGGTTTCCACAAAGTAGCGCAGGGCACGGATATCGATGGGCATGGCGAATTCGGCACTTCCATGAAAATATCGAATGAAGTCCGGAATTTTAAATCATGATTGGAATGCGCGCCATTTGACTACACTTCGCTTCCACGCTTCGCTTGCGCCTGCAGCCGGCAACCAGACCGGCCAGGCGGCACGCGATGCGCCCCCAAACTCGAACTGTGCGATTCCCACCCATGGCTATGCGGCCAATTGCCCGACAGTGGCTGTTTTCGCTGAAGGCATTCCTGGCCGCCATGCTCGCGCTCTATATCGCGCTGGCCCTCGGCCTGCCGCGGCCCTACTGGGCCATGGCGACGGTGTATTTCGTCTCGCATCCGCTGACCGGCGCGACGCGCTCCAAGGCCGCCTATCGCGTGGCCGGGACGGTGCTGGGCGCGGCGGCGGCCGTGGCCACCGTGCCGTTGCTGGTCAATATGCCGATTGTGCTGATGGCCGCCATTTCGCTGTGGATCGTCGCTCTGGTCTACCTGTCCACGCTGCAGCGCTCGCCGCGCGCCTATGTGTTCCTGCTGGCGGCCTATACGCTGCCGATCGTGGCGCTGCCGGCGGTGGACCAGCCCGCGCAGATCTTCGATGTCGCCGTGGCGCGCATCGAAGAGATCGTGATCGGCATTGTCTGCGCGGGGCTGGTCGGGTCGATCCTCCTGCCCGCCAAGGTGGCGCCGGCCTTGCGCGCCCGTGCGGCGAGCTGGCTGGCCGACGCCGCCGCGTGGGCGGACGACATCCTGTGCGCGAACCCGCGCGCCGATGCCGGCCGCCACCGGCTCGCGGCCGACATCCTGGCGCTGGACCAGTTGATCGCGCAGCTTTCCTACGACACCGAGAGCGCCACGTCGCTGCGCCATGCCCGTGCGCTGCGCACGCGCATGACCGCGCTGATGCCGCTGCTGTCCGCGCTGTCGGCGGTGCTGCAAACGCTGCGCAGGCATCCGGCCGGCGTACCGGACTCGCTCTCGCGCGTACTGGCCGGGCTGTCGCAGTGGCTGCGCTCGGGGATGACGGGGCCTGCACCGCAGGTCGACCGAATCGAACTGGCTGATGCCGCCACGGATGGCTGGCATGGACGCCTGCTGACGGCGGCAAGCAGCCAGCTCGCCCGGCTGGCCGCGCTATGCAGCGACTGCGCAGCGTTGCAGCACGGTATCGGCGACCGGCCCGACCGGCCGTTCCCGACGCTCAGCGCGATGGCGGCCGCCGACGCCGTGCCAGCCAGGAACACCCACCATCATGACCACGGCATGCTGTTGTTCGGTGCCGTCTCCACGGGCCTGGCCGTGTTCTGTGCCGGGTTGCTCTGGATCCTTTCCGGATGGACCGACGGCGCTGGCGCGGTCGCGGTGGCGTCCATTGCCTGCTGCTTTTTCGCCACCATCGACGAGCCGCGGCCGGTGGCGCGCTCCTTCCTGCGCTGGAGCGCCGTCTGCCTGGTGGTGGCCTCGTTCTACCTGTTCCTGGTGGTGCCGCACGCGCAGAGCTTCGAGACGCTGGCGGGGATGCTGGCCGTGCCTTACCTCGGCATCGGCATGTTGATCGCCCGTCCGGGCTTCAACCTGATCGCGATGCTGCTGTCGGTGAACACCGCTTCGTTCGCCAATATCCAGAGCGTCTACGACGCCAATTTCCTCGGCACCTTCAACGGCAGCCTGGCCAATGCCGCGGCCATGCTGTTCGCGCCGCTGTGGGCCCTGGCGACGCGTCCGTTCGGCGCCAGCGTGGCCGCGCACCGGCTGATCCGCGCCAGCTGGCAGGACCTGGCCGGCGCCGCCGCCTGGCCCGGCGCGGACCATGACGCCAAGCTTGGCGCGCGCATGCTGGACCGCCTCGGCCAACTGGTTCGGCGGCTCGGCGCCAGCCGCGCGGGCCCCGATGGCTTCAGCGAACTGCACGTGGGCTTTTGCGCGCTGGCGCTGCGGCGCGCGCTGCCGTCCATGCCGTCGGCCGCGCGACGTCCGGTGCGGCGCGTGCTGGCGCTGGTGGCGCGCCACTACCGCGCGCGCCTTCGCCACGCGGACGCCGTAGCGACGTCCGCCGCGCTGCCGGGCAGCATCGATGCGGCCATGGCGCAGGTCGGCGCGCTGCCCGGCAATCATGACGACGCCATTGCCGCGCTGGTGGTCCTGCGCGTCACGCTGCATGAGCCCGCCATCCCCGCCATCCCCGCCATCCCCGCCACGACCGCTTCAGGAGCCGGCGTTGAACACTGAGATCGACCTGTACGGCGTATTCGTGCCGGCCCTGCTGGTGGTGATGCTCGCCGCCTTCGCGCTCACGACCTGCGTGCGCCTGCTGCTGGCGCGCGTGGGCTTCTACCGGCACGTGTGGCATCGCTCCCTCTTCAATCTCTGCCTCTATGTGATCGTCCTGGGCGGCGTGGTCGCCCTCGGTCTCAAGCTGCCGACATGACACCAAGAACTCGCTCCCTCCTCAAGCTGCTGCCCACGCTGGTGGCCGTCGTAGCCGCCGTCCTGGTGCTGCGGCACCTGTGGGACTACTACACGGCCGCACCCTGGACGCGCGATGGCCACGTGCGCGCCGATATCGTCCAGATCGCCCCCGATGTCTCGGGACTGGTGACGCGCGTGCTGGTACGCGACAACCAGCCGGTGCGGCGCGGCGACGTGCTGTTCGAGATCGACCGCGACCGCTACGCGCTGGCGCTGCAGCAGGCCACGGCCAATGCCGCCGCCCTGCGCGCGACGCTGGCGCAGGCGTGGCGCGAATCCGCGCGCAACCGGTCGCTCGATGGCCTGGTCGCCGGCGAAGTCGCCGAGCAGGGCCGCGCCCGCGTCGAGCAGGCCGAAGCCGCGCTCGCCCAGGCCGACGCCAGCGTGCGCCTGGCCCGCCTGAACCTGGAGCGCACCCGCGTGCTGAGCCCCGCCGACGGCTACCTCAATGACCGACTGCCGCGTCTGGGCGACTATGTCTCGACCGGACGGCCGGTCTTGTCCATGGTCGATGCGGCGTCGTTCCATGTTGAAGGCTATTTCGAGGAAACCAAGCTGCACCGCATCCGCATCGGCAGCCCGGTGGATGTGCACATCATGGGCGAGCCGCGCCACTTGCGCGGGCATGTGCAGAGCATTGCTGCCGGTATCGAGGACCGCGACCGCAGTGCCGGTTCGAACCTGCTGCCCAACGTGAACCCGACGTTCAACTGGGTCAGGCTGGCGCAGCGCGTGCCGGTGCGCATCACGCTGGAGGCGGTCCCCGCCGACGTGCGCCTGGTGTCGGGACGCACGGCCACGGTGTCCGTGCAGCAACCGTCCGTGGAGCGCCGGCCGTGAAGACCTGGCATTGCGCCTGGCTGGCGCCGCTGGTCCCGCTGCTGTTCGCCTGCACCACGGTCGGACCCGACTACCACGTCCCCGACCATGCTGTGGTCCGCACGGCCGACGCCAACGGTCCCCTGACGGGCGGATCCAGCCCGTCAGTATCGGTCGGCCCCGTTCCCGACGCGTGGTGGCAGCTCTACGACGACCCGCGCCTCGACCGCCTGGTGCGCGAAGCGCTGGCGGCCAATACCGACCTCCGCGTGGCGTCGGCCAACCTGCGCCGGGCCACGGCCGCGTTCCATGAGGTCGAGGCCGAGAACCTGCCGCAGGGCGGCATCGGCGCGAGCATGGCGCGCGCCCAGCTCTCGGGGGAGAGTTATCTGCAGACCACCAAGCCGCCGGTCTTCAATCTGGGCGATATCGGCCCGGGCGTGTCCTACCTGATCGATTTCTTCGGCAAGCTCGCGCGGGCCGACGAAGCCGCGCATGCGAACGTGCAGGCCAGCGAGGCGGCCCTGGACCTGGCCCGCGTCGGCGTGGTCGCGCAGACGGTCCGGGCGTACGTGCAGGGTTGCGCGGCCAGCCACGAACTGGACGTTGCACGCGAGCAGATCGCGCTGCAGGCGCGCGCGGCCGACGCCACGCAAAGGCTGGCGGCCGCCGGCCGGGCCGAGCCCACCGACGCCATCCGCGCCCGGGCGCGCGCCGATGCGTTGCGCGCCGCCCTGCCCCCGCTGGAGGCCGCTCGCGAAGCGGCCAGGTTCAAGCTGGCGCTGGTGCTCGGCAAGGCGCCGGCGGCGCTGGCGCCACAGGACATCGCATGCCAGGAGGAACCGGTACTGAAGCAGCCGCTGCCAGTAGGCGATGGCGCCGCGCTGCTCAAGCGCCGGCCCGACATCCGCCAGGCCGAACGCGAACTGGCCGCCGCCACGGCAAGGATCGGCGTAGCCACGGCCGACCTGTATCCGAGCATCCGGATCGGTGCGTCGGCTGGCCTGACCGGGCTCCTGAGCGACCTCGGCAGCGGGCCTACGGCACGCTGGAGCCTGGGTCCGATGCTGAGCTGGAATTTCCCGACCAATGGCGTGCGGCCGCGCATTGCGCGCATGGAAGCCGGCGCGGATGCGGCGCTGGCGCACTTTGATGGCGTGGTGCTGCGGGCCCTGCAGGAGACGGAAACCGCGCTCAGCGCCTACACGCGCGCGCTGGAGCGCCAGCAGGCGCTGCGCCTTGCGCGCGACCAGGCTGCGGATGCGGCGCGGCAGGAACGGCGGCGCCATGAGGCCGGCCGTACCCCTTATCTGGCACGGCTGGATGCGGAACGGACGCTGGCCGATGCCGAGGCCGCCGTGGCGGAATCGGACAGCGTGGTGGCCATGCGGCAAATCGATCTGTTCCTGGCGCTTGGCGGGGGGTGGCAGCACGCAAGTCTTCCCGATCCGCATGCCGTCAGCGGGGCAGCGCCGGGCTGACGCCGCGCACCCGTTGCCAAAAACGGATAGTCCGCCAGACGCCGCCATGCCTGCGCACGGTGCAGCAATGCCCTCAGTCACCCCTCCAGCCCTGCCTGAAGGCGAATCCTGCGCCTTTCCGGCGCATGGAACCCCTTTCCGCGGCGCCACTCCCACGGCCCGCCTCAGTAATTCCCCCGGTATGCCGATTGCCGATCCCGGCTAACGCCTGACCGGCCGCCGTTCATAGACTGGCTCCATTCCAGCCCAGACAGGAGCCAGTCGTGATTGACGCCAGCAGCACGCCAGCGCGTGCGCCGCGGGAAGCCGGGCGCAAGGCCCGGTGCCTGATTCCCCTCTTGCTTGCCGCGACCCTTGGCGCCGGCGCCGCGGTGGCCGAAGACCTCCCGCCCGAGACCCTGACGGTGGCGCCGCTGCCGCCCGCCGACGAGAACCGCCTGTATATCTCCGACGTGGCCTTCCGCCATATGGTGGACGGCCGGCTGCACGTGGTCGATGGCAGCAAGATGAAGTATCTCGGCCTGCTGCCCACTGGCTTCGGCGGCCAGTCCGTGCTGTCGCCCGACAAGCGTTCCCTCTACGTCGTCTCGACCTACTACCCGCGCCTGACGCGCGGCGAGCGCACCGATGTCGTCAGCATCTATGACGCCGACACGCTCGCCTACCGCAGCGAGATCGTCATTCCGCCGCGCCATGCGCAGTCGCTGAATTACCGCGGCATTATCGCGGTGTCGGCCGACGGGCACTTCCTGTACGTGCAGAATGCCACGCCGGCCACTTCGGTCAGCATCGTCGACCTGCAGGCGGGCAAGTTCGTCGCGGAAACGCAGACGCCGGGCTGCTGGGGCATCTTCGCCACGGCGGCATCGAGCCAGCGCTTCCGCACGCTGTGCAGCGACGGCGGCATGCTGACCGTCTCGCACGACGCGCAAGGCCAGCCCACCGGCCAGAAGCGCAGCGCGCGCATGTTCGATCCCGATGCCGACCCGGTCTTCCTGCATGCAGAACGCATCGGCGACACGCTGTACTTCGTCTCCTTCAACGGCAACGTCTACACGGCCGACCTGTCGGGCGAGGCACCCGCCTTCGGCAAGCCGTGGCCAATCGTGTCCGACGCCGATGCCAAGGGTGGCTGGAAGCCGGGCGGCTACCAGCTCTTCACGCTGCACGCGGCCTCGCAGCGGCTCTATGTCGGCATGCACCCACGCAGCCGCGAAGGCTCGCACAAGAGTCCGGCAACCGAGATCTGGACCGTCGACCTGGCCCGGCAGAAACGCGTGGCGCGCGCGCCGGGGCAGAACGCGCTGGCAATGACCATCACGCAAGGCAGCCAGCCGGTCGTCTACGCGCTCGATGCCGCCAAGGCCGGCGTGGTCGCGCTGGATCCCGCGCGCAACCTGAAGCCCGTGGCGCGCATGGACAACGTGAGCGAGAACTCGGTGCAACTGGAGGCGCACCAATGACCGCCCAGGACCTGATCGGCGACCCGGTCGTCATCGCGGCCTGCAGCGCGGCCGCCGCGCTCGTGCTGCTGCTTTCGGTGGTGCCCAAGCTGCGCGAGCCGGACCGCTTCCATGCCGCGGTCGATGCATACCGCCTTGTGCCGGCCGCATGGTCGCGCGCGGTGGCATTCGCCTATCTCGGCCTCGAAGCCATAGCCGTGCTGCTGCTGGCGCTGATGCCGCTGCAGGCAGCTTCGGCACTGGTCGCCATGGCAGTGTCCGGCGTGGCAACCGGCGCCGTGGTCATCAACCTGCTGCGCGGCCGGCGCGATATCCGCTGTGGCTGCGGCGGCGCGGACGACAACATGCCGCTGTCCGGCGGCTTGCTGTGGCGCAACGCCGCGCTGCTGGCGGTACTGGTCATCGCCGCTGCGTCGGCAAGCGCCGGCAACGGCCGCTCCATGGCTGCGCTCGACTTCGCCGCCGCGGGCTTTGTCGCGCTGGCGCTGCTGCTCATGTGGCTGGGCGCCACGCAACTCCTGGTCAACGCCGGCCGCGCCCGTGGTGCGGTGCGCGCCTGATTCTTTTCCCCTTCATTCTTCGTGAGACTGTCATGACTGCACTTGTCATTGCCAATATCGTGCTGTGGATCGCCGTGCTGGCGCTGCTGTTCGGGCTCTACGCGCTCGCGCGCCAGGTCGGCATCCTGTATGAACGCGTGGCCCCGATGGGCGCGCTGATGATCGACGCCGGTCCCCGCGTGGGCCAGCCGCTGTCGCCGTTTGCCTTGCAGGACGTGCGCGGCACGGCCGTCACCGTGGGCGGCACGCAGCCGGCCAGCACGCTGCTGTTCTTCCTGTCGCCGACCTGCCCCGTCTGCAAGAAGCTGGTTCCCGTCCTGAAGTCGATCCGCGCCAGCGAAGGCAGGTGGCTGCGCGTGGTGCTGGCATCCGACGGCGAGCAGCCCGAGCACCTGGCCTTCCTGCGCCAGGCCGGACTGGGCGAATTCGACTACGTGCTGTCGCGCGAGCTGGGCATGCACCTGCAGATCGGCAAGCTGCCCTATGCGGTGCTGCTGGACCAGCAGGGAACGCTGCGCGCCAAGGGGCTGGTCAATTCCCGCGAACAGCTCGAAAGCCTGTTCACGGCCATGGACATGAACGTGGCGTCCGTCCAGCAGTTCCTGGAAACGCATGCCTGAGCGGCAAGGAGACACGACGATGTGGTTTGACAAGCTTTTCGAACGCCAGACCCGCCGGGCCGCGCAGCGCACCGGGCGCCGCAGCGTGCTGGCCACGCTCGGCAAGGCCATGGTGGGCACGGTGGCACTGCCGGTACTGCCGTTCGACCGCAGCGCCCATGCCGCCGCGGCGCATGGCGCCAGCACTGGCAAGGCCGCGGACGAGACCTCCTGTGATTACTGGAAGTACTGCGCCGTGGATGGCTTCCTGTGCTCGTGCTGCGGCGGCAGTTCGACCACATGTCCGCCGGGCACCGAGCCGTCACGCGTGTCATGGGTCGGCACCTGCCGCAACCCGGCCGACGGCAAGGACTACATGGTCAGCTACAACGACTGCTGCGGCAAAACCACGTGTGGCCGCTGCGAGTGCAACACCAACGAACGCGAACGCCCTGGCTACAAGCTCGGCGTGCACAACGACGTCAACTGGTGCATGAGCAACGCCAGCACCATGTTCCATTGCACCACCTCGATCATCCTTGGAGTTCAGGAATGAAGTCCCCATTGCATCGCCTGTGCGTGGCCTTCGCGCTTGCCGGCGCGGCGGCCACCGCAAGCGCCGCGGATCTGGCGGCGCAGGGCAAGGACGTGTTTGCCGCCAACTGCGCCGCCTGCCACAACAACGATGCCAGCGGCATCCCGGGCGTGGCGCCGCCGCTGGCCAACGCGCTGCGCGAGCGCCTTGGCTCGCCTGCGGGCCAGGCTTACCTGGCGAACGTGCTGGTGCATGGCATGGCCGGCCCGATCGAATCGCAGGGCCAGTCGTTCAACGGCGTCATGCCGTCGTTCGGCACGTTGCCCGATGATTCGCTTGCCGCCGTGCTCGCCTGGCTCGGCACGCAGAACGGCCTGGACGCGGCCACCGTGGGCGCCGACGCGTTCACCCAGGCGCGCACGGCCCGCAAGACACCGGGCGCCGTGCGCAAGCTGCGCGACGCGGCGCACTGACATGCGGCACGCCGTCCTTCGCCTGGTCCTTGCCTGCGTGGCCACCGCGCTGATGGCTGGGGCCGCGCGCGCCGAAGGCCGGTTGCAGCGCGGCCACGCCGACTATGTGCTGCATTGCTCCGGCTGCCACCTGCCGGACGGCTCCGGCAAGCCCGCGGCCGGCATTCCGGACCTGCGCGCCACCGTGCCGCAACTGATAGCCACGGCCGCGGGGCGCGCGTTCCTGATCCAGGTGCCCGGCACCTCCGGCTCGTCGCTGACGGATGCCGAAATTGCCGGACTGATGAACTGGATGCTGCCCGCACTGACCGGCCGCCAGGACATCGCCCCGTTCACCACGGATGAAGTGACCCGCGACCGCAACCAGCGGCTTGACGACGTGGCCGCACACCGTGCCGCCATCTTGGGCACCAGCCGCTGAAACCCGACACCAACGAAGACACCAGAGGAGACCCATGGACACCCGCACCGAACTGCTTTGCGCCGCCGCGCGCGATTTCCTGCAACGCCCGAAGCGCATGCTGATTGACGGCCAGTGGTGCGCCGCTGCCGACGGCGCGGTCTTTACGACAGAGGACCCCGCTACCGAGACCGCGCTTGCCGAAGTGCCCGCCGCAGGTGCCGCCGATGTCGACGCCGCCGTGCAGGCCGCGCGCAAGGCCTTCGAGCAAGGTCCGTGGCACGCCATGCGCCCGTCGGACCGCGAACGCCTGCTGCTGCGCCTGGCTGACCTGGTCGAGTCCAACGCCGAGGAACTGTCGCAGATCGAGGCGCTGGACAACGGCAAGCCCGCGACCATGGCGCGCGCCATCGACGTGGCCGGTGCGGCCGGCTTCCTGCGCTATATGGCCGGCTGGGCCACCAAGCTGCATGGCGAAAGCCTGGACGTGTCCGTGCCGCTGGTGCGCGAGCGCGAGTTCGTCGCGTTCACGCGGCAGGAAGCCGTGGGCGTGGTCGCCGCCATCATTCCGTGGAATTTCCCTTTGCTGATGGCCGCATGGAAGCTCGGGCCAGCGCTGGCCTGCGGCTGCACCGTGGTGCTCAAGCCGGCCGAGGAAACGCCGCTGTCGGCGCTGCGCCTGGGCGAACTGGTGATCGAAGCCGGCTATCCGGCGGGCGTGGTCAATATCGTCACCGGCGACGGCGCGCACTGCGGTGCGGCGCTGGCCGGTCATCCGGATGTCGACAAGATTGCCTTCACCGGCTCGACGGAAGTCGGCAAGCTGGTCGGCGGCGCAGCCATGCAGCGCCTGGCGCGGGTGACGCTGGAGCTTGGCGGCAAGTCGCCCGTCATCATGCTCGACGATATGTCGCCCGAATCCGCCGCCGCCGGCGCCGCACAGGCCATCTTCTTCAACCAGGGCCAGGTCTGCACCGCCGGGTCGCGCCTGTACCTGCCGCGCGCGAAGTTCGATGCGACGGTGCAGGCACTGGCCGACATTGCCAACAGCCTGCGTCTGGGGCCGGGCCTGGAGCCCGACACCGGCATGGGTCCGCTGGTGTCACGCCGCCAGCGCAAACGCGTGGCGGGCTATGTGCAGGCCGGCGTCGATGCCGGCGCCCAACTGGTTTGCGGCGGCAATGCAGAACTGCCGCGCGGGCACTTCTTCAAGCCTACGGTGCTGGCGCATGCCCCCGAGACTTCGTCCGTGGTGCAGGAGGAAATCTTCGGTCCCGTGGTCGTTGCACTGCCCTACGACGACATCGACGAAGTCGTGGGTCGCGCCAACGGCACGCCGTTCGGGCTGGCCGCGTCGGTCTGGTCCAACGACCTGTCGCGCGTGCACCGGCTGGTGCCGCGCATCAAGGCCGGCACGGTCTGGGTCAATTGCCACAACCTGCTCGACAACGCCATGCCGTTCGGCGGCTTCAAGCAATCGGGGCTGGGCCGCGAGATGGGCCGCGCCGTATTCGACCACTACACCGAAACCAAATCGGTCATGATCGCGGTGTAAGCGCCGCGCGCCTGCCAACCGGTTCTGATCCATGCCAGCACACACCATGAACGATACTGCCCCCGCCACGTCTTCCCCGCTGACCGGCCGGCGCCAGTGGCTGAGCCACCTTGCCGGCGCCGCGGTTTCCACGGTTGCCGTGGCCGCCATGGCCAGCCGAACGGCCAGTGCAGCGCCCGACGGGGCGTCACCTGCCACGGCCGGCCCGACCACAGGAGGCGGCACGCCCGACCCCATCGTGCTGATGCCGGCGTGGCAGCTTTCGCGCGAGATCCGCGGCGGCCGCCTGTCCTGCCGGCAGGTCATGACGGCCTACCTGGCCCATATCGACCACGTCAACCCGGTGACCAACGCCATCGTGGCGCTGCGCGGGCGCGACGTGCTGATGCAGGAAGCCGCCGCCGCCGATGAAGCGCTCGCGGCCGGCAAGGTGGCCGGCTGGATGCACGGCATGCCGCAGGCGCCCAAGGACCTCGCGCTCACACGGGGCATCCGCACCACGTTCGGCTCGCCGATCTTCAAGGACAACGTGCCGGCGACGGACGCCATCATCGTCGAACGTGCGCGCAAGGCCGGCGCGATCCTGCTTGGCAAGACCAATACGCCGGAGTTCGGCCTGGGCTCGCAGACCTTCAACCCGGTCTATGGCGCCACGCGCAATCCGTATGACAGCACGCGCACGGCCGGCGGCAGCAGCGGCGGCGCGGCGGCCGCGCTGGCCATGCGGCTGCTGCCGGTGGCCGACGGCAGCGATTTCGGCGGCTCGCTGCGCAATCCGGCCGGGTTCTGCAATGTCTATGGCTTCCGCCCGTCCGTGGGCCGCGTTCCTTATGGCCCCACGCCCGAGGTCTTCCTCCAGCAACTCGGCTACGAAGGTCCGATGGGCCGCACCGTGGCCGACGTGGCGCTGCTGCTGGCCACGCAGGCCGGCCCCGATCCGCGCACGCCACAGGCGCTTGCGGCGGACCCGGTGCTTGCGACGCTGACGCCGGAGAACGTCATGGCGGCGCTGTCGACCGACCTCAAGGGCAAGCGCGTGGCCTGGCTTGGCGACTGGGACGGCTATCTGCCGATGGAAGGCGGCATTCTGCCGCTGTGCGAGCAGGCACTGCAGGCGTTTGCGGCGTTCGGCGTCAGTGTCGAAAAGATCAAGCCGCCGTTTTCGCCGGAGCGCCTGTGGAAGACGTGGCTGGTGCACCGCCACTTCCTGGTCGGCAACGGCATGCTGCCGTTCTACAAGGACCCGGCCAGGCGCGCCATGCTCAAGCCGGAAGCCATCTGGGAAATCGAAGGCGCACTGAGGCTCAGCGCCGAGGACATCTACGCCGCGAGCGCCGATCGCAGCGCGTGGTACCAGGCACTGGAGCATGTCTTTGCAAGCTTCGACTACATCGCCGTACCCACCGCGCAGGTGTTCCCGTTCCACGTGCGCCAGCCGTGGCCGAAAGAGATCGCGGGCCGCCAGATGGACACTTACCACCGCTGGATGGAAGTCGTGTTTCCCTGGACGCTGTCAGGCTGCCCGGCGATCAGCGTGCCGGTCGGCTTCGGCCAGAACGGCCTGCCGATGGGCATGCAGCTGATTGGCCGCCCGCGAGACGACCTCGGCGTGCTGCGTGTGGCACGGGCTTACGAGCAGGAACGGGACTGGGTGGGCCGCCATCTGCCACGGGCGGTCGTCGCCTGAACGGCAGGACGCTCGTGCGAGACGCCGTTCAGCGACGCGCCAGCGTGGCTGACGGCAATTCGCCGAAGAACGCGCGGTACTGCGCGGCAAATCGCGGCAGATGCTGGAAGCCGAAGCTTGCCGCGGCCGCGCCGACCGAGTCCGCCACGCCGGCGCGAAGCACCTGGCGCACGCCATTCATCCGCACCGCGCGCACGAAATCGAGTGGCGACAGGCCGGTGACCTCGTTGAAGCTGTATTGCAGCGTCCGCCGCGACACGCCCAGCCGTTCGCACAGCGACAGGATGCTCCACGGCTGCTCCGGCGCGCTGCGGATCATCTGGTAGGCGTCGGCCACCAGCCGGCGCCGCGCAGGAGCGGTTGGCAAGCGGTCGATCCCGGCATTCCCTTCCCCGACCAGGACCACCGCTGCGGCGAGCAGCAAGGCATCGCGCATCGCGCTTTCGACAAAGCGGTTGCTGAACACCTCGGCATCCATCGCTGCGGTGGCCAGGACGGACAGCAGCACGGCCCGGAACTCCCGGCCCGCGCGCTTCGAGACCGGCCGCACGGGCGGCATGCGAGCGAGCCGCTCCGGCTCGCCCCCGGCCTGTGCCACGGCGCGCTGGAGTGCCGGCAAGGGTACGGTCAGGCCGGCCAGGTCCAGTTGCTGCGGCGTGCGCATGGCCATCGACGGCCCCCACAGCAAGGTCTGCCCATCCATGGCGTAGCCGGAAAACCAGCCGCCCTGGCATTGCATATCGGGCAAGGCGAGTGCGACATAGCCCTTTGCGGCTTCGCCTTCTTCCAGCAGGCTCTGTGAAGTCTGCTCGCGGAAGACATGGACGTCGCCATAGGTCACCTGCGACATTTCGGCGCGAAAGGCGCCCGGCGTGAGCTGCTGGTAGCGCTGCTGCCAGCCGTCCAGCTCGACGGCGGCCGCGTGCGCGTCGTCAGCCACGACGTGGCGCAAGGCACGCACGGCAGCGGCTTCGGGCAAGGACTGGGATGTGAGCGTCGGAGGATTCATGGGGGCGGCCTGGAACGCTGTACCGGCACGCGGTGGCTCGGGCCACGTGGTTCCGCGCGGGTGCAACACTGCACTGTAGCGAACGGCACGCCCGGCAACGAAGCGGGGTAACCCTGATGGCGCGGAGCGGGCCAGACATCGACGATGAAAAAAACGACTTGTATATCGCCATTTAAATCATCATCGGAATAGCTGTGCGTGGCTACACTTGCTTCCGTGCCGCACAAAAAACACTACGGCACCGCTCACAAGGCGACCCGGACGGCATGCAGGGCGGCAGATCCGCCGCCCCGCGCCCCCACCAGCCCCACGGGGAATGCCGCCTGAAATCAGTCAGAAGAAGCAGCAACCATGCACAACAAGACTCTCAACGCCCTCCTCCTTACGGCCATCACCCTTGGTGCCAGCGCGATCGCCGGCCAGGCCGCCGCCCAAGGCCTGCAGGACCGTGGCATCTCCGGTGACCGCTACGGCTACGTCATGCGCCAGGGCAAGCCCGACCCGTTCACGGACGGCGCCAACGCCATCGGCAAGCGCGACCCGTTCACCGACGGCGGCCACGTCACCGACAAGCGCGACGCCTTCACCGACGGCGGCCACAGCGCCGGTGCCAGCCTGAACATCGCTGGCATGGACCACTCCGGCGTGTCGGCGCCGCCCGCACATGGCGCAGCGCTCGCGGACGCCAACGCCAACGCGTAAGCAGAACGCATCATTGGCGCAGGCCTCGTCTGCCACGACGCCTGCGCGCACAATTCCTTCCAGAGATCGCAATGAAGACCATCCTGCTGGCGCTGCTTGGCGCCGCGGCTGTCACGGCGGCGTGGCCCGCCATGGCCGGCCCCGACTGGGCCGTCATCGAGCGCGGCCGCGCGGCGGCGCGCGCGGCGCACCCGTGCACCGACACCCACCAGCGTTCGACCGGTGCCACGGCGGCGAGCATGCCTGGCGCCCCGCACCACGGTTGATCAGCGCGGTGGCTGCACGGCCCTACTGATGCCGCTGCGGTCACCCCGCCGGACTGCGCCATTGCGGCTCGTTGGCCCCGGATCCACCAAGGCGCGTCCCTAGTCTTCTCCGTCAGCCAGAATCTCCACCGCCCCGTCGAAGTCATAGTTCTCCACCGCCTCGCACAGCGGCGCAAGCGATCGGCATCCAACGCCTCCGCCAGCCGCTGGCGGTGGGCCGCAAGTGTCAGGCTTGCCTCGCTGGCGCCATCGGCCAGCTGGCGGCGCAGACGGTCAAGTACGTCCGCGATGCCGACGGATGGGCTGGAAACCGGGGCGGCCGGTTCCGGTGTATCTGGCGGCAGGTGCTCGCGCAGGGCTTCGCACAGGCTGGCATGCGCCTGTTCCAGCGCTTGTAGCAAGGTGGACGGATCTTCCGACGACATTCCCATCAGCGCGCACTCCAGCGATGCCGAGGCCCCGGCCACGTGCCTGGCGCCAAGGTTGCCGGCCAGTCCGGCCAGCGTGTGCGCCAGGCGCGCGGCCTCGGTACGCTCGCCGGCCCGCAGCAGCACGGCGATCCGCTCCGGTGTGCGGGCATAGCCCGAAAGCAGGCGTTCCAGCAACTGGCGGAACGTGTCGACGCGCCCGCCTGCCCGGGCAACGGCACCATCGACATCGACCAGGCCCGTGGCAGCCAATGCTAGGGTCCAGTCCGGCGCGGCATTCCGCGCGTCAGGTTCGGGGCCTGCCACCACGGCGTCCTGCATGCCCAGCGGATCGTCACGCCAGCCTGCGGCTCCCTGCGTGCCGGCGCCAGTCCTTGACGGCGTGCCGGTCAGCCAGCGGTGCAGGGTCGTGAAAAAGGTGGCGGGACTGATGGGCTTGGGAATATGGTCGTCCATGCCCGCGGCCAGGCAGCGGCTGCGGTCTTCGGGCAATGCGTTGGCCGTCATCGCCACCACCGGCATCGACGCCAGCCGCGGATTGGCGCGGATGTGGCGCGTGGCTTCGAAGCCGTCCATGATCGGCATCTGCATGTCCATCAGCACCAGGTCGTAGTCCTGGCCGGCCAGCAGTTCGAGTGCGATCGCACCATTCGCCGCCGTATCGGGGGTGATGCCGGCCTGCTGTAGCAGGTGGGTGGCGACTTCGCGGTTGATCTCGTTGTCTTCGACCAGCAGCACGCGCGCATGCGGCAGCGTCCAGCTTGGCCCCGTCACGGACCTCGGCGCACCCCGGTCTGGCAGGCGCCCCGGCTCCGACGCCAGCACGCGCATGGTCGCGTCGAACAGGACCGACGGGCTGACCGGCTTGTGCAGCGTGGTCTCGAAGCCATTGCGCTGGCCTTCGCGCACGACCTCTTCGCGGCCGTTGGCGGTAATCATCAGCGGGCGCGGACGCTGGCCCTGCAAGGACATCGCGGCCAGCCGGCGCACGGTTTCGATGCCGTCCAGCCCGGGCATGCGCCAGTCGATGTAGACCGCATGGTAGGGATCGGACACGGCATCCGCATGCTGGATGGCGGCCAGCGCCTTTTCGCCTGATTCGACTTCGTCCGCGCGGAAGCCAAAGCCGCGCAGCATGGACGCGATCACCTGGCGCGCGTAGCCATGGTCATCGACCACCAGCAGGCGGCGCCCCGCGAGTTCAGGTTGCACCAGCAGTGCCGGCGCCCGCCGGGTGCCCGGCAGCAGCGACAGCTCGAACCAGAACGTGCTGCCCTTGCCTGCCTCGCTCTGCACGCCGATCGCGCCGCCCATGAGCGTGACCAGGCGCTGGCTGATGGCCAGCCCCAGGCCGCTGCCGCCATATTGCCGCGTGGTGGAGCTGTCGGCCTGTTCGAAGCTGCGGAACAGCCGCGGCATGGCATCGGCATCGATACCGATGCCCGTATCGCGCACCTCGAAATGCAGCCGGACCCGCGTCTCGGCGTGTTCGCCGGCGCAGCGCGCGACGCGGATGGCAATCTCGCCGCGCTCGGTGAACTTGACCGCATTGGTGGTGAAGTTGATCAGCACCTGGCGGATGCGCAGCGGATCGCCGCGCAGTGAATCGGGCACGTCCGGCTGTACATCGACCACCAGTTCCAGTTGCTTGGCGGCGGCGCGTTCGCTGACCAGGTCGCCCACCGTGCGCAGCAGGCGCTCCAGCGAGAAATCGACCTGCTCGATCTCCAGCTTGCCGGCCTCGATCTTCGACAGGTCCAGGATGTCGTTCAGGATGCCGAGCAAGTGCTGGCCCGCACGCTGGATCTTCTCGATGTAGTCGCGCTGCTGTGGGTCCAGATGGGTGCTGAGCGCCAGGTGCGCCATGCCGATCACCGCGTTCATCGGCGTCCGGATCTCGTGGCTCATATTGGCCAGGAAGCTGGCCTTGGCCTGGGCGGCGGACTCGGCTTCGTTCTTGGCCTTGGCCAGCTCCGCGTTGGCCACGGCCAGCTCGCGGGTGCGCTCCCACACCTTGTGCTCGAGCGTCTGCGACAACTCCTTCAGTTCGCGGTTGGCACGCTCCTGCTCGGTAATATCGATGCCTACCGCGCCCACGCCCACCACGGCCTTGCTGGTCGGGTCCTGCACCGGGAAACGCATCATCCGCAGCTGTCGGGTGCCTTCCGGCGAGGCCAGCGCGTAGATCTGCTCTTCGGCCTGGCCGGTGGCCATCACCCGTTCTTCGATCTCCCAGCGCTCTTGCGTGCCGCCGGGCATGACCGCGAGCTCGCGGTCGGTCTTGCCCAGAAGCGCATCCCGCTCCTGTCCGAGCAATGCCTCCAGGGACGGATTGAGCTGCAGGAAGGCATGGTTACGGTCCTTCAGGTGCATGATGGCCGGCGAATGGTCCAGCAAGGCGCGCAGCCGCTCTTCGCTCTGCGCCAGCTTGTGCTGGCTCTTGCGCAGGGCCCAGGCCGCCACGGCGATCAGCAGCATGATCACGCCCGCCATGCTGGCCACCACGGTGCGCGTGGACAGGTAGGAGCTGAGCGTCTCCTCCATGTCCTGCTCCAGGATCAGCCCGCATCCCAGTGCTGGTATCCATAGCCCCGCCCCGGCCGCGCGCTGGCCGCGGTAGCCGCGGTAGCCAAAGGCCAGCTGCAGGGCTTCCGACTGCAGCACCTGCTGCGCCAGGTTCGTGAGCGGCGCATCGTCCGCGGTGCGCCAGCGGCCGTTGCCCAGGTCGGTCGGCACGCGCACGCGCAGGTTGAACATGGAAGCATCGCCGGGCTGGAGCAGCCCCTGTCCGGCCAGCGTCTCGTCGAAGCGGCTCGGCGAACTGAGGCGGCCGTCGCGGTCGATCACATACAGCTCGCCCGAGTTGCCGAAGCGCGCGGCCTTGAGGATCTGCAGCATCACGGCATACGGATCGATGCGCAGGCATAGCGCGCCGACCACGCGATCATGGTCCCACAGGCGCGAACACACGATCTGGAACGGACTGTGGCCCGCCGGCCCGCCCAGTCCGTCCTGGAGCAGCGGCCCGCGGTACGGCGCCGACACCGACGCGCCGTTCTCTCGCGCACGCGTCGCGGTGGCGGCGGCTTCGGGCTGCAGCGTCTTGCCGTTGCGCTCGACCAGGTCGGACACCAGTATGCGGTTATCCATCGTGATCAGGCCGTAGCCGATATAACCGTTGGAGCGGTACAGCGGCGTGATCCAGTTGACGAAGTCGCGCAATTGTTCGGGACCGGGCTGCGCGCCCTTGGCCAGCAGCGGCCGCGCCAGCCGGACTGTCTCGTCCAGCGTGCTCATGGAGACGGCGCGGCGACGCTGGTCGGCGGCCCAGGTCTCAAGCTGTCGCGCGGTGGTGTTCACGGTGGCACCCAGGCGCGCACCGACGCTGGCCTGCTCGTTCTGGCGCACCATGGACATGGCGGCGAACGCCACCAGCCAGACCGCCAGGATCAGCAGCGCACCGTAGGCCGGCAGCGAGCCGCGCAGCCAGAAGCCTGCGTGGGAATCGGGCCTGGACATCGTTCAGGTGGCAGGCGCGGCCTGGCGCTGCGGCGCGTGCGCGGGATCGGCAAAGCGCAGTGCAATCGCGTGGAATTCGCCGGCGATGCCCTCGAATGCGTCGACCATGCCGGGGTCGAAATGCCGGCCGCGGCCTTCCAGGATGATGCGCACGGCTTCCTGGTGCGAGAAGGCCGGCTTATAGACGCGCCGTGAAATCAGCGCGTCATAGACATCGGCCAGCGCCATCAGGCGGGCCGACACGGGAATGGCATCGCCGGCAAGTCCCTCCGGATAACCCGTGCCATCCCATTTCTCGTGGTGGTACTGGGCGATTTCGCGCGCATAGCGCAGGAAGGAATCGCCCGTGCCGCACTGGGCCTCGGCATCGGCAATAGCATCGCGTCCCAGCAGCGTGTGGGACTTCATGGTCTCGAATTCTTCCGCGGTCAGCTTGCCCGGCTTGAGCAGGATCCGATCCGGAATGCCGACCTTGCCGATATCGTGCAGCGGCGCGGACTTGAACAGCAGGTCGATGGTGCGGTCGTCCAGTTGCGCGCTGAAGCGCGGGTCGTGGCGCAGCGCGCGGGCCAGGGCCCTGACGTAGTGCTGGGTCCTGCGGATATGGTTGCCGGTCTCGTTGTCGCGGGTTTCGGCCAGCGCGGCCAGCGCAATGATGGTGGCGTCTTCGATCTGCGTGATTTCACGCGTGCGCCGCTGAACCTCGGCCTCCAGGTACGCCGATCGGTCGCGCAGGAAATCGTGCGCCTGCTTGAGCGTGAGCTGGCTGGCAATGCGGGCGCGGGCCACGGGCGGGCTCACCGGCTTCATGATGTAGTCGACCGCGCCGACCTCGAACCCGCGCGCTTCATCGCGTTCGTCCGTGCGGGCGGTCAGGAAGATCACCGGGACATGCGCGGTGGCCGGGTTGGACTTGAGATGGCGGCAGGTTTCATAGCCATCCATCTCCGGCATCGATACGTCCATCAGGATCAGGTCCGGCGCCGACGACGCGGCCAGTTGCAGCGCCTTGGCGCCACGGTTGGCCACGCGCACGCGGTACTGGTCCTGCAGCATTGCCACCATGGCGGCAATGTTCTCCGGAATGTCGTCGACGATTAGGACGGCGGGTCGCTGCTCGGGGCTGTCGGCGCTCATGTTCAAGGCTTAGGATTGGCCGGCCGCGTCGCTGATCTGCGAAGCAGCCACGTGCCGGATTCGGGGACCAGGCGCCCACGGGGAGTGCTGCCCCCCGCAGGGTTCGCCAATTGAAGAATCGGCCGGAACGAGCGAAACCTGTTCCCTCCTGAAGCGGGGATTGCAAGCAGGCTTATCTTTCCTGCGGGGGTTGCCCGGCAAGCCGGGCGGGCTCAGGCAATGGCCGCCATGGCCTCCAGAATGGGCGCGGCATCGGCGGGCCTGACCAGGCGCGATACCTCCCGGCCATCGCGCAGGAACACCAGCGTGGGCCACAGCTTGACCCGGAACGAGCGCCCGAGCGGGCGGCCGCTGCCGTCTTCCACCTTGATGTGCCGCAGGCCGGGGTAGCTGGCAAAGGCCTGGGCCAGCGCCGGCTGGGCACGCTGGCAATAGCCGCACCAGTCGGTGCCGAATTCAATCACCGTGGCACCTGGCAGGGCATCGATCTCCGCACGCGCGGGCGCGTCGGAAAGGTATTGGTCGGTCATTGGCATCGCAGCGTCTCCTCCGGAAGCGGGGCTATGTCCTTCTATGCAGGCGGCTGGTTGCCTGCTGCGAAGCAACTACCGTACCGGCGGCGGAGTTTGCCATGCCACCGCCCTTCAGGCCAGCTTCCTCGCCCAGCGCATGGCGGGATCGGCGCCCCCGATGCGCAATTTCAGCAACGCCAGTCGCCAGCGTGCCGCTTCATGCATAAGGAAAGAGGAAATCGTTATTTCACATCCCGGTAATCCCCGCCTTATAGTTCGCGATTACGCGAACGAGACGGGCGTACGGGCACGCTCGCCCGAGCCCCTGGAGCACAAATTTGACTGACGGCCTGACGCTTGGCGACACCCTTTCCTGGCCCGCGCGCTACCTGCCGCGCAAGACCGCGCTGGTCGCCGGCACCGGTGCGGCGCGGCGCGCGTGGACCTATGCCGGGCTGGATGCCGAAGTCAATCGCCACGCCAATGCCCTGATCTCGATCGGCCTTGGCAAGGGCGACGTCGTAGCGGCCTTCCTCTACAACACGCCGGCGTTCGTCTTCACGCTGCTGGCCTGCGCCCGCATCGGCGCGGTGTTCAACCCCGTCAACTATCGCCTGGCCGCACAGGAACTGGCCTACATCCTCAACGACGGCAAGGCCCGGGCGCTGGTGTTCGAGCACGAAGTCGCGACGGTCGCGGAAAAGGCCGCGGCGCAGGCCACCGGCACGCCGCTGCGGATCTTTGCGGACGACGGCGAGGCGCCGTCGTTTGCCACGCACCACCTGTCCACGCTGGCCGCCGGCCAGCCCGCCACGGCACCGGAGGTCATCGTGCACGAGGAGGATCCATGCATCCTCATGTACACCAGCGGCACCACGGGCCGGCCCAAGGGCGTGGTCCATACCCATCGCAGCAAGCTGTTCCACAACGCGATGATGCATCAGGCCATGGGCCTGACGCGCGAAGACGTGGGCCTGTCGGTGGCCCCGCTCAACCACACCGCCGAGCTGCACACGAGCTTCCTGCCTCGCCTGCAACTCGGCGCCACGCAGGTGCTGCAGCGGCGTTTTGATGCGGGCGAGGCCTGGGCGCTGGTCGAGGCCGAGCGCGTCACGCACTTCTTCGCGGCGCCGACCATGGTTGGCATGCTGCTGAACCATCCCGACGCGGAGCGGCGCGACCTGTCTTCGCTGCGGCTCGTGGAGTATGGCGGCGCCTCGATGGCCCCGCACCTGATCCGCGAATGGGATCGGAAGATCGGCGCCGGCCTGGTGCAGGTCTACGGCACGACCGAGATGGGCCCCTGCATGTCCGTGCTTTATCCGCACGAGCAACTGAGCCACGCGGGCTCGGCAGGCCTGCCGTCGCTGGGCCACGACCTGGTGGTGGCCCGCCTGCGCGACGATGGCGAGCCGACCGATCCATCCCTGCGATGCGAAGCCGGCGAGGTGGGCGAAGTCCTGGTGCGCGGTCCGTGCATGATGCGCGGCTACCTGAACCGGCCCGATGCCAACGCACGGGCGCTGGCCCATGGCTGGTACCACACCGGCGACCTGGCCAGCCTGGACCGCGACGGCTACCTCTGGATCCGCGATCGTATCGACTACATGATCAATTCGGGCGCCGAGAACGTTTACCCGCGCGAAGTGGAAGACGCGCTGATCGAGCATCCCGCCGTGCTGGAGGTTGCGGTCCTCGGCGAATCGGATGCGACCTGGGGCCAGGTGGTCGGCGCCTATGTCGTCAAGCGCCCGGACGCGCAGGTCAGCGCCGAACAGCTTGATGCGTACCTGCTGCAAGGGGACCGGCTGGCCGCCTACAAGCGGCCGCGCCGCTACCATTTCCTGGACGCGCTGCCCAAGACGACGAGCGGCAAGATCCAGAAGCATATGCTCCGCGCCGGCTGACGCGGCCCGCGGTGTCACGGGCCTAAGGACTTCAAGGGCTGCCCGCGCAATTGGGCAGCCCTCTTCACAACCGGTCTGAGAAAAAAGCGTGCCGATGCGCCGTGAATGACAGAAGTCCGTGGGCCATGGGAAAAATCTGCTGAACAAACCCGCACCGCTCATGGGGTCATGCAGACCGCCCACTTATATCGTATAGTTTCGATATACAGTTTGTCGTTTCCCGATATATGGTTCGCGAATCACCGAAACAACCCTCGCCGGACAACGCCCCTGGCAAGCCCGGGATCGACGTGGATGCCATCCACAAGGCCCTGGCCAATCCCGTACGGCGGAACATCCTGGCCTGCCTGCGCACGCCGGAAGCTTACTTCCCCGCGCAGGAGCATCCGCTCGACATGGGCGTCTGCGCGGGGCTGATCGACGCGCACTGCGGGCTGTCGCAATCGACGGTCTCGGCGCACCTCGCGACGCTGCAGCGTGCCGGGCTGATCCGTGGCCGGCGCATCGGCCAGTGGGTCTTCTTCAAGCGTGACGAAGAGACGATCCAGGCCTTTCTCGACCATATCCATCAGGACCTCTGACTCTCTGACGCTCTGATTCGTACCGGCCCGACGCTACCCGCGTCTTGCCATCGCACAGACCCGTGCGCTCCTCCCTCCCGACGAAAACCAGGACCTTATGCCTACCCTCTTCGATCCTATCCGCATCGGCGACCTCGACCTTCCCAACCGCGTCATCATGGCGCCGCTGACGCGCTCGCGTGCCGTTGGCGGCGAGCGCGTGCCGAACGCATTGATGACCGAGTACTACGTGCAGCGCGCTTCGGCCGGCCTGATCATTTCCGAAGCCACCGCGGTGACCCCGCAGGGCGTGGGCTATGCCGACACGCCGGGCATCTGGACCGATGCGCAGGTCGCGGGCTGGAAGCAGGTGACCGACGCCGTCCACGCCGCCGGCGGCCGCATCTTCCTGCAGCTCTGGCACGTCGGCCGGATCTCCGACCCGATCTTCCTGGACGGCGAACTGCCGGTGGCGCCAAGCGCCATCGCGGCGGGCGGCCATGTGAGCCTGGTGCGCCCGCAGCGCGCCTACGTCACGCCGCGCGCGCTGGAAACCGAAGAAATCGCGGGCGTGGTCGCCGCCTACCGCCACGGTGCGGAAAACGCCAAGAAAGCAGGCTTCGACGGCGTTGAAGTCCACGGCGCCAACGGCTACCTGCTCGACCAGTTCCTGCAGGATTCCACCAACAAGCGGACCGACGCCTACGGCGGCCCGATCGAAAACCGCGCGCGGCTGCTGCTGGAAGTGACCGACGCCTGCATCGAGGTGTGGGGCGCCAAGCGGGTCGGCGTGCACCTGTCGCCGCGCGGCGACGTGCACACCATGGGCGATTCCGACCTGGCCGCTACGTTCGGCTACGTCGCGCGCGAACTCGGCAAGCGTGGCATCGCGTTTATCTGCTCGCGCGAGGCACTGGGCGACAATCGCCACGGTCCGGCGCTGAAGGCAGCGTTCGGCGGCGTCTACATCGCCAACGAAAAGATGACCAAGCAGACCGCCGAGCGCGTGCTGGCCGCCGGCGAAGCCGATGCCGTCGCATTCGGTCAGTTGTTCATCGCCAACCCGGACCTGCCGCGCCGCCTCAAGCTCGACGCATCGCTCAATGCGCCGCGCCCCGAGACGTTCTATCACCCGGGTGCAGAAGGCTATACGGATTACCCTGCGCTCGCCTGACCACGAACCGGCAAGCCCGGTCGCGGCTGCCCTTCGGGCGGCCGCCAGTCAGAACAGCCAAGGGATCCCCTCCCCTTGGCGAGCGCCCCTGCGCTACTCGACGCCCCGCCTAAAATTCGCTTTCGCCGATTGCCTGGGTTCGCGCATTGCCGCTGCGCGCGGTGTTCAGGGTGAGCGACATCCGGCTGTATCGCGTGCCATTGCCTTCGGCGATTTCTTCCAGCTCGAAGGGCTCCGACCTGGAGAGCTTTCCGGTATCCAGGTCCATGAAGCGAACATCAAAGTTCCCCGAAGCCATATTGGAAAACTCGAAGGACGCGCCCGCCTTGATCAGCGCGAAGCGCACCGGGACCGGGCTGCCCCCTTCCAGTGAAAACACCTTCAGAAAGACGTCGGACGGGTTGCGCGAGTTGTCGACCGTCAGCGACGACAATCCACCCGTCTTGCGGATGGGATAGCCTGGAACGTAGCTGGACCATGCCGGCCACGACTGGCCGTTCGGCGCCGCGGGCTGGCGTGCATAGCGAGGCAGCGCTTCTAGCGGCTTTCCCGGCGTGGCGGAAAGCGTGCGCGACTCGGCAGGCGTTAACGGCACCGTCGCGGCCAATGGCGTCCACGTCGCGGACTGCCCGGAATTCTCCACCGGCGTGCGCGAGGTCGGAATGATCAGGTAGATCGCGACCCCCGCCACCACCAGTACGAACAGCGACTTTGAAAACGTGCGGTTCCCTGCCGGCCTGGTCGTGCCCTTGGAATTTCCGGAGGCCCGGTCGGCTGTCGAAGCCCGGGTCGCGGCAGAGGCCTGGCGCGCCGCCGAAACCGGCCTGGACGCCGGCCCATTGGATGCCCCGGGGGCTGAGGAAGCCGGCCGTGCGCGCTGCGCGGCACGAACGGACGCCGACGCGGCGGCCTTTTCCTGCGCCAGAATCCAGGCATCGTGCTGGGCGCGCCTGGCGGGGTCCATCAGGACCTCGTAAGCCGAGTTGATAATCGTCATGACCCGATGGGATTCGGATGAATCCCGGTTCCGGTCCGGATGGTGCTTTTGACTTAATGCCTTGTATGCCGCGCGAATAACCTCGGGCGGGGCGTCACGAGAAATCTTCAGATTATCGTAATGGGTATGCATTCTCGCAGCCGGCGCATAAAGGTCGCGTCGATTTTACCGCCGGCGACGTGACAAGGGAATCTCGCTCTCATGCGCCAAGTTAATAAAAAATCACGCGCTGCTTGCCGCGGACACCCTTAGCGTCGCCTCGCCTTGCCGCACTGCCACAAGGCGCGCATTCCGGACACCCTGAATGTCCATAACCCTCGCTAAGATCAACCTCCTTGATCTCACCGGAAATTTTTACAAGAGAGCACTCAGCGGTACCGTCAGGGCCGTTATTTGGCCGCCTCGCGGGCCACGTAGAGGCCAGCACACTCGCCGCGCAGGGGTATCACCGTTGTCGGTCCATTCACGTCGGCCTGCGAGCTTCGCGGGCCCGGGGTCTTTTAGCTCTCAGAGGAGAAATCAGCATGACGAAGAAAATCGCAGTCGTTACAGGCGGCATGGGTGGCCTGGGAGAGGCAATTTCCATTCGCTTGCATGACGCGGGCCATAAGGTTGTGGTGACGCATTCGCCGGGCAATACCAAGGTCCGGGAATGGCTCGCCACCATGGCAGCGAACGGTCGCGAAATGAGTGCATACGAAGTCGATGTGGCCGACTTCGAAAGCTGCCAGGCGTGCATGGCGAAAATCCTCGGTGACATGGGCCACGTCGACATCCTCGTGAACAATGCCGGCATCACGCGCGACATGGCCTTCAAGAAAATGGGCAAGCCCGACTGGGACGCGGTGATGAGGACCAACCTCGATTCCGTGTTCAATGTCACCAAGCCACTTTGCGAGGGCATGGTCGAGCGCGGCTGGGGTCGCATTATCAACATCTCGTCGGTCAACGGCTCCAAAGGCGCCTTCGGCCAGACCAACTATTCCGCCGCAAAGGCCGGTATGCACGGATTCACCAAGGCACTGGCCCTCGAAGTCGCCAGGAAGGGCGTGACGGTCAATACGGTGTCTCCGGGTTATCTGGCCACCAAGATGGTGATGGCCGTGCCGAAAGACGTCATGGACAGCAAGATCCTGCCGCAGATTCCAATTGGGCGCCTTGGCAAGCCCGAAGAGGTGGCAGGACTTGTGGCTTTCCTGTGCTCGGACGATGCGGCCTATCTCACCGGGGCCAATCTCGCCATGAACGGCGGACAGCATATGGACTGAAGCATCCTGGTCGTCCCGTCCCGTACGGGTCGGCCTGCCCATGCTGCGCGCCGCATAGGATCGCCGTCAATCGCCATGTACCTGCAATACAGGTAAATCTTGAATACGCGCAATTCAGGTAACTTGCTTTTACCTGAAACGCAGCTAAGATAGATTTATCTGTATTGCAGGTATTACCCTATGACGCAAGTGCTTTCAACGACTCCCCAACTGGGCCAGATTTTGCGCTCGGCGCGTCGGGCCAGGAAACTCACGCAAGGCCAGGCCGCAACCAGGCTGGGGCTGAGCCAAAGCCGGCTGTCCGCCCTGGAACTGGTACCTAAAGCGATTTCAGCTGAACAACTGCTGGCTTTGGTGAACCTTTATGGGCTGGAACTGATCATCCAGTCCAAGGACGCCGCCCCCGCATCCGAAAAGACGGACTGGTAAGCGCAGTGGGAAGAAAGTCACACACGCGGGCGCTGTCAGTCTGGGCCAACGGTCTTCGGGTCGGCACCTGGCGCATCCCGGCGCACAGTCCGATGGAGCTCCAGTACGACAAAGACTGGATGGAATCGGCCGCGGGCCGTCCCTTGTCCCTGTCGCTACCGTTTGGCGTTGATGACTCGCCTTTGAAGGGGGAGCGGGTCCGAAACTACTTTGACAACCTCCTGCCAGATAACGACAACATCCGCAGGCGGCTGGCCACCCGGTTTCAGACCGGCTCCACCGATGCCTTCGACTTGTTGGAAGCGATCGGGCGCGATTGCGTGGGCGCCGTTCAGCTGCTCAAGGAAGATGAGGCGCCGCAGCATGTCGACCGGATCGAAGGCACCCCGCTTTCCGATGACGACATCGAAAGACTGCTACAGAACACGGTCACGACGACGGGGCCCGGCACGCTGAAGGAGGACGAGGATTTCCGCATCTCCATTGCCGGCGCCCAGGAAAAAACCGCCCTGCTCCGCCATGAGGGCCGGTGGCTGCTTCCGCATGGCGCCACGCCGACCACGCATATTGTCAAGCTGCCGCTCGGCCTGGTCGGCAACCGCAAGGCGGACTTGACGACTTCGGTAGAGAACGAATGGCTCTGCATGCAGCTGGTCAGGGCGTTCGGGCTTCCGGTGCCCGATTGCGAGATAGTGTCTTTCGGCAAGCAAAAGGTGCTGGTCGTAGAGCGGTTCGACCGGCAGCTACATCGCAGCGGCGACTGGATCATGCGATTGCCACAGGAGGACTTCTGCCAGGCGCTCGGCGTGCCTGCGCATCTGAAATACGAAGCAGAAGGCGGCCCCGGGATGGTAGACATCACGGGAATCCTGCGGCAATCGCAGACGCCTGACCAGGATCTCGAAACGTTCCTGTCCGCGCAAATCCTGTTCTGGTTGCTGGCCGCAACCGACGGACACGCCAAGAACTTCAGCATCCATATGCTGCCAGGCGGGCGCTACACCCTCACGCCACTCTACGATGTCTTGTCTGCCTGGCCGATTATCGGCGACGGGCCGAATCACATCTCCTACCACAAGGCCAAGCTGGCCATGGCAGTGGATGGCAAGAACCGCCACTACCACCTGAAAGATATCCGGCGCCGCCATTTCAATGCCATGGCCGCCAGGTGTTATGCCGGCGAAACCGCGGAGCCGATCCTTCGGGATATGCTTGCCAAAGTTCCTTCGGTGATTTCGAGCGTGGCAGAAAGCCTCCCTGCCGGATTCCCGGCCCGCGTTTCCGACCGGATTTTCGAGGGCCTTCAGGCATCGGCGAAGCGTCTGGAAGAGACGGAATCCGCTTAGGCCCCCCGGGCGCCCGCATCGACACTATCGCGAAGCCGCCCGGCGCGCCGCACGTTGCGGGATCAGCAGGATGCAGCCCGCGATGAAGGCGATCAACACGCCAGACGCGTAGAACCGGCTGAACTGCAGTCCGCCTTGCGCAACGGGCTTGTCGAGCAGGTCGCCCAGTGTTGCGCCGAGCGGGCGCGTGAGCACGAACGCGACCCAGAACAACGCGGTACGCGAAACACGGGGCCAGAGCCAAAGCGCGGCCACGATGACGAGCCCGCCCCCGAAGATTGCCGCGCCGACCTCATAGCCGAGCCCAAGGCCGCCCCTATCCTCGCCGGCCACCCAGTCGCCGAGCGCGGTGCCGAGCGTCTGCGAGAACAGGATGGTGATCCAGTAGAACCATTCGGCACGCGCGCTCACGACGCTATCCATCGAAACCGTGCCCTCCACGCGGTACCAGCTGGCAAGGCTGGCCAGCAGGCACGCAGCGACGATCGCCACGCCGCCTGCATAACCCACGCCCAGCGAACGATCGCAGAAATCCGCGAGCGTCGTCCCAAGCGTCGTCGTGGCGACGATCGTGGTCCAGAACAACCACGGATAAAACCGGCGCGCACGGATCTGCGCCGAGACCAACACCACGAAGGCGGCAAGAAAGATCAGGGAACCGATGAGATAGCCGAGTTTGAGCGACATCGTCAGCCAGTCGCCCCCGGTTTCGCCGAGCGTCGTTGCGGCGATCTTGATGACCCAGAAGCCGAGCGTTACTGCCGGAATCTTGCTGATGGCGTCGTCGATCGGATGCCGGGAGATTGAATGCATGGTAAGACTCCGTAAGCCGCGCAACATGGCGCGAGCGCAGCGGAGGTTGGCTGCTCGTCTCCTTGTTGGATTCCACGACGATCGAAGGTTCAGCAAGCCTTGTGAAGGTTTGTAACGGGCCTGGCCCTGCTCGTGTGTCTACTTTGATCCGGCAGAAAGCCGTCCCGCGATCGCGGCTTAAAGCAATAGCCGGTACATCAGCTGGCTCGCGGCCTGCATGAGCCGGCTGCCGATGTCGGAAATCGTGGATTCAAAGCCCAACACGGTGATCAGGCCATAGAAGATCGCCCCCAGCAGGGCGAAGGACAGCACGCTGGTCTTGACGTTTTCGCTCACGACGCCCCTCGCAAATTGCCGTATCGGGTCAGAATTCCCCGGCATAGCCGCAGCGAGCAGCAGCGTTTCTTATTATCTGGACCCGTCAGGTTCTTTATATAACGGCTGGCCGGCGAGCATGGGGCCATTGCGTGTGGCATCGCGCACACAATGCGATGGGACGTGTGCGGGGCCGCGCAGAGATCTGCCGGGGTAGCGAAGCGTGGGCCGTCAGAGCACCGCCTGGATCGACTTCCTGGATCGCGAAAGGTCTCAGGCCACCCGGCCGAAGCCATCCGCTGCCCAGCGGGCGGCGCGCTCGCGTGTCAGCCTGAAGTCAGGCGCAACCTTGACGGTGGCGACCATCTCGCCAAAGGCGTCGACGGCCGTGAGCGTGCCGTAAGGCTCGAACTCGTCAGGCGTGACAACCAGCCTGACCGTCAGCGGCCCCGATTCAGTTTCGATATGGCACTGCTTGTTGAGCTGCGCGTGCAGCTGCTGCTCGTGCCGGCGGATGACTTCCGCCGCGGTCTTCACCAGTGTCTGGTGGGCGGTGGCATCGAGCGGCTTCGGATCGACCTTGTTGCGTCCCATGGTCCACGGACCGACCAGGGCTGGTTCGACGCTGCCATCACGGATCATCTCGACCGCCCAGCCATCGCCATCCTCGTTCTTGATCACCCGGGCCGTCCAACCCTTGTCTCGCCAGAGTCGAGGCTCGTGAATGGCGGAGGATTCGCCCTCGGGAAGCGTGTCGTCGGTATCTTGCATCCGTCTTGTCGCGCGGGACGCGGAAAGATTTTTTCAGTCTTGCATCGCCCGGCTGCGTGGGAAACGCGTTTGGGCGATACAGCGTAAAGCAGATTGAGCCAGAGGGTTCAATGCACGGTCCCGCGGCACAGGGACCTGGACGGTGACCGTGCGCCCTTCTGGCGTCAATGGGCCGGCAGGTGAATGACTAGCCGGCCCAGGCAAGCATCAGGCCGAAGCCTGGGGCGTCGCGGCGGCGGCCTTCGGCGCTGCCTTCTTCACCGCGGCACGCTTCGGTGCAGCAGGCTTTGCAGCGGCCTTCTTCGGCGCGGCTTTCACGGCAGCCTTGGCGGGCGCGGCCTTCTTCGGCGCAGCCTTGGTGGCGGCGGTCTTGCGCGTTGCCTTGGCGGCGCCGGCGGTCTTTGCCTTCTTCGCCGCGAGCTTGTCCTTGGCGGCCTGCTTCTCGAAACGCAGCGCCGACTTGGCGGCTTCGGCAGCCTGGGCGACTTCGCGCTTGGCCGCTTCAATCGCCTTCTTCGTGTCGGCGCGCAGCTTCAGCAGGCGCTTCTTTGCCGCCACGGCTTCGCGTGCCAGCACGCTGGCCTTTTGCTTCGGTGCGGCGATTTTCTTCGCGGCAGGCTTGCTCTTGGCGACTGCGGCCTTCGGAGCGGCGGCTTTGGTTGCTACGACCATATTTAATACCCGTTGGTTGTGGAGCGCGGAGTATAACCGCTCGAACGCTCTACCCTGAATCGGCTTTAACGGATAACGGATTTCCGAATGGCTCGCACACGCTCCGCAACCGGATTTCCATCACCCGCCCCCGGTGCAAATTTTTTCGACGGCGGACAACGCGACACGCTGGCGCAATGGCGGCCGCGTCCCCAAGGAGCCGGGCGAAAAACAGGGAACGTGTTACGTTACACGTAACACCCTGGCAGCGTGCCGCCATTCGCACCAGTTGCCGTTTTCGCGGAAGTTCGGCGAAGATCCCCCTGCCTCGGAGCACAAACGGCTCCTTCGACAGGCTGGCACGTCCGTTGCTGTTTCTCTTGTGCGCCAGCAGTGCTTTAAGAACGAAACAGGAAAAGACCATGGACAAGACGAAGGCATGTGCCGCCACGCCCGCGCTACTCGCCGAGCAGACGGAACCGCAAGCATGGCCGTGTCGCGATATCGGCCTGGCGGTGGTCATCGACGACACTGCATTGTTCCGGCAGGGCATGCTCCAGATGCTGCGAAACGTCAAAACGCTCGACGTGGTGGAGTCGCTCGATCCGGAGGACCTGCTCATGTTGGGCGCCTCCATGAGGGGATAAGCGCCTGGCGCCCGGGGCCCGTGGCAAGAGACAATACTCGCGCTACCGACTATTACCCGAGAATAGGCTACGTAATACCGTGGCCGGGATCTGATACGTCGAGGCCTTCAACCCCACAAGCATCCAGGACAAGCCATGCCCCTTGCACGTTGGAAGCACAACGCCTCCCGCATCCTGAAGTCGTCCGGCTTCATCGCTGTTGCCGCGTCGATACTCCCCCATGCCGCACTGGCCGCCGACAACGTTCACCATGACGCCTTCTACTGGCTTGGCGAGATCAACAAGGCGTCCGCCGTCATCAACGCCGACGAAGGCCTGCTGGACAAGTCGCTGGCGCCGAAAGTCGCCGGCGGGGTTGCAACCGTGCTGGCCAACGGCGACAAGCCCGGCGGCAAGCGCCCGTCCACCGTGATCACGTTCGAGCCGCTGATGATCCAGGCGGCCGGCCAGGAAGTCACGCTGTTGCACGCCGGACGCTCCAGCCAGGACATGCTTGCCACGGTGCGCGCGGCGATGCTCCGCGAGAAAATGCTGGCGCTGGCGGACCAGCTGAACAAGACTTCCGCCACCATCGTCGGACTGGCCAGGAAGCATGCCGGCACCATCGTGCCCAACTACACCAATGGCGTGGCGGCGCAGCCGAACAGCTACGGGCATTACCTGCTGGGTATGACGGCGGGGCTGGACCGCGATGCCGAGCGCATCCGCGAGGCCTATCGCCGCATCGACCGCTCGCCGATGGGCACCACGGTGCTGAACGGCACCGGCTGGCCGCTGAATCGAACCAGGATGGCGAGCTACCTCGGATTTTCCGCGCTGGTCGACAATGCCTATGACGCATCGCAGATCAGCGCCGTGGACCTGCCGGTCGAGGCGGCATCGATAGTGACCAGCATCGCGCTGCACGCCGGCAGCTTCGTCGAGGACGTCATGACGCAGTATGCCCAGCCGCGCCCCTGGATTCTCCTGCGCGAAGGTGGCGGCAATACCTATGTGTCGAGCGCGATGCCGCAGAAGCAGAATCCCGGGCTGCTGAATTCCACGCGGGAGCGCGCCTCGACCGCGCTGACACTGGCGATGGGGCCGGTCATGCGCGCGCACAACCTGCCGCCGGGCATGTCGGATGCCAAGGACGCCGTGGTCAACGGCGAAATGGTCGACAGCGCGATCCGCGTATTGCAGGGCTGGGACAGGATCATGCAGGCCCTCGTCATCGACCCGAAGCGCGCGCTGGAGGAACTCGACAGCGACTGGACCGCATCGCAGGAACTGGCCGACGAACTCATGCGCAAGTACAAGCTGCCATTTCGTATCGGCCACCATTTCGCCTCGGAACTCGTCGAGTACGCAAAGGCGCATGACATCCGGCCGAGCGCGTTCCCCTACGCCGAGGCACGGCGCATCTACGCCGAGTCCGTGCGCGACTACAGCAGCAATACCGACTTCCCGATGAGCGAGACGGAATTTCGCGCGGCGCTGGATCCGGTCGCGATCGTCAACCACCGCGTCACGCGCGGCGGACCGCAACCTGCGGAGATGGCACGCATGCTGAAGGAGGCAGACCAGCGGCTTGCACAGCAGGATGCCTGGATCCAGGCCAAGCGCGGCGCCATCGACGCATCGCTGGCCCGGCTGGACCTGGACTTCAGCAAGCTGTTGAAGTAGGCCCGGCCCCATTACCCGAGATACCGCTCGCCATGCTGGCGCGAGCGGGCCACCTTGGCCGGCACGCCATACGCGGCCGCCCGGCCTTAGAATTGCTATCGGTCTCCGAAGGTTGACGCCCTGACGGGATGTGCTTCCGACTGCAGGAAGCCGTCCGCGTCGAACCGGTATCGCTGCTGCGCCCACCCCGAGGCAAACAGCAGGAGATTCCTGTCGTAATAGCCAAGCGACGGCCACTGGCTCTCGATATCGCTTTCCATTTTCAGCCGCACCCGGTCGGCGAGTGGCGCCTGTCCCGCGGCAACCAGGAACGGATAGACGGCGGCAGAGAATCCGGCGGGGCCCTCGCCGAACACCTCGCCCGTCTGCACGTTCACGTAGTGCGGCACCCGGCCGCTCGCGGCAAACGTCTTCGCCATGCCGCCCAGCGCGTTCAGCAGTTGCGCGGCGGACGGATCCGCCGGATTCAGCATGCCTGCCCAAAGGTACGTCCTGATGGCGTCATAGCCGCCGGTCGGACCTTTGGATGGCTCGATCGAAAAGCCGGCGCCCTCACTGAAACGGCACCAGTCCGGCGCGTAGCCGGCAGGAGCGCTTTGGGCCAGCAGCTTGACCTGATTCGCTGCGACCGACTGCCAGGGCCCCTCCGGCTGGTGCGAGGCAAGACGGCGCAACAGCTGCACCGGAGCGTAGCTCGGATTCATCAGGTAGGTCCGCTCGGCCAGGCGAAATCCGCTTTTGCCGGGGATCAGGATAAAGCTGCCGTCAGCCAGGCGCGCCATGTCGCTGGACCGGATGGCGGCAAGCATTTCCGTGCCCAGTTGCCGGCATGCCGGGCGCTCCCAAACGCGTGCCGCCTCCAGCAAGGTGTAAGCCATCCAGAGTTCGGCATCGGTCGCGGTATTGCTGTCGAGGGTGCCCCAGCTGCCGTCCTTGCGCTGCCCCCACAGCCATGCCGGCGGTTGTGCGCGGTCAGTCCAGAGGTGGCTCAGCGTCCAGTCCAGCAGCAGGTCGAAGCGAGCCTTGTCATTGGCGACCAGGGCAAAGAACAAGGCATAGGCCTGGCCCTCGGATGTCGTGCGGGCCTCGCGGGCGTGCTCGATGACGCGCCCGTCCGAACTGATGGCATCGCTGGCATAGCGATCCCACAGCGTCCACGAGGGCTGGGAGATGGCCCGCGCGAATCGTATGCGGCACCCGATGCCCGCGGAAAATGCCAGGGTGCTCGCGATCCAGTGCCGCCGGCTGCGGTTCATGCACGGCCCTCCCCGGTGAGGTTGCCAGAATGTGGTGATACGATTCTGGCGGGGCGCGCGGCCGCTGGCAACACAACTTGCCTGGCAAGCCGGCGCAAGCACCACACCAGCCCCCCTGGAACGGTCCTATTGTTGCCGTGGTTGCTGTGGTTCCCGCGCCAGCGTGGCGGGCGCGGCGTTGTAGAGATGGATCGCGCCGGTCGGGGTCTCCAGCATTCCCGCCGGACTCAGGCTGATGTGCTGCTCGGACTGCCGCCCGGCGATGCGCTGGCGCAGCACTGTATCGGCGCGCACGTCGAAGGCCATGCTGCTCGCGATCATCGACAGCGCATGCCCGGCCTCGCCCTTCGCGTAGGCCACGGCAATCGGCGAGGCGGCATTGCTGCCTTGCTGCGACAGCAGGCCGGGCTCCCAGATCTCGTCGTTGGCCGGCAGGCTGGCATCGCGCCGCAGCGCGCTCGCCAGCCGCGCCAGTGGCGGCGCCTGCCGTTCGCGCAGCCGGCCCATTTCGAACTGGAGGCCGCTGCCGAACAGGAACGTGTCAAGCATCCGTCGCGCCTCGGGGGACGCCCACTGCAGGTGCAGCTCGATCAGGCAATCCTCCTGACCCGAGACGCCTTGCCGGGACGTGAAGGTGGCCGCCGCATCACAGCGGACCACGGCATTGGGGAGGTGCACCTCCACATCGACCTTGGCCTCGCGCGGCAGTGCCGGCACGACTTCGCCACGGTAGAGCGCGCTGCTTGCCGACAGGTCCACGGTCAGGCCGAAGAACGACTGGTTCTGCATGGTCAGCGTCAGCGGAATGCGCAGCGGAAAGCGGTAATCCCCGCCGGCCCGCCGGCCGACCCGCAGACTGAAGCGCGCCAGCAGGATCGCTGTCCAGACCGTCACGCTCGCCCAGAAAATCGAGATGATCCCCGCGCCCAGCGGAATCTCGTCCTGCACCATGCGGGCAATGCCAGCCGGAATGCAGGCGGCGTTCAGCACGCCGACGCCGAGCGACGGGGCCAGCCACAGCCAGGTCCTGCCGCGCTTGTTGAAGTCCTTGCAGGTCACGGCGAACGACACCCGCCTGCGGAACAGGCCCGTGATCGTCAGCATGAACGCGAAAAAGCGCGCCATGCCGTATTGCTCGTTGAGCAGGAAGGAGACATAGCCCCTGCCCAGCTCCAGGAAGACCAGCAGGGAAGCCAGGTAGTAGACCGAGAAGATCGCGAAGAAGGTCCACGTCGAGCCGATGATCGGCAGCATGCCGAAGCCCAGCACCGCCGGCGGCGTCAGGAAGAAGACCAGCTTCTGCCAGCCCTCGAAATAGATCAGCATGGACGCCAGGTAATTCAGCCGCTGCCCAAGGCTCAGGCCGCGGCTGAAGACCACGCCCTCGCGCCGCAGCACCTGCATGGCGCCCGTGCCCCAGCGTATGCGCTGGCTCAGGTAGGTATCGATGTTGTGGGGCGCCAGGCCATAGGCGAGCGATTCGGCGTGGTAGACCGAGCGGAACCCCTTCTTGTGGAGCCGGATCGACGTATGGATATCCTCGGTCACCGTGTCGACCGCAAAGCCGCCGACGGCTTCGAGCGCGGACCTGCGCAGCAGCACGCAGCTGCCGCAGAGGAAGCTGGCGTTCCAGGTGTCCTTGCCGCGCTGGATCACCTTGTAGAACACCGACTGCTCGCTCCAGACCGCCTCGCCGGCAACACGATGGCTGAAGGCGTCGACGTTGTAGAAGTCCTGCGGCGTCTGCACGAACGCCACCTCCGGATCGGAGAAGTATCCGAGCGTCTTGGACAGGAAGTCCTTGCGCGGGGCGTGGTCGGTATCGAAGATAGCGACAAATTCGCCGCCGCTGTACAGCAATGCGTGATTGAGGTTGCCGGCCTTGCCGTTTGCATTCATGCCGCGCGAGAGATACTTGCAGTCGAGTTGCGCCGCCAGCTTGCGCATTTCGTCCCGATTGCCGTCATCGAGCAGCCACGTCACATGGGGGTACTGGATGTTCTTGGCGGCCAGCAGCGTCCTGCGCACGAGCTCGGCGGACTCGTCGTAGGTCGGCACGAAGACATCGACGCTGACGCCGCTCAGCGCCGGCGGCGCCTCCCGGTCGCTCATCCGGAAGGTCATCATCACGTAGCACAGGCCGTTCACGAAGCCGAACAGCTCGGCGGCGTACAGGGCCAGCGACAACCCCATCGCTTCCGGGTTGAAGGTCCCGCTACGCCAGATGAAGTAGATGATGCCGCTGAGTATATAGGCGACCACCAGGATCCGGACCGATAGTGCTGGCCTTTCCAGTGCAAAGCGGGGACCGAGTCCCAGAGCATTTGTCGACGCCTGCCCATCCGTCTGTGCGGCCATCACCTTTCCTCTCCAGCCTTGCGCGGCACGGGACCCTGGTCTCGCGTCGACGCGGGTTGTTCGAGCATTGAGTCTTGTTATGGCGTGGACGGGGATCGGTCTGCGTGACGGCACGTGTCAGGCAAGCCAGTGCACAGATACCGGCATTGCCGGGAAATATGGCGACATCGATCAGCCCATCTTCCCGATGGCGTGGCCCGATGGCCTGCGCTCACCCTCGACGACACGGTGGACAGGGGCCGGACTCATCAGCAATGAGGATAGGGAAGGACGGAACCGCGCGGGGACCCGCGATGTGGCCTACCGAACATTGCGCGGACCCGGCACGGCGCTGCCTTGGCGCTTTGGCAAGCTGCTCAAGCAGGGACCTGCACTGCGCGGCCGTGCGGTATATTCCGCTCTTCGACAATACGCGTTAGCAACCGGCATGGCCAAGAAATCGATTCGGGTATCGCATATCGGGATACCCGGTGACCTGAGTGTCCTGAAACTGAAAAGCTACCTGAGATCCGCACTCGCTGAGGCGGCGCAAGGAACTGGTGACAACGAGATCCTGCTGGTCAAGGTGCTGGTGCCGCAGCCACTGGGCCTGCGTGCCGGAGAAAAGCTGTTCGACAAGGTCTTGCAAGGGATCGTCGACAAGGACCCGCGCGTGAAACGGGTGTCGGTCGAATTTATCGAAGGCGAAGTGACGCCCGGGAAGATCGCGGAAAGCCAGGCGCGAACGCAAAAGGAAATCGATGCATATGGGCACTTGCTCGAGGCATCGATCGATGACGAGCAGCCTGGCCAGACCACTTAGTGCTGCCTGCTATGCCGGTGGGGCGAGGTCGGCGTTCAGAATGAATACGTTCTGAACGAACGCCCCGCTAATCCAGGCGAATATTATTCAGGCATGCCCGAGTGCTAGACGCAGGCCATCCGCCCTGTTGATGTGCCCGCTTCCTCCCCGGACCGACGCAGGCTCTTTCGGCCCTGGCACCGGAAGCCTCCCTCAATACAAGACGCGCCGATAAAGCGGGCCATTTTCGCTTGACCCCGGCGATCGCCAGCGCCGCCGCCGACATGCAGGCCCCGCTGAGGCTGAGGTGTACTCGCCCGCCTTATCCGACTTGCTCCCGGATCTGCTGATTCGCCGGCGGCGCAATGATGAGGAGCCGCCATGCTCTGTTCGATGACGAACGTTTTGTGTCCATCAAAGCATGGCTTGCCGGGCACGGGGCATTACATTTAGCGAAAGCCGAATAAGGCCAAACAATCGCTTGAATCTGGGTTACGGCAATTGTGCGGACTTTTGCTTGTCGACCCAGCCCGGACCGGCGTTTCCCCGGCGTCGGTCCGCCTTTTTTGTTCAAAGTTGATGTCAGAAACGGAAGCACCAGCATCTGCGCCGTTGATGTCCTCGCGCCTGCCGACTTGTGAGCCGCGCAGCAGCCGAAGGCGATGATGCGATAGCGGTGGCGGTCGCCGGCTACGCCGGCGAAACAGCGGCATCTGCCAAGACCGACACCCTGCAATTCGCCGAAGAACGAACCCTCTTTTATCCACCCCCAATCACTCCACCGTCACCGATTTCGCCAGGTTACGCGGCTTGTCGACATCGGTGCCGCGGATGCAGGCGGTGTGGTAGGCGAGCAGCTGCATCGGCACCGCGTGCAGGATCGGTGACAGCTCGCCACCGTGCTCGGGCAGCCGGATGACGTGGATACCGTCGCCCGAGCCGATCCCCGAGTCGCTGTCCGCAAACACATAGAGGCGGCCGCCGCGCGCGCGCACTTCCTGCATGTTCGACTTGAGCTTTTCAAGCAGCGCGTCGTTCGGCGCTACGGTGACCACCGGCATCGCCTCGGTGACCAGCGCCAGCGGGCCATGCTTCAGTTCTCCCGCCGGATAGGCCTCGGCATGGATATACGAAATTTCCTTGAGCTTGAGCGCGCCTTCCAGGGCGATCGGATAGTGCAGGCCCCGGCCCAGGAACAGCGCGTTCTCTCGCCTTGCAAAGTCCTCGGCCCAGGCGATGATCTGAGGCTCCAGCGCCAGCACGCCGCCCAGCGCGGCCGGCAGGCGGCGCAGGTTGGCCAGTGCGGACGCTTCCGCTGCTTCGTCGAGCAGCCCGCGCGCCTTCGCCAGTGCCAGCGTCAGGATGTACAGTGCGGCGAGCTGCGTCGTGAACGCCTTGGTCGAAGCCACGCCTATCTCGACGCCGGCCCGCGTCAGGAAGCGCATCGCGGTCTCGCGCACCATCGCGCTGGTCGCCACGTTGCAGACCGCAAGCGTGTGCGCGTGCCCCAGCTCCCGGGCGTGGCGCAATGCGGCCAGCGTATCGGCGGTCTCGCCGGATTGGGAGATCACCACTACCAGGGCGTTCGGATTGGGCACGGTCTGGCGATAGCGATACTCGCTGGCCACTTCCACCTGGGTCGGGATCCGGGCGATCGATTCCAGCCAGTACTTGGCGGTGCAGCCCGAGTAGTAGCTCGTGCCGCAGGCCAGCACCAGCACGCTGTCGATCCGCGCGAACGCCTGCGCCGCACAGTCACCGAACAGCTCCGGGTGGATGGCCTCGACGCCATGGATCGTATCGCCGAGCGCGCGTGGCTGCTCGAAGATCTCTTTCTGCATGAAATGGCGGTATGCCCCAAGCTCCACCGCCGTGGCGCTCGCCCTCACCTCGCGCACTTCGCGCTCGACGGCGTGGTCGGCCGCATCATGAACCTTCACGCCGTCGAGCGTGAGTTCCATGACATCGCCCTCTTCCAGGTAGATCACGCGGTTGGCGGTACCGGCAACTGCCATGGCATCTGACGCGAGGAAGGCCTCGTTCTCGCCGAGCGCCACCACCAGTGGCGAGCCCGACCGCGCGCCGACCAGGCGGTCAGGCTGGTCCTTCGAGACCACCGCAATGGCGTAGGCGCCGTGCAGGCGCCGGGTGATCGCGCGCACCGATGCAAACAGGTCGCCGCGCGTGGGGTTGTCCGGACACGTGTAGGCCTGGTGGACCAGGTGCGCCACCACTTCCGTGTCGGTCTGCGATTCAAATCCGTAGCCCGCTGCGCGCAACTCTTCGCGCAAGGACTCGTAGTTCTCGATGATGCCGTTGTGCACCAGCGCAATGGTCCCGCACGATATGTGCGGGTGGGCGTTGACGGTGTCAGGCTTGCCGTGCGTGGCCCAGCGGGTATGCGCCACGCCGACTTGCCCGACCAGCCCCGAGGCCTGACTCTGCGCATCCAGCTCCGCCACGCGCAATACGGTGCGGGCGCGCTGGAGCGCGCCTTCGAGCACTACGGCCAGGCCGCAAGAATCGTAGCCGCGGTACTCCAGCCGGCGCAGGCCTTCCACCAGGACCGGGACGATATTGCGCGACGAGATCGCGCCGACGATGCCACACATGACGGGTGCTCCCTGCGACGCGAGACACGCACTTCGATGCCGCGGGTGCCCGCCGCCATGCACCCTGCCCCGCTTCCACTGCCTGTCCCTATCGTCCCCTTAGTCGCTGCCAGCTCATCCCCCACCCGTACAACGCGATACAGGAAAAGATGACAAGTGTCGGACCAAACAGGAACGACAACACGGGCAGCCACAACATCGAGAACTTCTGCACGATGTAGACATGCAGCATCAGCTGCAATGGGACCGCGACAGCCACAAAGACCAGCGTGATAACGGTCAGGGCAATCTTCTTCGCCCATGAATAATCGAAGATGTAGTAGACCAGCGCATGCGCCCAGGGCAGGACTACCAGGAAGCCGACCGCGGCCTTCATCCCGTTGTCGATAAAGCTGCCCACGGTGTAGGGAAACTTCTCTGGCATGAAGGCAAAGAAGGCGAGCGCCGTGAACTGGATCAGGATGCCGAACAGCAGGAAATAGCGCAGCGGCAGCATCCGGTCAGGCATGCGCAAGGCAAGCAGGCCGCCAAGGACCGTCAGCGCCGCCGACATGCGCCACGTCACCGCGTCAGGCAGCCCGGCCACCACGTCGAGGTGTGGCAGCGACAAGTCGAGCCCTGCCACGCTGGTCAGGCGCTCCGTGACGGCACCCTGGATCTCGAGCTTATCGAGCCAGAAGGCGAAGACGCCGGCCCAGATGGCACTGAGATCGTTGTGCAGGCTCCATTCGATCGCGTTGAACAGCAATGGAACCAGCACGATACCCGCTATAGTCGGCGCCGAAAGACTCAGGCGATCCAGCGATCGGTGCCGTGCGACACTGATCACCGTACGGCCCAGGGACTCCCCCTTGTCGGGCGCGGCGGAAAGTGGCGTGGATGCATGCATCATGGCTAGAACTCCACGAAGATCCCCGCCTCCGCTTGCTTGCGCTTGTAAGACGGGTTTTCATAGTAGATCGCGCGCAAATTGAACCCCCACGTCTTGGTGATCCATTTGCGCCACGTTAACGTGAACTCCTGGCTGTTGAAATCATTCAGCAAGGTTTGCTGGCCAGTCAATTGATACGCTTCATTGCCACCTTCGTACTTGAAGGTGAGGAACTGATCCTTGTCGCGGCCATAAGTCAGCGCAATGACACCGCGATTGGACCGGACATTGCCAGGGTCACTGCGGTTGAACCGCCCGAGGACCTGGACGATGAAGGGCTGGTCGAAGTAGTAGGTCAGGCCCACCAGCAAGGTCTTGTCGTCATAGATTTCCTTGGCCTTGTAGTAAGTAAAGCCCAGGCCCGCCACCAGGTTCTTCTTGGGCAGAAGCTTGCGAAACAGCATCCCGTCAAACCGGTAATCCGGCAGGAAGAAGCCACCCGCACTGGTGCCGCCGCTGAGGAAGGCGTACCAGTCCTCATTGAACGTCCGCGTGTAGCCCAGGCCAAAGAACGTACCCTGATCGCCGAAGTGACTCTGATGGCTGATCTCGCCGGTCACGTAATCGTTGGGCGTCAGGTTTACACCGCCCCGGAGGTACTGGTCGTTCCAGTTCGGGTTATCGCCGGTCAGATTGGCGTGCCCGAGGCCCCCCTCGATAAAACCGGTCAGCAGCGGCGCGAAGGTGCGCGGCCCGGTGCCTTCCACCTGGGCAAAGGCATTGGTCGAAGTCACTGCCATCAGCATGCCCAGCAGGGGAAGCCAGTTTCGGCTTCCGTGGGCGGCATGGATTCCCCGCAGCTTTCCGTGGCGCATATTGTCATCACCCTCCAGTGGTCATGGCCCCAATGCCTACGGCGCAACTCTGGGGAGCCCTGCTTGATCGTTACGAATCCGCCCGTCTTAAGGGAGGGCTACCGACATCGCAAGCCGGCCGGTACCGGCGCGATGGCCTGCTCCGGGGTCAATCGCGCTACGAAAGCCTGGAATAGCGCCTCCTCCAGGACGTTCCAGTGCGTCCCGTGCCGGAACTGGGTCGCGCGTACGCGCCAGCAGGTGATGGCATCCTGGTCCCCCATCTTGTCGGCCACCTGGGCCACCAGGCCCCAGGGATAATCGGTCTCCGGCAACTGCAGCCAGGCAAAGCGGTGTTGCGCCATCCAGGCCGCGTAGCGCACCTTGGCCGGCTGGTCAGCGGGCGCTACCCCAGCAAGGATAGGAAATATCTGGGCAACTGTGTCTGGATAGAATTCGACCTTGTCGCGCTCCTGGGTGCTGACCTGATAGCCAAAGCCCGGCCGCCAGAACACCTTCAGGATGTTCTGCTCGAGCTGGTCGGCCCTCACCGTCCACTTCTGCGCAGCTTCGGTGTCCTCGGCGTCTTCCCAGTATTTGCCCACGGCCCTGAATGCGCTGTAGATCTCGACGTTGTCCATCATGAGGGAAACAGGCAGGTCCGCGGCGATATGGAAAACGCCGAGTTGCGGATCTCGCAAACTGTCGAGATGGCGGCTCGCCTTGTCAAAGCTCCGTTTCCACGCCGGAGGCATGCCCTCGGGCGGTGAAAACCGGACCAGCAGCTCCATCCAGGTGGCAAGCAGGGCATCGTCCGCGTCCGCCCGGCGGCACGACGCAAAGCGGCCGCGGGTCAGGCAGTAGCGCTCGAACTGTCCGCTCTTCAGCTGTCGCGGCATCAGCCAGTTGATCCACCGGCGCGCGGCGGCGTTGGCGTCCAGGCCGATGTCCGACGCGACCAGCAGCGCTTTCATGGCAAAGTACGGATCGACCGAGTCGCCACCGTAGTAGGTCGTGATCGCGCCGTCGGGCCGCTGGTATCCGGTCAGGCGCAGTTCCGCAGCGGAGCCATCCAGGCAGAGCATGGAAGCGCAGAGGAGAAGGAGCCCGCAGAATCTATTCATGCTCGTCGCTCGGCGAAGCCGTGGTGGCCGGCATTACCCTTCCTCCGACAATCGCGCTCACCGCGCCATGCACCGTCGTCCCACTCCAGACATAGACCTCGGGGGCGGCCAGCGAGGTGGGCCTGGACAAGAGACCTATCAGGCAGTTCTCGGCAATGCTGGCCGACTCTTCCGCGGCAACGGGGCCCATGATGGCACAGCAAGGCGCGACATAAAGCGCGGTACCGCACACCAGCGTGCCGTCGATGCGGACACGCGTCCCAACCCGGATGGAACCGGTTGCCTTGACACTCCCCGCAATCCGCGTCCCGCTTCCGATCTTCAGGTTGCCGTGGACGATCAGGTCTCCGTCGTAGCGGATGCCGGGCGGAAGATAATAGTCATGCTCCATGATGCGGCGGCCGAGATGCGGGGATGGTCCCGCGCCCGTTCGCTCCCGGGGCTCCAGCACAGGCCGGCGCTGGCCATTGACGGTGGCATCCTTGCGATGATCCGGATTGCCGAAACGGATCGTGCTTCCCGCCAGCGAGGTGAACTTGCACCCCTCTTCCACGACAACGCCCTGCAAGGCCGCCAACGGACCAATCAAGCTGCAGTTCGCCGCGACGTGCGCCGAGCGCGCATGCGCCCAATGGTCCAGCACGCTGCCCTCGCGAAGGACCAGGCCGCCTTCGGCCACGACCACGCGCAGGCGGTTCCATTCCCCGCTGTGGACATTGCGCTTCGCATAGAGGTCGCGCGTAAAGGTGAAGTTGTCCGGCAACTCCAGGTCGCCCTGGGCCAGCAGCACGCGATCGCAGCGCTTGCGCGCCATCTCCGAGGATGTCGGTACCCAGTCGACGCCGACTTCCAGCACGTCGTCGCGCAACGCCCCTGCCCTGGCCATATCGCCCGGATTGGCATCCAGCATGGCGCGGAACTCGGTCGCTACGGCGCGCACGTCCAGCGTCAGCTCACCATCGATCGCCAGCGGCGAGATGTCGCGGCGCCGCCGCCATTCCACGTAGGCCGGCGCCAGGGGCAGACCGAAAGCCAGGAAGGTCAGGACGACCAGCAGGATTGGCCACATTTTTTCAGCTCCGTTTCAGCCGCCCTGGCGGTAGCGTTTCGTCTTGTCCCAATACAGCTTGCGTTGAAACAGGACATCGACGATCACCTGGTCGAACATGGCTCTCGCGATCGTGAAGGCACTCACGATGAATCCGAAATAGTTGAATGGCAGCAAGCGGATGCGTTCGCGGCCGCCGTCGAGGTGAACGGCCGCTGCAATCTCGAAGAATGCCGCGAAGTTGCCCAGCGTGCCGTAAGACATCAGCGCGAGCAGGATGAGCGTGCTATGCAGCGCGAACCCGCTCGTGTAGAACAGGAAGATCGTCAGCGCCCAGCCCAGCAGCATGACCGGTGCCATGGTGTAGATGGCGAGCAGCGCCACGCCATCCAGGCGTTCCAGCAGTCCGTGCCCCGGACATGCAGCCACCCGGCGGACGTGACGGTAGAACGACTGGTTATGGCCCTTGGTCCAGCGCATGATCTGCCGGATGCGGACCGGCCACGCCTCGGGGACTTCTTCGTAGCACTCGGCCCAGTTCTGGTAGATCGTCTTCCAGTTTCCCAGCAGCAGCCGGTACGTCAGGTCGGTGTCTTCGGCCAGCACGTCATCGTGCCAGCCACCCACGCTGCGCAGCGCGCGCACGCGGACACCGCCGACCGTACCGCCGTACTGGGGCACGAGCCAGAGGTTCATGCGCGCCTGCTGGTCCACCTGGTAACCACCGGAGCGCTCCATGTCGAGCAACCTCGTCAGCAGGTTGCTGCCGAGATTCAGTGGCACGACCCGGCCCATGGTAGCGCCGACCTCGGGATCGAAGAACGGGGCCACCAGTTGCTTGAGCAAGCCGACCGGGGGCAGGTAGTCGGCATCGAAGACGACGATGATGTCGGTCTTGACGGTCTCGCTCGCATCCTTGAGCGCGGCAGCCTTGCCGGGTTTCCCGGCGATCCGGTGAAACGGGTGGATGCGGCCGGGATGCCGCGCCGCGAATTCTTCGATGATCTCGCGCGTGCGGTCGTTCGAGCGGTCATTGACGGGCATGATCGTCAGCCGGTCCGCCGGATAGTCCGTCCGCAGCAGGCACTGCAAGGAGCCGGCGATCACCGCTTCCTCGTTGTGCGCGGCGATCATGACGGTCAACGACGGCCATTCCGCGACATCGATATCGAGATAGGGATGCCGCTGCCTGCCGAACAGCCGGTTCAGCGTGAAGATGTAGTGCCTGACTGCGTAAAGCACGATGAGGGTCATGATCAGGGTCAGCAGCCCCGTCATGGTCGAGACAGCGATGTGACCCGCTTTCGTACCGGTCGCCGGCGCTTCAAAGACCGGGGCAGGCGGCCGCTCGAGGGTATCGTCGGGCTCGTCCTTGTAGCTGCCCGCAGGCTGTCGCACAGCGACCATCGCTGCTGTGTCCTTCACCTGGCCTGCCTCGGCCCTGTCGCTTTGCGAGAGGTCGGCTGGTGCCACCCTTCTCGCGACGACCGCGTGCGCAACGCGCGGCTCGGCGGCGCTCGGCGAAGCATGGGCCATCGCGGAGAACACCGCGCCCAGCAGCAGGATAGTGCCAAGTGATCGAAGCATGAGTGATCCACTGTGTGCGGGGTCATCGCCGGACGGCGTTACATTGCCGTCCGGCAAACGGATGGTGCGACGTGGCCAGCTGTCATTGCTTGCCGCTGGTGAACGCCACGGCATTGCCGGCACCTGCCGTAACCAGCCAGTTGGTCGAGTCCCACGTCACGGTCGCGGCACCCTGGGTCACGACCGGCTGCGTGTAGGCAATCTTCGGCAGCACCCAGGTGATGTCGGTCAACCCGGCCGGGTTGCTTGCCTGGAAGTTCCAGCTATTGCCCATATCGGTCGATTGCCAGGTGGTTTGCTGGCGCCGCTGCCCGAAGACGGCGAGTTCGTTGATGGTGTACCACTTGAACACGCCCTGCCCCTTGAGGGTGCTGGCATAGGAGAAGATGCCATTGAGCACGCTCCGGTAGTCCACCGCGCCGAGTGGATGCATGTAGATCAGCCGGCTGGTGCGGTTCTTCACCACGAAGTCTGTCAACTGGCTGTACCAGGCGCTGATGCTGGAGGCCGGAACGTTGAAGTCCTCGAACTCCTCGAACGTCGCGTTCGATCCGAACGGCACGACCGGGAACGCGCGAATGGTCTGGTTCAGCAAGGCGCCATTGCGGTAGCTGCGCGTGGGCGCCATACCGGTATGGCCGACGAAGTAGTAGCCGGTGTCACCGTTCTGTTCCAGCCAGTTGAGCGACCACTGCGGCGTGTTGCCTTGTGGCGCCGCATACTCGACGGTATTCATCCCTGTCACGGCAGAAACGCTCTGCTTGTTTAGCACCAGGTACTGCTGGAACGTCGACTGGTTGGTCTCGCTGGCGTTGTCTCCGTAATAGTCGTGGATCCAGCCGCCATGGTCGCCAATATGGTGCCCCTTGCTCATCAGGTAAGCGACCAGTTGTTTCGCCGAGGTGTTGTTGGAAAGGTTCACCCCCTTGCCGTCGCCGAAGTTGATCTGGTCCGGTCCGGCGGTGATCACGATGGAGAACGGGCCATTGTTGAAGATGCCCCAGTTCTTGAGCTGGTAGGCTGGCGCGATCTGGTCGCCCGCGCAGAAGTGCCAGTTCAGCACCAGACCGGCCAGGCCTTTTGGCTGTGCCGAGAGCCGTGGCATGTCCATCATGGTTTCGCCGAAGTAGCGCACGAACCCGTGCATCAGCATGCCGTCGGTCTGTCCCTTCAGGTACGTGAGCGGCAGATTGACGAAAAGCACCTGGCCGGAACCGAACGAACGCAGCCCGGCAACCAGTCCGAAGTTTGGCGAAGTCAGGAAAGCCTTGCCCGTGTAAGCCCCCTGCGTGACGTAGCTTGGATAGGTCAGGAAGCCATAGACATAGCCCGAGACACCTTCCACCGGGTCACTGGACGATGTGGTCGTCCAGGCCATGGACTTGCCGGGGGGAACCTGGATGGCGCGCAAGGTGCTGCTCAGCCCGGTAATCGGGCCGAGACCGATCATGTTGCCGCCGTACTGGTCGTAGAGAACGTAGTTCACGCCAGCCAGGTTGCTGAAGCGGCTGCGTTGCGACGCATAGAAGCCGGTCGTGGTCAGCGCGCCGAAATCGTAGACGAGCATCACATTGCCGCCTTGATTCGCATACGTCTCGATCGCCGTCACCATGGCATCGCTGGCATTGGGATGCACCTGGTCCGGCAGGATCATGCCCGGGTACTGGGCGGGCGTGACGCCCTGAAGCACCTGCGTGTCGGTGATCAGCTTGATCTGCAGTCCCTCCTCCAGTGCGGCGTCGAGCCACGCGGTGATGCGCGGATCGGTCGGCGAATAGTTATCGGGTACCACCATGGCAATCAGGTTGGTGGCGGCTCGGGCGGGTCCCGTGGCGGCCACCAGCAGCACCATGAACACCACGGTGCTGAGTCGCAGCAACATCAAACGCAGTTTATGGAACACGATTCGTCTCCAAAGCGCGAAGGGGAAACCGAGGCCGGACATGCCAGGGCGGAATCCAGCCACGGCGGACGTCCTCGAACATCTGTGCCAAGCCGGGCGCCACAGGCCCATTACCGTTTGGACTGCCCCGGGGCAATCGACAGCGCGTAATTGCCGGCGTTGACTTTCGGGCCCGCCACCGCCTTCTGCGGCTTCTTGATCAGGCTGGCGCGCTTTGCCCGGTTCGTGCCATGGTCGTCTGCTTCGACACCGACGAACTGCCGGTCGTGGTCGTAGCCATTCACCCCGCCCGGATCGGACGGGCTTGCGGGAAGATAGAGAATCGGCCCGGACATCACCGCGGCCGCCTCCGGCGACAATTGGGCGTGCGCCGGCCCCGCGGCCCACACGCCAGCAACAAGGATGGCCGCCAAGGTCGCTGCAGATTTCATGATGTTTTCCTCCAGGTTGCGGTGTTGCCGTCCAGCTGGATGACGCGCGGGTCCGTTACCGGCTCCGCGTGCATCGAGCGAGAGAAGGCGGCGGTACACATCGCCTTAACGGGTTGTTGCAGGGCACTGATAATTCGCTCGCTGGCACGCCCGTCTCCAAATGGATTGTGGGCACGCGACATGCGGGAATACACCTCGTGATCGCGCAGCAGCAATTCGACAGCCAGGACGATCCGGTCGGTATCCGTTCCCACCAGGCGCGCCGTACCGGCCACCACCGCTTCGGGGCGCTCCGTGGTCTCACGCGTCACGACAACCGGCTTGCCCAGCGCCGGCGCCTCTTCCTGGATCCCGCCCGAGTCCGTCACGATCAGGTAAGCGGCCGACATCAGGAACACGAACGGCTGATAGTCCTGCGGATCGATCAGGTGAATCCGCGGATGCTGGCTCAGGATGGCATTGACCGGCTCGCGTACCCGGGGATTCAGATGGACCGGATAGACGACCTGGATGTCCTTGTTCCGATCGGCGAGCATGCGCAGCGCGGTACAGAAGCGCTCGAACGGCGCGCCAAAGTTTTCGCGCCGATGCCCTGTCACCAGCACCAGCCGTAGCGATTCATCCAGGAACGGAAAGCTGTCGGCCAGGCGCGCGCGCGTTTGCGAATCGGCGTCGATCTGCTGCTTGACCTCGAGCAGGGCGTCAATGCCTGTATTGCCCGTCAACCGGACGCGGATCGGGTTGACCCCCTCGCGCAACAGCGTGTCATGCGCCTGCTGCGTCGGCGCGAAATGCCACGATGCGATGATGTCCGTCACGCGCCGGTTCATTTCCTCGGGCCAGGGCGCGGTCAGGTCGCCGGTTCGCAATCCGGCCTCGACATGGCCGACCGGGACGCTCCGATAGAACGCCGCCAGCGTCGCCGCCAATGTCGTGGTGGTATCTCCGTGAACCAGCATCGTGTCAGGCGTGAATTCCTCAAGAACCGTTTGGACGCCAGCCAGCACGCGTGTGGTGATGTCGGAAAGGCTTTGGCTTTTGCAGATCACGTTGAGGTCAAAGTCCGGCACGATCTTGAAGAGCTGAAGCACCTGGTCCAGCAGCTGCCGATGCTGGCCAGTCACGCATACCCGCAAGTCGAAGTCAGGCGAACGCTGCAGCCGGTGAATGAGCGGTGCCATCTTGATGGCTTCGGGACGCGTCCCAAACACTGCGAGAACCTTCTGCATGACAAGATTCCTCCTCCATCGACTACGCCGAGGTATGTTGATCTTCGGTTCGTGAGCATGGGATGCATTTAATGCCCTTCGATGCACCGCACTCGCGCCGCCTACATAACCGCGGATATCCAGAATGGAGGGCAGCATGCCGAGGCAGTTAGCGAAGCTTGTGCCATGCACAGAAATCTGGGTGCCACCGGGCGATTCCAGTTCTCGAATGCCTGGCTCATAGGCGACTTCCGGTTCGTTCCGTATCACGCGTGGAACATCAAAATGTTCCTGGCCAATACCACCACATTGACCATGAAACGACGGGACTGGCGAAGGCGTTCCCCGATCGACACGAAAAGAGGACAACTTGCTCTTGATTCTGATGTAAGAGCAAGAGCTTGTTCCATGAACCGTCTCCAGCCGGAGTGCAAACATCGGGGTCCCAATCATTTTCGTCAAGAATGGCTTGACGGTCGATTCCGTATCACAGTTGATACGGCCTTTCATGTGCGCGCATATTCGACCCGACTATCCTGCATGTAAATACTTCACCAACCTCTTATCCACATATACAAACACGTAAAAAATATTAGTGTTTTTTTCAAAACTAAAACTTCAATGTTCTCGCAGAACCACTAATGAATGACTGGAAAAGAATGTAAAGGTATTCAGAAATAGTCCCTTATTAAATTACGCATGAGTGGATTGCGATCAGGGATTTCCGTGGACCGCGGGGTCGTGGATGCGTCTCTTGGAATGCCCAAACGAGTGCCCTTGCGGTGTTTCAGGCGCCTGTAGTGGAGTCTGCATAAGGCGAGCAGCGATTCTGCCGTGACGACGTCCTCTTTATGTCGAGAAGCGGTATTCGCCTTAAAAAAAGCTATGTTCCGTCACCCGCGTCGGCTGACTCTGCCCGCGAAAGAGGAAAAAAGAGCCCCTGCAGCAGGTTCTTATGTGCGCCCGAACTGCTTTCCGCGACCTCCCAACGATGGTCGTAATAAGCATAGATCCGGCATATCGAGGGATCACGGCCAGAACAGCTCCATTCCGGACAGCCCGGTTAATGGGGAAGGCCATGCCCCGCCTCCTGTGCCGAATCCTGATCAGGCACCTGCGACCGCGGGTCACTGTGCTTTAAAGAGCCGAATCGGCGCGCGAAGTGCCATGTAAATTCCGCCCCAAGAAGAAATATCTGCGCAGCGTAATACACCCACACCAGCAGGACCACCAGTGACCCCGCCGCGCCATAACCGCTGGCTACGGCGGTTTTCCCGATATACAAGCCGATCAGAAACTTTCCCAGCGTAAACAACACGGCGGTCACCGCCGCACCGAGCCACACGTCGAACCATCGTATCTTCGTGCGCGGCATGATCTTGTAGATCATCGCGAACACCACGGTGAGCAGAACCAGGCTGACGATGCTGTCCAGGACATGTCCGACCGCTTCGTTGATGCCGAGCAGCGGCCCCCATTCCCTCCCCAGGGCAGAAAGGGCAGCGCTGAACAGCAACGACACCACCAGCAGGAACCCGATGCCCAGGATCATGCCGAAGGAAAGCAGTCGCGTGCGGATCAGCGAGAACAGTCCCGATGTCTTCTGTCGCTGCGGGACCCGCCAGATGCGGTCGAGCGCTGACTGCAGCTCGGCAAAGACGGTCGTCGCGCCAACCAACAGGGCCAGTACGCCGAGGACGGCCGTCAGCGTACTGGCGGCTGGCTTGCTGACCGCCACCAGCATCTCTTGTATCGCCTCTGCCCCTTGATCGCCGATCAGGCCGGTCAATTCACCGACCACCTGATTACGTGCCGCATCCGCGCCAAATATGACGCCGGCGACGGTGATGACAATCACCAGCAAGGGCGCAATCGAAAACACCGTGTAGTAAGCGAGGGCTGCGCCCATGCTCGGCGCGTAGTCATCGATCCATGAATTGACGCTGTCACGGATCAGTTCCGCGGCAGCTCGAAGTGAAAGGTGTCCAGGGAAAATCACGCGGGCATTCGCCAAACGGACGAAACTGACAATGGGCAATGGCCATGCTCAAGCAACAACCGTTCCCTGAGCAGGCGCGCCGGGCACCGGACATTTACCTGCGCCTTTCCCTCAGGCGCCCTTCGTTCCGGCCCGCCAGTTGCGTTTGCCGGGCGTCACTTGCCTCGGCGTGGTCTTCGACACCGATAGCGGCCGGAGCATTTATCGCCATTTATTTGGCAGCGATAATTTATCGGGATTGGGTAAATGCCGATTGACCGCCCCCTTTCGCAGCCCGGCGCCTGGCCGCCCGTTCACCGCCGGAACCACAGCAGCGACAAACCGCACGCTACCACCAGCAGCAAGGCGGAAGCTGCCGCCAGCAAGGCACTGATCTCGATTTCCTTGCGCTCCAGCACAAAGCGCGCGCTCAACTGGCGATACACCTGCTTCAGGTCCGCGGCAGACCCCGCCGCGAAGTATTCGCCCTCCGTGAGCATCGCGACGGAGCGCAAGGTGGTTTCGTCCGGCTGCATGGTGAAGTCCATGCCCGATGCCGCCTCACGGCTATCCGGCGGCGCACCGAAGCCCACGGTAAAGACGCGCACGCCGCGCTGGGCGGCCATGCGCGCGGCGTCCAGCGGGTCGGGGCCGGTAGTACGGCGGCCATCGCTGAGCAGGATCACCGCACCGTGCCGGTAAGCGCCCGGCCGGGTGGTCCGCCCTTCCTGTTCGCGCTTGCGGACGGCATCCGCGGCGGCGGCCTCCGTCAGCGATCTTCCCGCGGCGCCGGGCGCGAGCGACTCGCCACTGAACAGAATCGCTTCCAGATCGATGCCATCGTCGGGTAACAACACGGCCAGCGCCTGGATCAGTCCGCTGCCTGTGGCCGTGCCCTGCTGCAGTTGAAAGCGATCGACCGCGTCGACCATGTCCTGCCGGTTCTCGGTGGGCGGCAGGATGACGATCGCCGTCGCGGCAAACGAGACAATACCCAGGCGCACGCTGGCCGGCAGCCCGACGATCAACTCCCGGGCAGCTTGCTGGGCGGCGCCGATCCGCGTGGGCGGGACATCCGTCGCCGCCATGCTGCGCGAGACGTCCATGGCCAGTACCAGCGTGATGGTGTCGGACGGCAGCGTGAGGGCCGCCATGGGCCGGGCGCAAGCCAGCAGGGCTGCGCCCAGCGAGACCAGCAGGAGCAGCGGCGGGATGTGGCGCCGCAGCCGTTGCCTGCGGCCCAGCGCGGCACGCGGCAGCGCAAGGCTGGCGTACACCAGCGCGTACTTCTTGCGTCGCGAAATCAGGTACAGGTAGGCCGCCGACAGTAGGGGAAGCGAGACCAGCAGCCAGAGCATGTGTGGCCAGAGAAACCGCATCCGATGCTCCTTGGCGCGTGTTTCAGACGATCTTACCGCCCTGCGCCCTCAACCGCAGCAGCGGAATCCGACAAAGAGATCGCTGCGGCGCGGCAGGTAGAAATTCCGGTAGCGAGGATGCTGCATGCGGGCATCCGTGGCGAACGATCCTCCACGAACGCAGCGATGCGTGTGGAACCAGGGGGCGGAATACTCCTGGTAGGGGTCGGGCGAGAAGTCTGCATAGGGCGCGAACGGATCCGCCATCCATTCCCACACGGCGCCGCCCCACTGGATCAGGTCATGCGTGGCCGCATATTCCCATTCGGACTCCGCAGGCAAGCGCTTGCCGGCCCAGCGGCAATAGGCTTCCGCCTCGTGGGCATTGACGTGACACACCGGCTGTTCCGGCGGCAGCGGCACCCATTGCCCGAACCAGCGCAGCGCCCATTGCCGCGGGGTGCCGCCGTCCGTCTCGCGCCAGCGCACCGGATGCGTCAGGCCGCTCTGCCGCAGCCATGCGCGTCCGTCGTCGGACCACCACCGAGGGTCGCGGTAGCCGCCAGCGGCCACGAATTCCGCAAAGGCGGCATTGCTCACACAATGTCGATCGATACGGAAAGGCGCAATGCGGACCGGGTGGGCCCACTTCTCGTTGTCGAAGGCAAAGCCGTCGCCATCGGGCGTCCCCATCAGGAACGCGTCGCCGCCTGCGGCGACCGGCCCCGAGTCCGGCGCCATGGCAGGCATGGCCAGCGGGGCATGCACCGGATAGTCCAGCGTCTGGCGCATATAGGTCAGCGCCTCCGCATGCATGTCTTCGTGGAACAAGGCGAGGCGGTAAAAATAGAGCGCCGCGTCGGTATCGTCCGATGCGGCCAGCCTGGCGCGAACGTGCGCCAGCACGGCGGCAGCGTAGTCGCGAATCTCGGGGAGCGGGGGCAGCGCCAGATGCCATCGATCCTGGTGGGCGACCCGCATGGAATCGAACAGGCGGTCGGCGTCCGGCAGCATGGACGGGAGGCTGGCGATCCAGCGGCCGTCCTGCCCTGCACGCGGCTCGCGCAGCACCCATCGCTCCGTGAACCAGGCGATATGGGCATATTCCCACAAGGGCGGATTGATTCCCGCATCGTAGGGAACCTGCCACTGCGACGGCGACAGGCCCTGAAGCACGGCCCAGGTGCGCCGGTGCGCCCCGGCAAACGCCGCATCGAGCCCGAACTTGTTTATCCTTCTTGCTACCGCCCCCTCGGAACCTGTCGTCATGCGTCCTCCCAAGGCCAACGTCGCGATTATCAGTCCGGCGCTGCGCAAAGCCAACAACGGCAACTGGCAAACCGCCCATCGCTGGTCACGGTTCCTGCAGGAAGACTATGCGGTCACACTGGCCGCGGAATGGTTGGCGGCCAGCTCCGGCGGCGCCTTGCCCGACTGCCTGATCGCCCTGCACGCGCGCCGCTCGGCCGAGTCCATCGCCAGCTTCGCCGGGGCCTGTCCCGACCGTCCGCGGATCGTCGTGCTGACCGGCACCGATCTGTACCGCGATATCCGCACCGATGCCTGTGCCCGGCGCTCGCTTGAACTCGCCACGCACCTGGTGGTGCTGCAGCAAGAAGGGTTGGCCGAGTTAACGGACGCGCAGCGCACCAAGTGCCGGGTGATCTACCAATCCGCGCCGGCATGCACACCCACCGCGCCCAGCGAGGATCACTTCGATGTCGTGGTGGTCGGCCATATGCGGGCGGAAAAGGATCCCCTGACGCCCATGCGCGCCCTGGCGCTGCTCCCCGACGATTCGCGCGTGCGCCTGGTCCAGATCGGTGGCGCGCTGGACCAGGCGTATGAGCAGGCCGCCCTGGCGCTGCAGACCCGAGCCTGGCCCGGCCCGCGTCGCTATGCCTGGCTCGGGAACCTGCCCCATGACCAAACCCGCCAGCACATCCGGCAAGCCCGCGTCATGGTGGTCTCCAGTGTCATGGAAGGCGGCGCAAACGTGATCATCGAGGCCGTCGCCAGCGGCGTGCCGGTGGTGGCCAGCCGTATTCCGGGCAATATCGGCATGCTCGGCCGTGACTACGAAGGCTATTTTCCGGTCGGTGACGCCGCGCAACTGGCGCGGGTGCTGGAGCGCGCCAGCCGCGATGCCGGGTTCCTGACCCGCCTGCGCCAGCAATGCGCACAGCGGGCGCCGCTGTTCGCGCCGGCCCGCGAACGCGCGGAAGTGAGTAAACTTGTCGCCGACGCCTTGAAACCAGAATCACCCGGAGCCCTGCAGTGACCCAGCCAGACAACACCAAGATCAAGCTCACCGCCTTCTCCCACGGCGGCGGATGCGGATGCAAGATCGCGCCCGGCGTGCTTTCTGAAATCCTCAGGAATTCGGTTGGCTTCCCGGCGCCGGCAGCCCTGCTGGTCGGCAAGGAAACCAGCGACGACGCCGCGGTCTACAAGCTCAATGACAGCCAGGCCCTGATCGCCACCACCGATTTCTTCATGCCGGTGGTGGACGATCCGTACGACTTCGGGCGCATCGCCGCCACCAACGCCATCTCCGACGTCTACGCCATGGGCGGGACGCCGATCATGGCGCTGGCGCTGGTCGGCATGCCCATCGAGAAACTGCCGCCCGAGGTCATTGGCAAGATCCTCGAAGGGGGCGAATCGGTCTGCGCCCAGGCGGGCATCCCGGTCGCGGGCGGCCACACCATCGATTCCCTTGAGCCGATCTACGGGCTGGTGGTACTGGGACTGGTGCATCCGGATCGGGTCAAGAAGAACAGCGGCGCCCGCTCGGGCGACAAGCTGATCCTTGGCAAGCCATTGGGCGTGGGCGTGCTGTCCGCCGCGGTGAAGAAGGACAAGCTCGATGCCGACGGCTATCAGGAACTGATTGCCTGCACCACCCGGCTCAACACGCCCGGCCGGTTGCTGGCCGAAGTCCGGGGCGTCCACGCGCTGACCGACGTGACGGGCTTCGGCCTGCTCGGCCACTTGCTCGAGCTATGCCGTGGCGCTGGTATCGGCGCCCGGCTCGACATGGCGCGCATTCCCTTGCTGCCGCGCGTGGAACGCATGGCCGCCGAGGGGCTGGTGACCGGCGCCTCGGGGCGCAACTGGGCCAGCTACGGCGGCGAGGTGGACTTGTCCACCTCTGTCACGCCCAGCCAGCAGGCGCTGCTGACCGATCCCCAGACCAGCGGCGGCTTGCTGGTGTCGTGCGCACCGGATGCCGTGGACGAGGTCCTGGAAATCTTTCGCCGCGAAGGCTTCGCGGACGCTGCAGTGATCGGAGAGATGACTCATGGAGATGCCCGTGTTGCCGTTGCTTAAGCGCCTTGCCGCGCTCGCCCTGCTGGGCTTTGCCGGTCTCGCCAGTGCCCAGTCGGTTCTGCGGGTCTCGGCCATCCCCGACGAATCCCCGACCGAACTGCAGCGCAAGTTCGCGCCGCTCGGCCACTACCTGGAGAAGGAAACCGGCATGAAGGTGCAGTTCGTGCCCGTCACGGACTACGCCGCGGTGGTCGAATCGCTGGCCACCGGGAAGATCGACATGGCCTGGCTGGGTGGCTTCACCTACGTCCAGAGCAAGATCCGGACGAAGGGGGCCACCATCCCCATCGTCCAGCGCCAGGAAGATGCCGCGTTCACCAGCAAGTTCATCACCGCCAACAGCGCGATCAAGTCGCTGGCCGACCTCAAGGGGCACACCTTCGCCTTCGGCGCGCCGTCCTCGACATCCGGCCACCTGATGCCGCGGCACTTCCTGCTGGAGGCCGGCATCAATCCGGACAAGGACTTCAAGACCGTCGCCTATTCGGGCGCCCACGACGCGACGGTGGCGTTCGTGCAGGCCGGCAAGGCCGACGCGGGCGTGCTCAACGCCTCGGTATGGGACAAGCTGGTGGAGCAGCACAAGGTGGACCCGGCCAAGGTCCGGGTCTTTGCCGTGACGCCGCCCTACTTCGACTACAACTGGACCGTGCGCGGCGGGCTCGATCCGGCCCTGCGCAAGAAGCTGACCGACGCGTTCCTGCAGCTTGACCCCGCCAATCCCGAGCAGCGCGAGATCATGGCCTTGCAGCGGACCGTCAAGTACATCCCCACCCGCGCGGAAAACTACGCCGGCATCGAGACCGCAGCCCGCGCCGCCGGCCTCATCCAGTAATGCGGCCCTGATGAGTTTCCGCCTGGATGCCGCCAGCATCCGCTACGCCAACGGACAACGTGCGCTGAGCCAGATTACGCTGGCGGCCAGCCGCGGCGAGCCGATCGCGGTCATCGGTCCGTCCGGCGCCGGCAAGACTTCCTTGCTGCGCTTGCTGGCCACGTCGCTGCGACCCGGCGAGGGCCGGGTCGAGGTGCTGGAGCAAAGCCCCTGGGCGCTGTCCGCCGCGCGCCTGCGGCAACTGCGCTGCCGCATCGGCATGGTGCACCAGGCCCCGCCGATGCCCCCGCGCCAGCGCGTGATCACCGCCATCCTGGCCGGTCGCCTGGGCCTTTGGCCCGCCTGGAAATCGTTGTTGTCGCTGGTCTATCCGGCCGACATCGATGGCGCCGCCGAACAGCTGGCCCGCCTTGAGCTGGCTGATCGCCTGTTCGACCGGTGCGACCAGCTCTCGGGTGGCCAGTTGCAGCGCGTGGGGGTGGCCCGCGTGCTTTACCAGCGGCCCGAACTGATCCTGGCGGACGAGCCGGTCTCGGCCATGGACCCGGTGCTGGCCAACCTCACGCTGGGCGAACTGCGCAAGGAAGCGGATACGCGCGCCGTGGCGCTGGTGGCCAGCCTGCATGCCGTGGACCTGGCGCTGCGCTGGTTTCCCCGCATCGTCGGCCTGAAGGCGGGCGAGATCGCCTTCGACCTGCCGGCCGCACGCGTGACCGATGCACTGCTGCGCGAACTCTATGCCTCCGAAAGCACGACGCCGCCGGTGCAAGGCGGCCAGCCGCCGCTCAGCGTCGCCACAGGCGCGCGCGGCGACGGCGCCCCATCCAGGCCGGCGTGCCGATGACCGCCCACCCGCGCGATCCCCATGCGCTGCGGCGCGCCAGCGGACTCGTCCTCGCGCTGCTCCTGCTGTGGCCATTGCTGCGGCTGTCCCAGTTCAGCCCTTCCACCTTGTTCGACGCCGGCAACCTCAAGGTGGCAGGCGCTTTCGTGCGCAATTTCCTGCCGCCCGAGGTGTCGGGCGAATTTCTCGGTCTTTTGGTCAGGGCCACGCTGGAAACACTGGCGATTGCCACCGCGGGGATTGCACTCGCCTTTGTCGTGGCAACACCGCTTGCCGTGGCACTGACGAGCAGCCTTTCCGTGTCGCGCATCGGCCCTGGAACCGGACACAAACCGCGCATGGCTGTGCGCGCCGGCGTGCGCGCCCTGGTGCTGCTGCTGCGCGGCGTGCCGGAACTGGTATGGGCGTTGGTCTTCGTGCGCGCCCTCGGCCTGGGCGCGGCGGCGGGCGTCCTCGCCCTGGCCATCACCTATGGCGGCATGCTGGCAAAGGTCTATGCCGAGATCCTGGAATCCAGCGACAAGCACGCCGTGCATGCCTTGCTTGCCAGCGGGAGCGGGCGCCTGCCGGCCCTGTTCTACGGCCTGATTCCCCATGCCGCGCAAGAACTGGTCTCGTACACCGTCTACCGCTGGGAATGTGCCATCCGCGCTTCCGTGGTCATGGGCTTCGTGGGTGCCGGCGGGCTGGGGCAGTTGATGGACCAGGCCATGAAGCTGCTTAACGGCGGCGAAGCCGCGACCATCCTGCTGGTGTTCCTGCTGCTGGTGCTGCTGGCGGACGCGCTCAGCGCGCGGCTGCGCAAGCTGCTCGACTGAATCATGGCGAACAAGGCCCGGGCCGCCCAATTCTGCATGCGCTGCCTGCTCACCCTGATCGCGGTGGCCGCCGCGGTGTCGGGCAGCTTCGCGTACCTGTCGCTCGATCTGGGCCAGCTCCTTTCGGCGGACGCCGCGGCCGAGATGGCGCACTTCCTCCTGACGTTCTTCCCGCCGGACGTGTCGTCCGCCTACCTCGCAAAGACCGCGGTCAGCATGCTCGAAACGCTCGCCGTGTCCGCCGTAGGCACGCTGTGCGCGGCGGTGCTGGGCTTTGGCCTGGCACTGCCGGCTTGCGGCCTTTACGGCGATGCGCTGCGCGCGTTGTCGCGCTTGCTGCTGAACCTGTTGCGCTCGATTCCGGAACTGGTATGGGCCGCCTTGGCCGTGCTGGCAGTCGGCCTTGGACCGTTTGCCGGCACCCTCGCCCTCGCCATGCACACGGCGGGCGTGCTCGGCCGCCTGTTCGCCGAGGCGCTCGAGAATGCGCCGCCGGCGCCCGCGCGTGCGCTGAAGGAAGGCGGCACCCCGGCCGCGCTGGTGTTCGTGTATGGGACGCTGCCCGGCGTATGGCCCCAGTTCCTGGCCTACATCCTGTACCGCTGGGAAACGAATATCCGCATGGCGGCGATCCTTGGCTTTGTCGGCGCCGGCGGGCTCGGGCAGATGCTGTATTTCGAGCTGTCGCTGTTCCGCCTGCCCCAGGCTTGCACGGTGATCATCGCCATGCTTGCGCTGGCGGCTGTGGTCGACGCCGCCAGCGCGGTCATGCGGGTAGACCGGCACGCATGACGCGGGGCGGGCCAGGGTCGTTGGCCAGCAGGCATGCAGATTGCTGCGCCAGTGCACCTGCAACAGCTTGGAGACCTGTCATGAATCGCTATCTCACCTCGGACCTGGGCGCCGCGATCGTGGGCAGCGGCGTTGGCAAGGGTCCCGGACCGGAAGTCATGGCGGCATCAAGCTTCGACGCGACCCGGGTCTACTCGACCGACAACGAATACGTTGGCGATATCAAGGAGATCATGATCGACGTCCCACACGGCAGCGTCGCCTATGTGGTCCTGGCGACCGGCGGCTTCCTCGGCATGGGCGAGACGCTGCATGCCATTCCGTGGAGCGCGCTGGTCATGGACACGGACGCCAAATGCTTGCGCGTGGGCCTTAGCGCCAACCGCATCAAGTACGGACCGGGCTTTCACAAGGACAACTGGCCCAGCATGGTCGATGAACAATGGGCCATCGATGTGCATCGCTACTATGAGCGCGAGCCGTACTGGTTGGTCCAGCCGGCGCCCTGATCCTCGACGTTCGGCCCCGTCATGGTGTCGACGGGGTCCATCGCGTCCACCAGCTGCCTGCCGTCGGCCAGGCCGCCATCCTGCATGTCATGGGGCTGAGATCTGCCTCTAGGATAGGGCGGGCTCGGCAGCGCTTCACTGCCCGAATGGCGTCATTCCGGACACGCCGTGCATCGTGCTGGACGCTCCGGCATGCCACGCCCAGGTAAAGAACCGGCGTTGCACCCGACGCTGCGACCGCGGGTGAGATAGGACCTGGAGCAGGCAGGTGCATTGGCCACCGGATGCATCGATTGGCTCGTGTGGCGCAAGAGCGTGACCATGGCCGCGGCGGTGCCGCTCAGCCTTGGGTGCGAAGGCTGCCCGGGAGAACGTCGTGTCCTCCGACGATCAGGAGCCGCATGATGCCTGCGCGGAATCCGTCCTGTCTACTGTTACAAATGCAGTGACGCGTTCCCTGCATCTGGCTCGCGAGTACGAAGCTGAAGGCATTTTCGACAAGAAAGCTCCGGCGGGAACGCCTTCAGGCGCCGGCTGTCCATACCGGTATATCGCCTATTGGGGATATGCAAATGGATCCCGCGCAAGCCGGGGCGATGCCCCTCACTGAATCGGAGGCACGGCGCCAGTTGCGTCGCGCCGTGATCGCCAGCACAGTCGGCACCACGATCGAGTGGTATGACTTCTTCCTGTACAGCACAGTCACCGGCCTGGTGTTCGCCAAGCTGTACTTTCCAGAATCCGATCCGCTCGTCGGGACGCTGCAGGCGTTCCTGATCTATGCCGTCGGCTTTATCGCGCGGCCAATCGGCGCTGCCATCTTCGGCCACTACGGCGACCGCATCGGTCGCAAGGCCACGCTGGTGGCCACGCTGCTGCTGATGGGGGTGGCGACGTTTGCCGTCGCGTTCGTGCCTTCCTATGCACGGATCGGTATCTGGGGCGCGGTGGCGCTGACGGTGTTGCGCTTTATCCAGGGCGTAGGCGTGGGCGGCGAATGGGGTGGCTCGGTCCTGATGTCGATGGAATGGGCGCGTTCCGATGCGCATCGCGGCCTGATCGCCTCCTGGCCGCAATTCGGCGTGCCGGCGGGATTGTTCCTGGCCAACCTGGCGGTGCTGGCGATGAGCTGGCTGGCCGGTGACCAGTTCCTGAGCTGGGGCTGGCGCGTACCATTCCTGCTCAGCATCGTGCTGGTCGCGATCGGGCTCTATATCCGGCTCACCGTGCTCGAAACACCAGTCTTCGCGCGCCTGCTGGCCGAGCACCGGATCGAGAAGACGCCGATGCTGGAAGTGATTCGCCGCCAGCCGAAGGACATCATCCTGTCGGCCCTGGTCCGCATGGCCGAGCAAGCGCCCTTCTATATTTTCACCGCTTTTGTGTTCACCTATGGCGTCATGACACTGGGCATGTCGCGCAACCTGCTGTTGACCGCCGTGCTGGCCGCGGCCGTACTGGAGTTCTTCACGATACCGTTCTTCGGGCACCTGTCGGACGTGTGGGGACGGCGCCGCATGTATATTGCGGGCGCGTTGGCGGTGGGCGTGTTCGGCTTCGTGTTCTTCGCGATGGTCGACACCCGCAATCCGATGTGGGTATTCGCCGCGATCGTGCTCTCGCTGGTCCCGCACGCGATGATGTACGGCCCGCAGGCGGCATTGATCGCCGAGACGTTCACCGGACGATTGCGTTACAGCGGTGCATCGATGGGCTACCAGCTCGCTTCAGTCATCGCAGGCGGCCCCGCCCCGTTGATCGCGACGGCCCTGTTCGCGCGCTACCACACCGGGTATGCGATTGCCGTCTACGTGCTGGTGTGTGCGGGACTCAGCGTGTTTGCCGCCTCGCAATTGCGTGACTACACCAGGAAGGACATCTCGCGCGAGTACGATGATCCGGGCTTCGCGCACGACAGTGGAACAACGCGGCACGTGACATGACCAGCGGGGCTGGGCCCCAGGCCCGATGCAAAGACAGATGCTACGGGAACCCGTAGCATCTGTATCGGCGACGAAGCGGCCTCAGGCCGTGAACGTGATCAAGGGATCGAGGCGCTGGATCAGCCAGTCGCCCTGTTCGCTGCAGGTCAACTCGCATTCCACCTCGGCCAGCATGGCCGGTACCGTGCCGGCTACGGGCAGCGCTGGCGCTTCGCCCTTGTCGGAGCGATAGACAGCCAGGTTGAAGGCAACCTTGGCGCGGGATCCGCTATGTTCAAGGACCAGGAAATTGCTGACATAGTGTCGCGTCAGCAGCGTCGCGGGCCGCTTGTTCAGGGAAGCGAGGATCTGCTCGTGTCCATGGAGCGCATTACCACTGCGCTCCCAGATGCCGTCGCGCACGAAGCAACGGGAGGCACCAGCATAGTCACTGCGGTCGAGGGTGTAGTACAAGCGCGTCACGGTTTGCTCGGCAGCCATGACGTGGTGCAGACGCTCAGCGTTATTCATTGTTTCCATTACCCGGTTGTGTGGCCGCTAAAGCCCGTCCGGGCCGGAGAAGGGATCCGGCCCGGACAAGCCCTGGCATGCGGGAATGCGCGCCCGATCAGGCGGCCTTCTGCAGATAGCCCTGACGGCCACCGTTCCGGTTGGGCGCGAAGCCGTTGGCCTGCAGCGATTCCTCGACCGTGTCATAGAACACGCCGATCTTGGACATTTCGCGCGCTTCCTTGGCGGTCGCGATCGGGCGGCTCAGTTCACGCGAGATGCGCACCAGTTGCTCGACCTGTGCCGCCGTGCCAATCTTTTGCGTACGCGTCTGGTTCCAGAGATTGTCTTCCGTGCCACAGCGAACGTGCAGCCCCATCGCAATGCCCATGGTATTGACCGGCAGCACGTTGAGCACCGAGCTTTCCACCGTCACCACGGCCCCGTCCGGCACGCCGCGCATGAAGTTGGCCAGGCTGTAGACCGTCGGCGAGTCCATGCCGCCGCCGATCGCCACCCAGTTCATGACCAGCGGGCCCTTGTAGATGCCGCGGCGCATCAGCCGTTCCACGGACTCGAAGCTGTTGACGTTGTAGCACTGGAACGCGCTCTGGATCCCCGCGGCGGTGAGGCGGCGGACGTGTTCCTCGACCCAGCCCGGCTGCGCCGGCACCGTCATTTCCTTGTAGGCATTGAAGACCGCGGGATCTTCCATCGAGCTGCCTGCGATGTCGCGGTGGTCGAACTGCTCAAGGACGTTCATCTGCGACGTATTGACCGTTACCGTCACCTGGTCCGGCTTCGGATCGAGTTCGGCCAGCATGTGGCGGGTGTCGTCCGAGAGCCACTTTGCAGCCGCGCCTTCGGTTTCCGGAGCGAAGCTGATGGAACCGCCGACCTGGATGATCATCTCGGGAACGCGCGCACGAACGCCGGCGATGAGCTCGTTGAACTTGGACAGGCGCTTGGAGCCCTTGCCATCCAGTTCGCGCACATGCAGGTGCAGCACGGTGGCGCCAGCGTTGTAGCAATCCACCGCCTTCTGGATTTGCTCTTCCATGGTGACGGGGATCTCGCCGGGGAAGTCCGACGGCATCCACGACGGAGCATAGGGCGCGGCCGTGATGATCAGGGGTTGCTGGTTTTCGGGGAACAGGTGTCCGTCAAGGAAGTTCATGGCAAGTCCGGGAAGGGAGATTTCGGAACCGGACCGACCCGGCTCCCACGCACTCATTATTTGCGAAGACGAGCCATGTCATTTGACATATAGGGACATCGATTTAACTAACCGGGACACCCCGGCGGCCACGGCTCAAGAAGCGGGGAGAAATGCCTTCCCCCCGAGTCGATACCCCCGCCCGCTCTGTTCCAGGGCAAAGGCGCCAAGGCCGCACGATCCGGCCTGGCCACAGGCCTGTGCGAAGGGCAAATCAGCGTGGGGCGAGATGTTCGACGATGCGTCGCGCGGCGGCGAAGCAGTGGTCCTCGTGCCACGGCGCGGCGATCACCTTCACGCCGCGCGGCAGCGGCGATGCCGCATCGGCCACCGGCATCGTGACCACCGGCTATCCCGCGAACGAGATCGGCTGCGTGAGCATGCCGAGCGTCTTCGCCGGGTCAAGCGCATGGCCGTTCACGTGGATCGAAAGGGTGTCGAAGCGCGGCGCGGCATAAGGCGCCTGGCGCACCGCGTCGACGGTGGCAATGTCGAAGGAAATGTCGCGCACGTCACGGAACGCGGCTGCCGCCAGCTGTACCGAGCGCTGCGCCTGCGCGTCGGCATAGGCCGCGAAGTAGCCGCCAAGGATGCCCACGCCTAAGAGGTGGAGCACGTGTCGTGCCTGATGGCGCTGGTCGAGGCTGGCCTGGCTGTGCGATCGTGCCATCGCTGGCGCTCTCCGCGCTGCCGGGCGCCCATGTGCGGGCCATGCCGATCGTCGAGCCCGAGATCCGCCGGCGCATCGGGCTCATCCGGCACAAGACGATGTCGATTTCTCCATTGTCGGGGAATTCTGCGAGATGCTGTTGGCGGCCTGTGCTGGCGAATCCGGGGCATTGAATGCTTCTTGAAGGCGCCCTTCCCCACATCAGGTGTTCTGGGCGTAATAATGCGGCTCCACGCACCAAAGCCGCAGGCATTATCAGTGGAACCCTCCGCTGTCATTCCCGCCGATTAGCCTCCCAGTTCGTCCACTGGCAACTCCGGCCTCCCTTGCCACACCCGACACCCGGTCTTCCGGATCAACCGATCGGATGATTGTGTTCGGACGGAAGCTACCTATACTCCGGCCAACAAAACATGCGTGGGCACATGGCCCACTTGACAATAACAGGGAGGCGTCATGGGGACGTATTTGCGGTTGGCCGCGGGCCTGCTGCTCGCGGTGCGCATCGGCGCGGCCGACGCGCGGGACGATCAACTCTTCGCGCGCGGCAAGTACCTGATGGAGGGTGTGGTGGCGTGCGGCAATTGCCACGCTGCCAGAGGTGAGAAAGGCGAACCGCTGGCCGCCCGAGGCCTGTCCGGAGGCATGGTCTTCGACGAACCGCCATTCAAGGCCTACGCGGCCAATATCACGCCCGACCCTGAGACCGGCATCGGCAAATGGACCGATGCACAACTCGCCAAGGCGATCCGCGAAGGCATCCGGCCGGACGGGAGCGTCATCGGGCCGCCCATGCCCATCGAGTTCTACCGGCGCATGTCGGATGCGGACCTCGCCGCAATCATCGCCTACCTGCGAGCCCAACCGCCGGTGAAGAACGCCGTTGCCAAGTCCAGCTACAACATCCCGTTACCGCCGAATTACGGCCCCGCCGTACAGAGCCTTCAGGCGCCCTCTCCCAAGCAGACGATCAGGTACGGGCAATACCTCGCCGACATCGGTCACTGCATGGATTGTCATACGCCTCGCGACGAAAAAGGCATGCTGGTGCACGCGCGCCTCGGTGCCGGCGGCCAGGTATTCAAGGGCCCCTGGGGAGAAAGCGTCTCTCGCAACCTGACGCCGCATGAAAGCGGGCTCAAGGGCTGGACCAAGGCGCAGATCGCGCGGGCCATCCGCGGGACCGGCAAGGACGGCGTGCACTACAAGCCGCCAATGGCGTTCGACTGGTACAAGAACATCAACGATGCCGACATGGACGCGTTGGTCGCCTACCTGGGGACGCTCAAGCCGCAGCCGTTTGCGGGCAAGCCGTGAGCCAGCACACCGAAGCGCGTTCGTTGACCGGACGCGCCAAACGAGACGCGCCTGGGGTTCTTGCCAGGCAACCCACACGCCGAACAATACTTTTGCGCAGGAACATTTTTTGCCTGTTTTCCCGACGACCTGCCCGCGCCTCTTCGTGAAGCGCCACCTTTATCAAGTGGCGAACCGTTACATGTATAACTACGTAATACGTAGTGTTTCATAATTTCCATGTCATTTTTTAGACATAACTGCGCTTATGTCTAGTAAATACACAGCCCTCCGCCGCGAACGACAATCTGGCCCTCCGCCCGAAGCGTGCTAGCAGCCGGCCGTCATCGCATCTGCACCGCGGCGTCCCGTAGCCCGGACTTTCGGCGTCCGTCAGGCAGACGAGCAATGCCGTACAGCAACTCAGCAACGGTCACGGCAGTAATGGTCAGGGACTCTGGGGTCTGTTGATCGAGCCATTCGCTCGACGAGGAATTCGCTGACCGGGTGCTGCCATTCGACGAGAACGCCACCGTGCACTACGCCGCCCTCGTGTCCCAGCGTGAACGAGCAGGTCGTCCGATCAGCATGGCCGATGCGCAAATTGCCGCCATTTGCCGGCACCACGCCGCCACTTTGGCCACGTGCAACGGCAAGGACTTCGAAGGGACCGGCGGATGCTGGCCAATCCCTGGGGGATTTGATCGGCGCAGCTGAAGTCATCGGCAAGCGCGACAAGCCCCGCCTCTTGATCGGTTCGCACACAAGCGACCGCCAGGTGGCTCCCCCACCATGTGCGCACAAAACTCGCTTGACAGCCCGTTAGCCATTGCGGCTGAGTATGGGCAAGCTGGGCGTCCGTCGCCACCCTATGCGTTGGGTGCAGTCGTTCTGCGAACGGTCCGGCATGACTTTGGGTGGAGGGCTCGCCATGGCGTTGCCGCTGCTGTTCGCGCTGTTCACCAAGCATCTCCTCTGCGACTACCTGTGGCAGCCGAGCTGGATGCTGGCTGGCAAGGGCGATTTCCGGAGCCCAGGTGGTTATGCCCACGCGGGCTTGCATGGCCTGTGTACCGCGGTGCTGCTCGTCGGCTTCGGTATGGCCTACTGGCTCTGGCTAGGGATCTTCGACACTGTCGTTCACTACATGATCGATCGCTGGAAGGTGCGCCTCGGCCGACGCGCCAAGTTGACACCGAATCTGCCGCAGTTCTGGTGGGCATTTGGCCTGGACCAGTACGCGCACGTGCTGACCTATCTTGCCATCGTCTGGCTGGTTGGGAGGCTGGACTGAAAGCGCTAGACCCACTGCCAGCGACGCGCAGGGGGACAGTGCTGCTGGCTGGAAATCGTCGGTCGTAGGCGACAAGCCAAGGCCCTGGTGCCTGTGATGGACTCGGTCATTGCCGAGCTCGCCCGCGACTGACGTGCACATAAGATGGCGCCGACGCCCGGACAGCGAAGTGCCCAAAATCAACGCTTCGGCCAGTCGTCGCGCTGACTTCCGCTGGAGGTATTTCAGCGGCCTGCTCTAAACCACCCACCGACACTGCCGCTATTTGCGCAACTGTCATGTGGCAGGAGTAAGTCAGAATTTATAATCATTCATGCACAATAATTTCAAAATTACGAACTAAAGTTCGCACAGCAGTCGAAATGTTTATTGGATAAACTCATATCAGTGGGACACGCCGATACTTCTCTGACTGAGTGACAAATTTTTGACGAATTCGTGTCGGTCTGTCCCGCTTTCCACCCCCGTCAATGCGCCTCGTCTCCGACAGGATGGCTTGCAATAGCTGGCGCACCCTGCCACCCGCCGCCGAGCGCGAGGAACAGGTTGATCTGGTCCATCGCTAGCTGCGCATCCGATGCGGCCAGCGCGGCATCGGTATTGGCCAGGGTACGATCCGCGTCCAGGCTTTGCAGATAGGGCGAACGTCCCGCCTGCCACAGCAGCCGGTTCTGCCGTGCTGCCTCGTTGGCCTTGTCACGCGCCGCATGCAGGGACTGATTGCGTTCAAGCTCGTGCGTGTAGGCCGACAGCGCGCTCTGCGTTTCGCGCAGCGCCTTCAGCACCACCCCGTCGAAGTGCGCGAGCGCGCCTTCGGCGCCAGCCTCCATGCCGTGGATGCGCGCGCGCGTGCCGCTGGTCGGGATGGTCCATGATATCAGCGGTCCCCACCCCCAGTGCGCAGTGGGCGCCTGCCCGAGGTGATCGAGGATACCGGTGAAGCCTGCCGAAGCGCCGATACGAATCTGCGGATACAGGTCGGCCGTAGCCACGCCGATCTTCCCTGTCGCCGACGCCAGCTCTCGCTCAGCCTGGCGGACATCGGGCCGGCGCTTGAGCAATGCGGCACCATCGCCAACGGGCAATGGTTGCTGCAACGCCGGCACGCGTTCGCAGGCCATGCTACTGAGATCAAGCGCCCCAGGCGGCTTGCCCAGCATCACGGCAAGCCTGTATGCGGCAGCTTCGCGCTCGGCGCGATATCGCGGGAGTGCCGATCGCAACGTATCGGCCTGTGCCTGTGCACGAAGCAAGTCTGTCGGCTGGCCGCGGCCGGCATCCACGAGTTTCTGCGCCAGCTGGACGCCGCGCTCCTGCAGCTCAAGCTGGTGTTCCGCGACGTGCAATTCATGCGTGGCCGTGCAACCCTGCACATAAGCTCGAACCGTTTCCGCCACGACGCCCACGCGGGCCTGGTCCAACGCCGCGTGGCTGGCCTGTGCGGCGGCAAGTGCGGCTTCGTCGGCGCGCGCAAGCTTGCCCCAGAAATCGAGCAGGTACGAGACCTCGAATCCGATGTCGCCGAAGTTCATCGCAGGAATCTTCTCTTCATGGAGCAGCGGCTCCCCGGCGATCTGCCCGCGTTGCACGCCCGCCTTGAACCTGGCTTCCGGCAGGTTTTCCGCTTCGACCTCGTGATAGACGGCGATGGCACGCTTCAGGTTGGCCGCCGCCACGCGCAGGTCGGTGTTGGCGACCAGCGCCTGTTTCACCAGCGCGTCGATTTGCGGATCGTCGTACAGACGCCACCAGTTAGCCGGAACCTCGCCGATCGAGACCGCGGCATTGTCCGTGCCTGCGAAGGGGCCATTCGCAGCCGATGATCTTATGACTGCATCGTCGGGCACCTTGTGATCGAGGCCGACAGTCATGCAGGCAGCCAGCGCCAGCGGCAACATCGCCACCAGCGTGGCGCGGGAAAAGCGGTTCACTGCACGGCTCCGGTGATCGACGTCTCCTTGCCGGCCCGCGCGACCTGGTCATGCGGGAGATCCTTGCCAGCCTCCGCGGCCGCGCCAGATCGGCCGTCCGCCTTGCCGATGTCGCCCTTCACCGACACCGTGGCAGTTCGTCCCGCCACCAGCCGCACAGCCTCGGGCGTCTCGTCAAACTGGATCCGTACCGGGATGCGCTGGGCCAGGCGGACCCAGTTGAACGTCGGATTCACATTTGGCAGCAGGTTCGACCCATTGGTGCGGTCCCGGTCTTCAATGCCGGCCGCGATGCTCTGCACATGGCCGTGCAGCACACGCTGCTCGCCCATGATCCGGATATCGACCGGGCTCCCGACATGGATGCCTGGCAGCTTGGTCTCCTCGAAATAGCCTTCCACGTGGAAGGATTTCGAATCGACCATCGACAGCACCGGCTTGCCGGTCACGACATAGTCGCCCAGCCGGGGCAGCCGGTCATTGACGTAGCCTTCCACCGGACTCAGTACGCGCGTGCGCGACAGGTTGAGCTTTGCCACGTCGACGGCGGCTTCTGTCTGCGCAAGCTGGGCTTCGCCCTGCTGCACCTTGGCGTGGCCTTCTTCGACGATCTCCTTCGACACTACCTCGGAGAGCGTCTGGCTGCGCGAGGCCTCACGCCGTGCCTGCGCAAGATTTGCACGTACCGCCGCCGCGGTGGCCTCTGCCTGGCGCAGCGCCAGTGCATAGCGTTCGCGATCAATCTCGAACAGAACATCGCCCGCCTTCACATGCTCGTTGTCCTTGACCGCAATGCGGGTGACGAGCCCCGAAACATCCGGTGCCACCTGCACCACGTCGGCACGGATATGCCCATCGCGGGTCCATGGCGCCACCGTGTAATAGTCCCAAAGGTGCTTGACGACGACCACGCCCACGGCAGTGACGGTCAGTGTAAGCAGGACCGGCCAAAGAGAAGAGAGTTTGAATTTCATGACTGCAGCCAAGGCACGATGCCAACCACCCCACCGAGGACGATTGCGTAGAGCGCCAGATTGAAGAGGGAACGATGCCAGACGTGCCTGTAGAAGCCCACCCGGGCCAGTACGGCACGCGCGGCGCTCGTGATGATGAAGGCGGCGAGCATCCACACCAGCAGGCTGGGAATGAATACGCCATAGATGCTGATTTCACCGGGCATCAAGCTTCTCCGGAAACGGATTCCGGCAGCGCCGGAGGAAACAGGGCCACCTGCATTTCGACAAGCGCGGCCAGTGCGATGCGCGAGCGCACCTTCTGTTGCGCATTGGCCAGGCGCTTGCGCAACGCCAGCGGTGGTGCATCCAGCGTGCCGTCAAGGCGTGCCTTGTAGTAGGCGGAGATGCTGCGCAGCACACGTCTTACCGCATGCTGCTCGTCTGGCCGCATGTCTGCCAACTCCCGCTGCAGCGCCAGCGTGGTCAGTTCCACACGCACTTCGCTGAAGCCGTCGTTCGACACCTCGCTCTCCGTTGCGGCTAGTCGTGGCACCAGTTGCGCCAGGCGGTCCAGCATGCGCGCGCGCAATCTGGCATGGGAGTCGCCCCGCGTGCCCATGGCGTTCTCGGCGATATCGCCCCAGCCGGCGCGCACGAGGCGCCGCGTGGCAGCACGCGTACCGAACGGACGCACGACAAGCGTCCATGCCAGCGCAAACGCTATGCCCGCGATGCCAGCCACGTTGCTGTTGAAGAACGACTGGAAGTTGGCACTGTAGGCGCCCTGGATGCCGATGTCGTTGGCCGTGACCACGGCCAGCGGCATGCCGATCATGGCCAGGCGCGGCTGGGCCACGAGGAGCCCGATAATCAGGTATGGCACCGCGAACATCAGCACGAGCATCTCGAAGTCATGCGCAACCGGCAGCACCGCGAACAGCATCACGAGCGAGATCAAGAGGCAAACCACGTTCCAGTGAAAGAACGATCTGATCATCGGCGCGGGCTCATCGAGCGCAGCGAAGAAGCAGCACGAGATCGCACCAAGCGCCACCGCGCCTGCCCCGTCGGCCCAACCCATCTGGACCCACAACATGCCCATCGCGAAGATCGCAAGCGCCACCGTGACGGTCGAGAACAGCAGCATGCCGTGGTCATAATGGCGTGCACGGCCCACCTCCCAGCGCACGAACCTGGGCGTCCATTGGCTGGCAATATGCTTCTCGCCCAGGCGGCGGCACAGCGTCCCGCAGTCGTCCCAGAGCGCCGCCAGCTGTTGCAGCCGGTCTTCCGCGGCCGCGGCGAGCGTGGCATCACGGCCAGGTTCAGGCAGCATCGGACTGTGAGCAAGAGGCAGTGCATCGGTCCCGCCACCCTCAATCCAGTCCTTCAGCGTGCGCATCCGCAAGGCTAGCGGCGCTGGGACACCGCCGACAACCCGCATCGCTTCGACGATCGACGCAAGCGACGACAGCACTGGAAGCAGCATCGTCATCCGCCCGCGCAATTCACGAGCGGCATGCACGTGCGCGGCGCTCTCGGAGTCATAGCTCAGTTGGCTGATCAACTGGTCCAATGCCAGGATGTCTGCGGCCAGGCGATGTCGGCTGTGATGACGGGTCACCTGTGCACTGGGGCTTGGCGAGAGCATGTCGCTGGCCCACAGCGCGGCATCTGCCATCCACTGCCGCGATTTGTTGTGCAACACTCCAGCCACGCTGGCCGGCATGATCACTGCACCCACCACGCTTGCGCAGAGAATTCCGAGACAAATCTCTTCGGAACGCGCCACGGCGAAGTCAAAGATGCCAACAGGATTATCGACAGACGGCAACGCCACCAGCGGCAAGGTGTAGGCTGCCAGCATGAACAAATAGCTGCGCGGCGTACGGTGCAGCAAGGCCACATAGAGCAGGCAGGCCACCCAGATCGCTACGGCCGCGATCAGTAACGGCGGGGAACTGACCAGCGGCGGCACCATCGCCACGCCAGCCGCCGCGCCCAGCAGCGTGCCGAGCACGCGGTACAGCGCCTTCGAGCGCGTGGCACCGGTGAGCGGATGCGCCACGATGTAAACGGACCCCATCGCCCAGTACGGGCGCGGCAAGCCAAGGTACATCGCAATCCACAATGCCAGCATTGCGGCGACGAAGGCCTTGAAGGAAAAAATCCAGTCTCGTGCGGATGGCCAACTACCCATGTTACTCACCCCCCCGATTCCCCAGTAATAAGACAGCCACCGCCACTGCGACCGATATACCTTGTTTGATCACGACCAGACTCCCTCGGCCCGTCGCTCTCGCGTGGTCGTTTCGTGACGGAAACATGGATCCCAAATTTGTCGATCTTCGACTCTTCTGCAAGGGAAATTCGTTGCATTGGCGGCAGGCTGTGTGGCGATGACACAGCCGTGCGTGCACTTTGATGTCTTGGACAGCGCAAGCGTCATTGGTAAAAGCCGCTTGGCGAGAGAAGCGAATGGACAAGGCGGGGGACCCTGGTAACGATGGCGCAGTCTATCTGAGTATGAGCAAAGGAAAAACTTCTTGAGACCGACAGACTGTTCGGATTGCCAGACAATGCCTTGGGGAAGATTGCCACAAGAGTGCACTGTTCCTGGGGAAGGACCCAACCTGACACATTTCTGACGCCCACGTTTTTCGTTTCGTATTGTCCACCCCATCGGACAATCCATCTACGATTCAGTGTTCCATACACATGCAAGAATCGTTAGTATCCATATCGATACGTCTTATCAGCAAGCGCCGTTCCAATGAACAGAAAGTAGCCGGCATACAAGGAAACGTAGTCACGTGTCACCTATCTGGGCTGGAACCATCAGCTCATATTGCCTGCTCAATAGCCGATTACCTTTGAGGTCGATCCGCTTCCCCTAGCCCTCTCCAGAAGCTGTCCAAATGAGTACGGGTACCTTGCCATCGCGTAAAGCGTCGTTGCCCGAACTGCTTGCAGCGACCGCTCAACTCAAGCGCGCCTTGCACAACCGGCTAATTCCACCGTTGCGCGATGCGAATCTCACCGCGTCCCAGTGGCTAATGCTTTGTTATTTGCGTCGGCACGGTTCCGACACGCTGACTGGTGTCGCCGAGCAGATCGGCCATGACACCGGTGCAATGTCTCGGGTCTTGCATGCGCTGTGTCAGCGAGGCTTAGTCAAGGCGGAGCGACCGAGCACGGACCGCCGCAGTGTAAGGCTCTCGATCACGCAGAATGGGGCGGCGCTTTGTGCCGCAGTCGAATGCACGATTTCGCCCAGCAACGAGTCACCTACTGAACGCCAGTTTGCCCAACACCTTCACCGCCTCACTGATTTGATGGCAACGTGCACCAACGCGCTTCGCACCGACGAGCACTGCCATAACTAGGGCACCTATCGCTTGCTCATGGAGCCTTCCAGCGGTACGGCGGCGTGGCGATGCGCGATAAATATTTAGGTAGGCATGTGATAGCTCCGCTATTCCAAGGTCACCAACTGTTCTTCGGTACCGTGCCGTCCGTAATCCCCTTTGGTGGGGTGGGTAAATGAGAAGACCTTCGCCCCCATAACGCAGGCTCGACCGTGCCCCCACCTTTGGCAGACCGATTCGTCATCGGGACAGCCCGCATAGACTGCGAACCGGTACTTCTCCTCGCCCTTCGGATTCCACCTCACAATCGCCCTAAAAGCGGGGGTAATGTCTCACTGACCAGAGAAGCAAGAAGTCGTGCGCCCTACCTGGCGCATAAAAAAAAGCCGACATTACTGCCGGCCAACGTCCTTGAACCCAGTGACAAGCCAAGGTCGATATGAACTATCATCGGCACGCGATAATGCGCGTGCTCAAGCTGTATCAGAAACGATGGCGAACGCCAACCATCGCGCCAGTCTGGTTTTGACCTGGCAGCGTATTGGCCGTGCCGGTTACGCCGTAGGTTGCATTGCCTTTGTTGTTCACATAGCCAAGCAGCAGGTATGCGTCGGTGCGCTTGGAGAATGCGTAGTCGGCATTCAACACGAACATCCACGAATCCTTGCTGTCAGTGCGGGCGTCCGTATAGTAGGCAGCGCCGGTCAGCGTGAAAGCCGGGGTGAACCTGTAGTTCGCGCCAAGCCAGTACAGGTTATCGTGACGGGCCGTACCCGTGGTGACCTCGTCGCGCATCCAACGGTAACCAGCGAACACCTTGGCAGCGCCGAAGGCATACGAACTGCCAATCGCGGCGCGCTTCGCGGTCAGGTCCGCTGAAGCCAGGGTGCTGCCCTGAAACTGGTCATAGGCAGCGCCCACCGAGAATGGACCGTTCGCGTAGGCCAGACCACCGCCAAAGTTGGTGCCGACCTTGAAGTGGCCCGGCACTTCACCGCCAAGGCCAGTGTTCACGTCACGGCCAAAGCTGTAGAAGCCGGTTGCCGTCAGGCCACCGAACTTGCCGGTGTACTTGACAGCGTTATCCGCGCGGCCGTTGAACTGGTTGTCGACAGAATTCAGGGAGTAGCTCGGTCCAAGCGCCATCGGGTCATAGGCCCCGAACAGGTCGTACAGCGAGTTCTGCTGTCGGCCCAGAGTCACGGCGCCGAAATCGCCCTGCAGGCCAACATAGGCCTGGCGACCAAACAGCCGGCCGCCCTGGGCGGACTTGCCGGTGTCGATGTCGAAGCCGCTTTCCAGTACGAAGATGCCCTTCAGGTTGTTGCCGAGGTCCTCGATCCCACGCAGGCCCCAGCGCGAGCCGGACAGGCCACCCGATGTCACACCAGTGACTGAGCCACTGCCGTTGGTGCCACCATTGACGTGGCTTTGGAAACTGATGCCGGCATCGGCGATGCCATAGAGCGTCACGTTGGACGACTGGGCAAAGGCCGCGCCGGACATGGCGCTGGCTGCGGCTGTCACTGCAAGGAGAGCTTTCTTCATTGTCAATTCGAATTTTGTTTGGACGAGTTGGTTTCCTACCGTCAGTCCACATTGAGGCCGGGCGCCGAACCAAGCGGCCCCTCCTGACGCATCGGGGATATTAAGGCGCTTGTGTGACAGCTTGAGTAAGCAATGCCTTGATTCATAGAAACATTGTTCACCTTGCCGAACAATGAACCAGCTCGAAATGGAGTTCGCTTTCCCGAGGTGCATGACAGAATCACCGCGAATGTTGGATCGATGCCCCCGCTGCAATCCGCCTCAGGCGTGACATCGTAGAACCAGTCAAAGGACGCGTTCCGGTCGACATGGGCTTCCCCCGCTTCGCCACAATGAGCGACGGCGGCCTTCTCGTCCTACTCAACACTTCAAGCGGCACGAAGCCCGGCTAGCGCCGCGTGCGATGAGATGAGCCGTAAAAATGAAGCTCAGCAATAACTGGAAGAAGAGCAAGGTCAGAATCCAACGCATCCACGCCCGCATCGGCAACGCCCGCCTGGGAACTAGCCAAATCCGGGCTGAATGAATCCATTCTTTACCTTGGCTGGCTCGAACTCCGGCGTCAGTTAGGTTGTAAGCTGGCGTTGGACGGAGGTTGGCTTAACGCCGTGCCGCCGCAGGCTGCGAGCAGGAGGTGCCCGGCGTGCGAGCGTCAGCGCAGGCAACCGAGTCACGCAGGCGCAGTGCTGCCTTCCTGCAGATCCGGCGGACCGGGACGTCAGCGTCAGCGTCGAGGAGGGGTTGAGTCCTGAGATCGTACGCAGGACAAGCCTGCAACTTTACTTGGACCTTGAGTCCGTACTGTAGATGAGGACCTCTGCGGCAAAATCCATCGGGGCCGGCGGACTTAGTTCCGCGATCGAGTCCGAATATAAGTCCGCAACCACCCTACTGGCTATAGACAAATATCCCTTGCAAAAGGGAGGCGACCATATAAGTAAAGATGGGTCTTCCGCAATTTGTGTGAGGACGACGAACAGGGCGCGAGAATCTTCGAGCGTCGAAGGCCTTCGTCTCCACCACCATCACCAACATTCTTCCGCCTGTTGACGAACCTGGGCGAGCCCTGCAGTCGCCCTCGCCGCACGAGATCATTCCCCTGCGATGGCGAACAGGCATGCTGCATTAGCGTTTTTCCCCGCTTTCGGATCGCACCGGGTTACGCAGCACGCCTAGCTTGCTGACCTCGATTTCCACCACATCACCGTCCTTCATGAACACAGGCGGCTGGCGCCGCGCGCCCACTCCCCCGGGGGTGCCGGTGACGATGACATCGCCTGGAGACAGCGTGACGAAGCTTGAGCAATATGCGATCAACTCCGGGATGGAGAAGATCAGCATGTCGGTCGTGGCTCGCTGCATGACCTGTCCGTTCAGGCGCGTTTCCAGCGTGAGGATCTCGTTCTCGCCGATCTCGTCGCTTGTCACCAGTGCCGGACCGAAGCCCCCCGTATGCTGGAAGTTCTTGCCCGGCCCCCATTGCGAGGTATGCGTCTGCCAGTCGCGGATGCTGCCGTCGTTGTAGCAGGCGAAGCCGGCGATATGGGAGAACGCCCGGTCTTCGGGAATGCGGCGGCCGCGCTTGCCGATGATCACGGCAATCTCTCCCTCGTAGTCCAGCCGCGCCGATTCCGGCGGCAGCAGGATCGGCTGCCCGTGTCCCACCTGCGACTCGGCCACGCGCAGGAAGATGGTGGGCCGCTCGGTGCGCTCCTTCTGCGTTTCGCGGACATGCTCGGCATAGTTGAGGCCGGCGCAGAGAATCTTCTCCGGGTCGGCCACCACCGGCCGGCAAGCATCGAGCGCTTCAGCAACCGGCAAGTCGGCGGCATGCCTGCCGGCCTCGTCAATCAGTGCCTCGACTGGCCGCTGTCGCAACGCCTGGCCCAGGTCGCTCTGCCCGAGCCTGGCGCCGAGGTCGATCACGCCGTCAGCGGCGATGGCGCCGAAGCTGTTTCGGCCCTGGTGGGTGAAGCTGATGAATCGCATAGGGTGTATCCCAATTCTGGCTGTTTCAGTTAGGCGAGATGGCACGCCGTGGCCGAAGCGACGACGCAGGCGCCCGACCGCGTGATTTCATGGCCGCACCTCGACAAGCCGCCCCGCCGCCGAGGAAGCCGTGGGGGGGACATCAAGACGACCTTGCCGTATGCTCCGGCCGGACCAGCATGCAGGTGGCTGTCGCGGTGGCGACTACCTGTCCGCCCTGGCGCAGTTCGCCGGCCACGTTGCAGACGTTGCGGCCGCGCCGCTCCAGCCGCGCGTGCCCTTGCAGCGGGCCGGCCTGCGCGGGACGCAGGAACGAGAGATTCAGGTTCAGCGTCGAACAGAACTCGCCATCGGCAAGCGTCGCGGTGACGAGCATTGCGGTCACGTCGTCCAGCATGGCGCCCAGCATGCCACCCTGTACCTGGCCCGCCGGATTGAGGAATGCTTCGGTAGCCATGTAGTCGGACTCCAGCGAACCGGCCTCCAGGTCGACCCCGCGGACGACACCGCCCAGCAGGCTGGCGACAGCCGGCAACGGGGCCTGGCCGTTCAGCATACGCGTGAAAAGATTGGCTTCGGCCATCGTGTGTACGTCCCCGGTCAATGGCCGGCAAAGCGCGGCGTGCGCTTTTCCCGCCAGGCAAGCGCGCCTTCGCGCAGATCGTCGGAAGCATCGGCCACGGCAATATCGTGTACGAGCGCGGTGATATCGAGTTCGCCGCGGGCGATGCGGTTCAGGTGCTTCTTCATGCCAAGCAGTGCCAGCGGCGCCATGCCGGCCAGTTCTTCGCTCCATCGTGCCGCCAGCGAGCGCAGCGCCTCCGGGCTGTCTTCCAGCTGGTCCAGGTAGCCGCACGCCAGCATCCCCGCCGCGTCGAACTTGTCCGCCATCAGCAGGATGCGCTTGGCCGTGGCCAGGCCCAGCCGCGTGACGTAGCGCTCCATGCCGCCGCGGTAGAACAGCAGCCCGAGGCGCGCCGCCGGTACCGACATCTCGGCAGCGGTTGCGCCAAAGCGGAAGTCGCACGCAAGCGCCAGGTCGGTCGCGCCGCCGTACACGCCGCCGTGCAACACAGCAACGGTGACTGGCCGCGCCTGTTCCAGCGCATTGGCAAGCGCCTCGAAGCGCGCTCCGGCGTCGGCACCGCCGAGGCGGCCGATATTGAACCCGCTGCAGAAGTAGCGGCCCTGTGCTTCAATGCGCAGCACGCGTACCCGGCCGTCCGCATTCACGGTCTCCAGGTACTCGCGCAACAGGTCGAGGTCCTCCGGCTCCAGCCGGTTCGCCACGTCGGGGCGGCACAGCGTGATGACCGCGATATGGCCATCGATGGCCAGTTGTGGTGACCGTCCTTGCGGGGTCTCGCTCATGGCGTCGGACCTCGCTCAGTGAAAGCCGTAGATTCGCATGGTGGTCTCGCCTGCCTCCACCCGCTTGAGAATGGCGGCTTCGGTGGCCTCGCGGTCCCGTGCCTTGCCCACGACCTCCGCCGCGCGGCCGCGCGGCACCACCACCACGCCGTCACGGTCGCCCGCGACCAGGTCACCGGCTTCGACACGGGTGCCGCCGATCAGCACCGGCGCGTTGAGCCAGCCGATCGCGCCGTAGTCCTTGCCGGTACCGCGGATGCACAGCCCGCGCGCGAACACCGGGAAGCCGATCTCCTCGAGGAGCACGCCATCGCGCACGTAGCCGTCGATGACCAGCCCGCCCAGATGCTTCACCTTTGCGGCAGTGGTCATGATCTCGCCCCAGTAGCCGTGCTCGTAGGCACCGCTCACATGCACCACGAGCACGTCGCCCGGTTGCGCGATGTCGAGGGCGCGATGCAGCCACAGGTTGTCCCCGCCGGGCGAATGGACCGTCAGCGCCGGGCCGCAGATGCGGAACTCCGGTGCCACAGGCTTGATGGCCGGCGAGACCACGCCGATCTTGCCGCCCGCTTCATGCAGCGTGGCGGTAGGTAAAGCGCGCGCGTCGTTGACGATATCGGCGCCGACCCGCTCGAATTCGCGGATCGTTGTGCTCGTTGCGTCGTGTTCCGCCATGGTCAGGCTCCCTTGGTCTGCAGCTGGTGGTAACGGAACTGGCGGCGCGCCTCGTCCAGGCGCATGCCGCCGCGCACGGCTTCGCGGATGGCGTTCTCGGCGTGCTCGATCTGCTCGGCTGTGTCGAGCACCGCCGCTTCGTGCTCGCGCGGGATGACCAACACGCCGTCGGCGTCACCGCGCAGGATGTCGCCGGGCTGCACGCGCGCATCGCCGATATTGACGACCACGTTGGTCGCTTCCACCTGGACTCGGTCCTTGCCCGTTCGCATCCAGTGGTCCTTGCTGAACACCGGGTAGCCGAGCTGGCGGCACAGCGCGACGTCACGGCACACGCCGTCGATCACGGTGCCGGCAATGCCGCGGCGGTGCGCGATCTCGGTCAGGATGTCGCCCCAGACCGTGGCATTGTCACGGCCGCCGTTGTCGAGCACGAGGATGCTGCCCGGCGGCACCTCGTCGATGTAGTCTCCCACGGTGCCGGGCGGATTCGATGCCGGGCCGTACAGCAGCGTGTAGGCGCGCCCTGCCGTGGAAAAGCCTTCGCCACGGGCCTTGATGCGGTAGCACTGGCCCGCGATGCCGAGCTTGTCCAGCGCGTCGCTCAGCGTGGCCGTGTCCAGCTTCGCGGCGCGCGCGACGTTGATGTCCTGTTGTTCGCTCATCTCTCTCAACCCTTCAGCATGTGTTCGTAGTTGCCGCCCATGACTTCCCCGATGGGCGTGCCACCCAGGATGGCCTTCGCCATCACGGACTCCTTGCGCACGATCGCTTCGGCCGTCTCGAGCACGCGGGCGATGTCGCGCGCGGCGATGAAAATCACGGCGCTGCGGTCCGCGACCACGTAGTCGCCCGCTTCTACCGTCACAGTGCCGATCTGCACCGTGACATTGGTGCCCTGCTCCACCACGCGGCTGCGCGCGGTGAACGCAGTCAGTGCGCGGCTGAACACGGGGAAGTCGAAATCGAGCGCTTCATCGATATCGCGCACCGGGCCGTCCGCCACGACGCCCGCGACGCCGCGCACCTTGGCTCCGAGCGACAGCAGCCCGCCCCAGCTGCCGGCCTCCACGCCGGTGCGCTGCTCGACGACGATGATGTTGTCCGGGCCGGCCTGCTCGATCGCCGTGCAGCCGAGATGGCGCGTCGGTCCGGGCGGCGGCGCGCCGGTGCCGAGCTTGACGGTGATGGCCCGGCCGGCAATGCGCCCGGCGCCGGAGCGCTGCGGCAGGCCCGTCACGGTGCCCGGCAGCTGCAGCTTGTCGAGCGCGTCGGATACCGCGCAGCAATCGAGTCGGCGCAGGCGTTGTACGTTGGATTCGGTTTCACTCATGGTCATTGGTATGGCTTTTGTTCGGTTATTCAATCCAGCGTCTTCCAGGCGGCGAAGCACAGGCCCGTGCCGGTCAGCGCGGGCGTGCGGTAACCCGGGACATAGGAAACCCATTCAAGATCGAGGTCGCGCACGGCCTCGACGGCGATCAGCCAGTTGCGGATTTCGGAGCTGCCTGCCTGGAGCTGGCGCGGATCCAGCGAGGCGAGGAAGCCGGTGTCCTTCTGGCGGATGGCGTCGATGATCGCGTTGTCGAGCTCGGCATCGACCACGAAGTGGCTCAGGCCGCCCGAGGCCAGCACGCCTACGCGCAGGTCTTCGGGATAGGCTGCAATCAGCTCGCGCAGCGCGGCGCCAAGCTGGATGCAGCGGCGCGGCGTGGGCTGGTTGGGCGGGTCAAAAGTATTGACGATGACCGGCACCACTGGCAGATCCAGTCCCTGCAGGTAGCGGCGGTGGATGAACGAGAATGCATGGCCTTCGAACTGGCCGCGTTCGAGGCCGTCCATCGCAGTGATGTCGAAATCGCGGTCGCACAGTTCGCGGATCATCCATCGGCCCATGTCGGCGTTGACCGGATAGTCGCGGTCGGCGTCGGGCTCTTGACGTGCCATGCGGGCCTTCTTGTACCAGCCGTCGGAGGCGCTTTCCTCGCGCTTCGCATTGCGGATGGTGTCGCCGTAGTAGATCGCGAATGCAGGGTTGTTGGTCGTGCGGAACAGCTCGGTCTGGTCATCGCCAACCACCAGCAGCACGTCGAGCCGTGCGGCGCGGATGCGGTCGCGCAACTCGTCCATGGCCGCTTCGGCCTGGTCGTAGCGCTCGCCCATGCGCTCGGGCGTCACCATGGACTCGGCATCGTCCGGGGCGATCGCGAGCAGCGCTTCATAGGTTGTCGGGTTGCCGGCGCGGTCGAAGTAGTGCGGGTTCTTCGGATCGACCTGGCGGAAGCCGTGTTGCCAGTCTTCACGCTGGCAAACCAGCATGATGCTGTGGGAGGAGCCGAAAGCGGCGACGAGTCTTGCCATGGAAGTGTCCTTCGTTCAAACGATGTAGGCGGCGCGCAGCTCGCCGACCTGTGCCGCGTTGTAGCCAAGCTCGCGCAGGATGTCGTCGGTATTGGCGCCCTGCTCCGGCGCGGGCTGCGGCGGCAGGTCGCGCGGATAACGCGACAGTCGCATCGGTTGACCGACCAGCGCCACATCGCCAAGCTCGGTGTGCTGCATCGGCCAGGCAACGCCAAGGTGCTTCACCTGCGGATCGGCGAATACCTGGTCCACGCGGTGGATCGGTCCGCACGGCACGCCGGCCTTCAGCAGCCGCTCGGTCCATTCGGCGGTGGTGCGCGTGCGCAGCGCCGCCCCGATCGCGGCATTGACCTTGTCGCGGTTGCGCACGCGCTCCGGGTCCGAACCCAGGCCGGGCTCGTCGACGAGGTGCGGCACATCCAGGGCCTCGCACAGGCGCTTCCACATGGTTTGGCCGATCGCGGCGATGTTCAGGTAGCCGTCGCTGGTGGCGAACACGCCCGTGGGCACGGTCAGCGGATGTTCGTTGCCGGTCTGTTCGGGAATCTTGCGGTCGACCAGCCACTGCGCGGCCTGGAAGTCCAGCATGGCGATCTGCGCTTCAAGCAGCGAGGTCTGCACCCACTGCCCTTCGCCCGACGCCTCGCGCTCCAGCAGCGCCGTGAGGATGCCCATCGCGCAGAAGTGGCCGGCGCACAGGTCCGCGAGCGGGATGCCGACGCGCATCGGGCCTCCGCCCGGCTTGCCGGTCACGCTCATCAGCCCGCCCATGCCCTGCGCAATCGAATCGAACCCGGGCCAGCCCGCGTAGGGGCCGTCCTGGCCGAAGCCGGAAATGCTCGCGTAGATTAGCCGCGGATTGATAGCGCGTAGCGCGTCCGGCCCGATGCCGAGGCGGTGCTTCACATCGGGGCGGTAGTTCTCGATGAAGACGTCGGCGCGGCGGACCAGTTCATGCAGGATCTTCACGCCTTCCGGTGCCTTCATGTTGAGCGTGAGGCTTTCCTTGTTGCGGTGCAGGTTCTCGTAGTCCGCGCGGTTGTGGTCGCGTCCGCCGATCATGTCGTCGCCGCCAGGTGCGCCCGGCGGGATCTCCAGCTTGATCACGCGCGCGCCCATGTCGGCGAACAGCCGCACCGCGGTAGGACCGGCGCGCACGCGCGAGGCGTCGAGAATGGTGAAGCGGGACAGCGGGCCCTTGCGCTCGCCGGTGCCGTGTGGGTTGTGTCGGGTATCAGCCATGGTCGTTGCCTCAGGTCTTTATGCCGGGGTGAACATCGGCACGGCGTAGCCGCCATCGCTCGGCTTGAACACGACCTTCACGCGCTGGCCGATCTCGATCCCGCGCGGGTCGCAGTCCACCAGGTTGGTCATCATCGTCACGCCTTCGTCCAGCCGGACGTAGGCAAGCGTCCACGCGGCCTCGCCCTTGCCCATGGTGCTGAACGAGTAGACCGTGCCGAAGCCGCTGGCATCGCGCCATTCGGTGCGGTCGGACTGGCAATGCGGGCAGATGTCGCGCGGGTAGTAGTGCAGTGCGCGGCAGTCCAGACAGGCCTTGATCACCAGGTGTCCGGCGTTGGCGGCTTCCCAGAACGGCTGGCTTTCCGGCAGCGTGCGCGGCGCGGGAATCTTGCGCGGACCGGCGGGCGGCGCCTTGGCGGCCGCGCTGGCAGGGTTAGCCGGAGTAGCGGGTGTGCTCATGGTGTTCATTCCCTTTCAAGAATCAGCGTCGCCGCGGTATGGCGCGAAGCGAGCGCGCCGCCGATGCCGCTGGCCAGCGCCAGGTCGCAGTTGGGGACCTGCACCGCGGGATGCGCCTCGCCGCGCAGCTGGCGCACGGCCTCGATCACCTTGGTGACGCCGCCGCGGTTGGCCGGATGGTTGTTGCACAGGCCGCCGCCGTCGGTATTGAACGGCAGGCGTCCCACGCCGGAAATCAGGCCGCCGTCTGCGACGAACTTGCCGCCCTCGCCCTTCTTGCAGAAGCCCAGGTCTTCGAGCTGCATCAGCACGGTGATGGTGAAGCTGTCGTACAGCGATGCGTACTTGATGTCGGCGGGCGTGACACCGGCTTCCGCAAACGCCGCCGGGCCCGACCACGCGGCGGCCGACCACGTCAGATCGATATTGCCGCCCATGGCGTGCTTGGGTGCTTCGCCGGTGCCGCGTACCTTCACCAGCGGACGCTTGAGCTGGCGGGCGATCTCGGGGCGCGCCACGATCAGCGCGCCGCCACCGTCGCTCATCACGCAGCAGTCCAGGCGGTGCAGCGGATCGGCCACCATCGGCGAATTGACCACGTCCTCCACCGTCACCACGTTGCGCAGCATGGCGTGCGGGTTGTGCTGGGCGTGATGCGACGCGGCCACCTTGATCCATGCGAGCTGCTCGCTGGTGGTGCCGAACTCGTACATATGACGCTTCGCCACCATGCCGTAGAGGTTCTGCGTGGCCGGGCCGAACGGCAGTTCGAAGGCAACGTCGGGCGCGTCCGGGTCCGGGGCCCGCAGCGCCAGCGCGGCACCGGCCGCGCGGGGGCGCCCCGCCAGCGTGATCAGCGCGACGTTGCAGCGCCCCGCGGCAATGGCCTCGGCGGCGTGGGCCACGTGCAGGATCGGCGCGGAGCCGCCGCACTCGGTCGAATCCACGTGGCGCGGCTTCAGGCCAAGGTATTCCACGATCGTGGTAGTGCCAAGGCCTGGCGCATCGCCGGCGCAGAAGTAGCCGTCGACATCGGCGGCGGTGAGGCCGGCGTCGGCCAGCGCGCCGCGCGCCACATCGGCATGCAGGCGCGCTACCGACAGGTCATCGGCTTTGCGTATGGGATGCTCGTAGGCCCCCACGATGTAGGCGGATCCGTTCAGGGTCATGATGAAAAGCAGGGACTAGGTGGAGATGGCTGGTGTCACGCGCGGCATCACTGGTCCGGCGTAAAACCGCTGGCCTTGATGACGGGGCCCCAGTAGGCAAGTTCCTTGCGTTGCAAACGATCCAAATCTGCGGCCGGCCGGAAGTCGGGGTTCAGCGTGGCCCGTTGCTGCAGCGTGGTGCGCACCTCGGGCATGGCGAGTACCTTGCCCAGTGCCGCCTGCATGCGATCGAGCTCCGCCTTCGGCGTGCGCGCGGGTGCCCAGATGCCGGCCCACGCTTCGCCGCTGTCAACTGCCACGCCCTGCTCGGTCGCGGTCGGCACGCCCGGCAGCAGCGGCGAGCGCGCCGCGCCGAACACGGCGATGATGCGGACCTTGCCGCTCCTGGCATGCGGCAGGATGTCGCCGGCGGTCATCACGGCGGCAGCGAGCTGCCCGCCGAGCAGGTCGGTGACAAGCGGGCCGTTGCCCTTGTATGGCACGACGCTCATCGGTACGCCGATAGACTTGCCGAACTGCAGGCCGGTGAAGTGGGTCTGGCCGCCGAGCCCGGCCGTGCCGAACATGGCCTTGCCGGGATGCGCCTTCACCCATTCCACGAAGCCCTTTACATCGGTGACGCCGGTCTGGGTACTCACCACCAGCGCCAGCGGATACGAGATCACCACCGCGACCGGCGTCAGGTCCGTCAGCAAGTCGTACTTGAGCGTGGCCGGCGGATACAGCAGCGTCGGGAAGATCGCGGTGGCATTCGGCGCGACCATGTAGGTCAGTCCGTCGGGCGCGCTGTGCTTGAGCATGCCGGTCGCCAAGCGGCCACCGGCGCCGGGGCGGTTGTCGACGATCACGGTCTGCCCGAGTTCGCCTTGCAGCTTCTCGGCCAGCACGCGCGCGACAGTGTCGGTCGAGCCGCCGGGCGGGAAGCCGACCAGGAACCTGATCGGCTGCTTTTCCTGCGCCTGCGCGCCGCAGGCAAATGCCAGTCCCAGCGCCAGCACGCCGCAAGCGGATCTGAGGGTACGGATGAGGGCCATGTCTTTTGTCTCCTGTGTATTTCTTGCGTGAACCAGCCAGCCGTTGCTCAGGCCTGCCGGGCAAAACAAGCCAGGTGGTGTCCGGCATCGCCGAACAACTGGTTGATGACCATCAGGCGCTTGGCGTAATGGCCGACGCGGCATTCGTCGGTCATGCCCATGGCGCCGTGCATCTGGATGGCCCACTGGCCAACCTGCCGCCCCGCCTGCCCGATCACCGTCTTGGCTGCGGACACCAGCCGGCGACGCTGCACCGGGTCGCCGTCGGCCACCGCCATGGCGGCCACGCAGGCCATCGACTTGCACTGCTCGAGCGCGATCAGCATGTCCGCCACGCGGTGCTGCAGCACCTGGAACTTCGCCAGCGGCGTGCCGAACTGCTTGCGCGTCTTCAGTTGTTCCGCGGTCAGGTCGAGCAGTGCTTCCAGCGCGCCGACGGCTTCCGCGCACAGCGCCGCGTTGGCCCGGTCGGTCGCGGCGACGATCGCTGGCAATGCGGCGCCGGGCTCCCCCAGCACCGCGTCCGCATCCGCGCTGACTTCACGCAACGTGAGATGCGCGGCGCTGCGGCCATCCAGCGTGCGGAACTCACGCACGGACAGCCCGGGCGCACCGGCGGGAATCACGAACAGCGTCACGCCTTGCGCGTCGACGGTGTCTCCCGCGGTACGCGCAGCCACGATAAAGGCATCGGCCCGGGCGCCATCGAGTACCAGTGTCTTTTCGCCGTGGAGCAGCCAGCCGTCGCCCTCGGCGCGTGCCAGCGTGCTCACGCGTGCCAGGTCATAGCGTGCGTCGGCCTCGTTGATGGCAAGCGCCAGCCGCGCCTGCCCCGCTGCCAATGCCGGCAGCCACTGCTGCCGTTGCGCGGGCGTGCCGGCCTGATCGAGCAGTTGCCCCGCCAGCACGACGCTCGACAGCCAGGCACCGCCGCCAAGCGCACGGCCCAGTTCCTGCGCCACCAGCATCATTTCTGTCGGGCCCTGCTCGCTGCCGCCCACATCCGCCGCAAGCGGCAGGCCGAGCAGCCCGAGGTTCGCCATGGCGGCCCAGCGCGCGCTGGCCTCGTCGTCGGTCTCGGCATCGCCGCGGCGATGCGCAGGGTATTCGCCATCGCAGAAGCGGCGCACCGCATCGCGCAGCGCGATATGTTCGTCGTTGAGTGAAAAATCCATGGTCTCGGTACGGTGTCAGGCCGCGAGGAAGGCCTTGCTGATCAGGTTGCGCTGCACTTCGTTGACGCCGCCGTAGATCGACAGCTTGCGCGCGTCGAGGTAGTTGGCGGCCAGCGCCGACAGTTCCGGCGGGCTGGCAGGGTCGCCCAGTTCGCCGCGCAGCGCGGCTTCTTCGAACGGCACCGCATGCGGGCCCGCGATTTCCACCAGCAACTCGTAGATGGCCTGGCGCAATTCGGTGCCGCGCACCTTGAGCATCGACGCTTCCACCGCCGGCACCCGGCTCTGCTGGTTGGCGCTGAGCAGGCGCAGCGCGGTGAATTCGAGCGCCAGCAGTTCGATTTCGAACTGCGCCAGGCGCGACTGCAGCACCGGATCGCCGTCCAGCCCCTGGCTGGCTGCCAGTTCGCGGGCCCGCTGCAATTGCTGCTTGCATGAGCCGATGCCCGCGATGCCGGTCCGTTCATGGCCGAGCAGGTACTTGCCGTAGGACCAGCCCTTGTGCAGCTCGCCGACCAGGTTTTCCACCGGCACCCGCACGTTGTCGAGATAGCACTCGTTCAGGTCGGTGCCGCCTTCGAGCATACGGATGGGCCGCACCTGCACGCCCGGCGTGTTCATGTCGATGAGCAGGAACGAGATACCCTCCTGCGGCTTGGCCGCGTCCGGGTCGGTGCGCACCAGCGCGAACATCATCGAGCACCAGTGCGCATAGGAAGTCCACACCTTGTGGCCATTGACGACGAAGTGCTTGCCATCGGGTTCCAGCACCGCGGTGGTCCGCACTGCGGCCAGGTCCGAACCAGCACCCGGCTCGGAGAAGCCCTGCGCCCACCACGTATTGCTCTGGCGGATGTCGGGCAGGTACTTCGCCTTCTGCTCGGGCGTGCCGAACGCGATCAGCACCGGCCCCAGCATCTGGATGCCGCTGGCGATGATGCGCGGCGCGCCGCCAAGCATGGTTTCCTCGTCGAAGATATAGCGCTGCACGTGGTTCCAGCCCGGACCGCCGTGTTCGACGGGCCAGCCCGGCGTGAGCCAGCCGCGCGCTTCAAGGATGCGGAACCACGTCACGTAATCGGCATGCTCCAGGCGCAGGCCGAGTTCGACCTTGCGCCGGATATCGGCGGGGAGGTTCGCCTTGACGAACGCGCGCACCTCCTGGCGGAACGCCTCGTCGGCGGGAGAGAAAGTCAGCTTCATGATTGGTATGCCGTGGGATCAGGCTTGCGGTGCACAGACGACCAGTGCGTCAAGCGCGAGCACGCGGTCGGGATAGGCCACCAGCGGATTGACGTCGATCTCGGTGATGGCAGGGTTGGCGCGCATCTGGCCGCCGATCAGGGTCACGGCCCGCGCAATCGCCGCCACGTCGACTGCAGCCGCACCGCGGATGCCGCGCAGCAGCGATGCCGCCTTGAGCCGGCTCAGTTCCTGCACGACATCGGCTTCGGAAAGATCCGCCGGGATCAGCCGCACATCCTTGAGCGCCTCGATCCACACGCCACCGAGGCCAACCAGCACAACCGGTCCCCAGCCGGCGTCGCGCTTCGCGCCAACCACGAGTTCCAGACCGCGCGGCCCCATGGCCTCGACCAGCACGCCGTCGAGCGTGAGGCCTGGACGATGCGTAGCGATATTCTGTTGCAGGCGATGCCAGCCGGCACGCAACGCGGCTTCATCGGCGAGGCCGACCATCACACCACCAACATCGCTTTTGTGCGGCAATTCGCTGGCCTGCGCCTTGATCACTACCGGGTAGCCGATGCGCGCCGCAATGGCGGCCGCCTCATCCGCGCTGGCTGCCAACGCGCCCTCCGGCACGACCAGTCCGGCAGCCGCCAGCCACGCCTTGCCCTGGTACTCCGCGAACACACCTGAAGGCGGAACTGCACCCGGCAGCGGCACCGCCGCCGGTACGGACTGGCTCGCGCGGCCGGCGCGCTGCAGCGCCTCGCCGTAGGCTGAAACCCGGGCAAGCGCGCGCAGGGCACGATCGGGCGAGCGGAAGAACGGCACACCGCTCGCGCGGATCGCATCGACGAAGAACGGCTCGATCGGACCGCTGTCGCCGGTCACGACGAGGACCGCCGGCTTGCCGGCGCGGGCGAGCGCGGGGACGATGTGCTCGGCCTTGTCGCGCTGTGCCACTTCGGGGCCCGCCGGAATGCTGAGGACGATGCTTCCTACGGCGGGATCGGACAGCATGGTCAGCAGAACCTCGCCGACCAGCCCCGGCTGCCGTACGCCGATCGTGGTGTAGTCGAGTGGATTTTCGGCGACGGCGTAGTCGGGCAGCATGGCTTTGAGACTTGCCGTTGTCTGCGCGCCGAGCGGGGGCAGTTCCAGCCCGAGCCCGTCGCAGAAGTCCAGCGCGACGTTCTTCATCGCGCCGGACCCCGTCATAAAAGCCGGGCCGCCAGCAGGCGGCACCGGGAAACGCAGCAGGATTGCTGCAGCGTCGACAAGCTCGTCAGGGGTATCGACCAGCACCACGGCCTCGCGCGCCAGCGCCACGCAGGCCGTGGCGTGATCGCCGGCCAGTGCGCCGGTGTGGGACTGGGCCGCTTCGCGGGCGCGCTCGCTGCGGCCCGGCATCAGCATCACGACCGGCTTGCCGGCCTCGCGCGCCTTGCGCGCCAGCGCCAGGAACGTGCGCGGACGGCGCACCTGTTCGGCGTACACGGCCAGCACGCGGGTCTGCGGGTCGTCGATGTAGTGGGCAACGAAATCCTCCGCGCCGAGCGATGCCTCATTTCCCGTGGAGACGACCGCCGTCAGCGGCAGGCCACGGCCGACGAAGGCATCGCGCATGTTCGCCGCCATCGCACCGCTTTGCGCGACCACGCCGATACCGGGGCGGCCACCGCACGGATAGGGCTGCACCGCTTCGAAGGTCACGGGCACGTTGCCCTCGAAATTCGTGAAACCCATGCAGTTCGGTCCGAGCAGCAGCATGCCGGCCTCGCGCGCGGCTGCGGCGAGCTGGTCCTGCCGTTTGCGGCCGGCCTCGCCGGTCTCTGCATAGCCGGATGCGAACAGGACCGCCGCACGGGTGCCCTTCGCGGCCAGGCTGCGCACCGCATCGAGCACGCCTGCCTCGGGAATCGCCAGCACGGCCAGGTCGATGCCGGCGGGCAGCTCGTCCACCGCCTTCACACAGGCGCGGCCATTGATCTCGGTGCTGCTGCGGCTGACCAGGTGAATCGCACCGGCGTAGCCGAAGCGCTCCAGGTTCGCCAGCACGAAGCCGCCGAACGAGCGCGGGTCCGCCGAAGCGCCGACGATCGCCACGGAAGCCGGACGGAGGACGCAGGTCACGTCAGCCACCGCGGCTGCCGCCGCCGGTTCGGGCTGTCCGGCCTGCGCGCCGGGAAAGTCAGAGGTCTTCATGGGTTGGGGGTCTCTTCCAGGAAACGGTGGTTGTCTCGTGTTTGACGAATTCTGGCATACCACAACCATCGTTTCAATACACCAGAAAACGGATAATTGAAAAATTCGTAGGGAATTTCCCTAGCTGCGCGGCGCTGCCCGTTGGACTGCAAGGCATGCAAGCGGCTAACAGGTCACTGAAACGCCGCATTCTCCGGACTTCGGAGCGCGACTCCTGGAAGGGCAGAAATCCATATGCATGAAGGGCTTGCGGGCAAACTCCCTCGTCAATCCGGGCCGTCTTTTCTCTCAGAATAGAAGACGAACGCTCAGGATTCCCGAGCGTGCCCAACGCGATCTTAGAATGCCGTCTTTGCATACCACTATTTTTTTGTTGTATATTTTCGATCAACAAAGCGATGCTTGCTGGCGTCGAACCGTATGCAAACGACCGACCATACCCTGAACCCACCACGTCCCGCCGGGCGCCACAGCCGGGCCGAAGACATTCGCGCCACGCTGGAGGCCGAAATCGAGGCTGGCGTACTGTGCCCCGGAGCACCGCTCGACGAGCGCGAGCTGGCGCAGCGCTTTGGCGTATCGCGCACACCGGTGCGGGAAGCCTTGCAGCAACTGGCCGCGCATGGGCTGGTCAGCATCGCCCCGCGCCAGGGCGCAGCGGTCGCGCGCCTGTCAGTGGGCAAGGTGCGGGCGATGCTCGAATACGTGGGGGAACTGGAATCACTGGCTGCGCGCCTGGCGGCACGCCGCGGCGACGAAGCGTTGCACGCCGCACTCGACGCAGGCCTGTCTCTGGGCCGCCGGGTCGCGGCGACACCGGGCGCCGTAGGCTACGCCGCCGCGAACGCGGCCTTTCACGAAGCGATCTACCAGGGCTGCCGCAACGAGATTCTCGCCGGCCATATCCGCGCCGCGCGGCGGTGCCTGCAGCGCTACCGCATGCGCGACTTCGCGACTGCCGTGCAGATCGCGAAGTCGCTGGCAGAACACCAGCGCATTGCCGACGCCATCCGCGCCGGCGACGAACAGCTGGCCGCCGCGGCCATGACGCTCCATGTGCCCGCGGGCACCACGGGCTTCGCCGAATTTCTCGCGACGGTGCCGGCCCATTTCTTCGACAGCGGCCATGCCGCCGTCTCCTGACCCCGCTCCCCGCAACCCATTACCTCAGGCATCCCATGACCAGACCTCTCCGTTCGATCGACGTGCCCGGCCTTGCGCACAACGCCCCCATTCCCGCCGGCGCACGCGTAGGCAATGTCATCTGCACCTCCGCCATCTCGGGCAAGGACGCAGCCACCGGCGCACTGCCGGCCGGTGCCGACGCACAGGCTGCTCACGCGTTCCGCAATCTGGCGAGCGTACTCGGGGCTGGCGGCGCCAGCGTAGCGGATGTGGTGAAGCTGACCATCTATGTGAAAGACAACAGCGTGCGCGACGCCATCAATGCCGAGTGGCTGCAGTGCTTCCCGAACCCTGAAGACCGCCCCGCGCGGCACATCGTCGTGCATGACCTGCAGCACGGCATGCTCCTGCAACTCGAATGCCTGGCCGTCCTGGCCGGCGCCAACCAAGGCTGAACCATGATCATCGATTCCCACGCCCACGTCGTCATGCCCCCGGAGAGCTTCCGCTACATGGCGGAACTGATCGGCGGCCGCGCCAATCCGTCCACCACGCCGAAGATTCCGGACGCTTCGGTGCGCAAGGCAGCGGAAGAGCTGGTGCGCAGCATGGACGCCGTCGGCACCGACGTGCAGTTCATCTCGCCGCGCCCTTACCTGCAGATGCATTCGGTCAAGCCGGGCCGCGTGACCGAGCTGTGGTCGCGCCACTGCAATGACATCATCGCGCGCTTCGTCACCATGTTCCCGGACCGCTTCCGCGGCGTGGCCGGCCTGCCGCAGCACATGCTGGAATCCCCGGCCGAGCGCGCCGTGCCCGAGCTGGAGCGCTGCGTCAATGAACTCGGCTTTGTCGGATGCCTGATCAACCCGGACCCGACCGAGAGCGAAGGCCCGACGCCGCCGGGCCTGGGCGATGCGTTCTGGTATCCGCTGTACGAAGCCATGACACGCCTGGACGTGCCGGGCCTGATCCACTCCGCCGGCAGCTGCAGCGCGCGCGAGTCGTACACGCTCAAGTTCATCAATGAGGAAAGCATCGCCGTGATCTCGCTGCTGAACTCGAAGGTGTTCCAGGACTTCCCGAACCTGAAGATCGTCGTGGCGCACGGTGGCGGCGCAATTCCTTACCAGATGGGCCGCTTCCGCTCGTGGTCGGTGCGCAAGGGCGAGACCGTCACATTCGACGAGCAACTGCGCAAGCTCTACTTCGATACCTGCAACTACTCGACCGAGGCGATCGACCTGTTGCTGAAAGTGGCTGGCACCGACAACGTGCTGTTCGGCACCGAGAAGCCCGGCACCGGCAGCGCGCGCGACCCGCTGACCGACCGCGACTACGACGACATGAAGCCGGTCATCGAAGGCATCTCGTGGCTGACGGACGAGCAGCGCAGGAACATCTTCGAATGCAACTGCAGGCGCCTGTACTCGCGCGCCTTCCGCACCGACGAGGAGTGCTGAGATGCCGCTGACCCGCGAAGACAATGACCTGCTCACACGCGTCGAGAACGGCGCGCCGATGGGGGAGATGATCCGCCAGCATTACTGGCTCCCGGCGGTGCCGTCGGCGAAGCTGGTGGCCGATGGCGCGCCCGTGCGCGTGCGGCTGCTTGGCAGCAACTACGTGGCGTTCCGCCGCACCGACGGCCAGGTCGGCGTGCTCGACGAGCTGTGCCCGCACCGCAAGACCTCGCTGCTGATGGCACGCAACGAGGACAACGGCCTGCGCTGCATCTTCCACGGCTGGAAGCTCGGGACTACTGGCGAAGTCCTCGAAGCCCCGAACCATGTCGGCGACCAGGCCCAGTTCTGCAAGCATGTGCGCGTGAACCGCTACGGCGTGCAGGAACGTGGCGGCATTGTGTGGGTGTGGCTCGGCAAGGGCGAACAGGCACCGAAGTTCCCCGACCTGCCGTTCACGTCGCTGCCCGAAGACCAGCGCTCGGTCACCAGCCAGGAAGTGCCGACCAACTGGGTGCAGGGCGTGGAAGCGTCGATGGATTCGTCGCACGTTGGCGTGCTGCATGAATCGACTACGCAGATCACCGCGGGCTCGGGCAACCAGCGCATGCACATGACGCAGGCGCTGGCACCGCGCCTGGAATTCGAGGACCGTCCTTACGGCTACCGCTACGCGGCTCTGCGCCCGCTGCCGGACGACAAGCTCTATGCGCGCGTGAACAACTTCGTCATGCCGTGGTACGGGATCATCTGCGCGCCCGATGAAAAGGGCCCGAGCACGGTGTTCTTCTCCACGCCGGTGGACGACGTCACGCACCGCGCCTGGTTCGTGCATTTCAACCCGCACCGCCCGCTCGGCATGACCATCATGTCGGCCACGCCCGACGTCTGGGACTTCCCGCCGCTGCCGCCGGGCACGCCCGCCAACAACTGGGGCCAGAACCGCGACCTGATGCGCCGCGGCCATGCCACCGGATTTCCGCAACACCTTGGCACCGAAGACTTCGCCATGTTCATCGGCCAGGGCCCGATTGCAGACCGCACCACCGAGCAGTTGTGCTCGGCCGATGGCGCGGTGCTGCGCGTGCGGCAGGCGCTGCTGAAGTCGGTGCGCGAGTTCCAGGCCGGCAAGACCCCGACGCTTGCCGACAACCCCGAGCTCGACTACAGCCGGATCGTCTCGGTCGGCGGCGTGCTGCCCGCCGGCGAAGACTGGCGGTCGCTGACCACGGCTGCCTGAGGCAACCGTCACACGACTGACAAGATGACGGAGACAACGATGACCAGCCCCCGCTTCCGCTCGCGCCGCCGGCTGATGCTGGCGGCGTGCGCCGGCCTCGCCGCGCCAGCGGTTTCGTTCGCGCAGCTGCGCGGCAAACCCGCCATCCGCATTCTGGTGGGACTGCCGCCCGGCGGCGGCACCGACGCCATCGCGCGGTACTTTTCCGATTCCCTGCCTGCGCTGCTGGGCCAGCCGGTGATCGTGGAGAACCACGTGGGCGCCGGTGGCCGCCTTGCCGCCGACGTGCTCAAGTCCGCGGATCCGGATGGCCTGACCTACATGATTGCGCCCAATGCCACGCCCACGTTCCAGACGCTGGTGTTCGGCAAGCAGCTCAAGTGGGACCTGTGGCGCGATTTCGCGCCCGTGGCCGGACTGGTGTCCTACCCGACCGGCATGGCCGCGGGCATGGCAAGCGGCGCCACCAGCGCGGAATCGTTCGTGCGATGGGCACGCGCCAATCCGCAGCAGGCCAGCTTTGGCACGCCGGGGCTTGGCGGCCAGAACCACTTCCTGGGCCTGCAGTTCGCCAAGGCGGCGGGCATTTCGCTGGCTGTCACGCCCTACAAGGGCACGCCGCCGATGATCAACGACCTGCTGGGCGGCCATATCCCGTCGGCGGTCACGCTGCTGCAGGACCTGCTGCGCCACCACCGTGCCGGCAAGGTACGCCTGCTGGGCATCTTCGCCGACAAGCGCTCGGCGCTGGCGCCGGACATCCCGACCATGGCAGAGCAGGGCATTCCGGTGCGCCTCGGCGACGCGTGGACGGCCATGTGGGCACCGGTGCAAACCCCGAAGACCGAGATCGCCCGCGTGCAGGCGGCGCTAAAGACCATCCTGGCCGCACCGCAGGCACGCCGGACGCTGATGAGCCAGCTCGCGGTGGTGCCCGACTACCTCGACGGCGAACAGATGGCGCGCCGCCAGCGCGCCGAACTGGAAACCTGGGACCCCATCATCCGCGCCTCGGGCTTCCGCGCAGAACTGTAGAAGCGGGAACGGCAGATCCTTTGCGGCCCTGGCGTCCACCTAGGCCGCTCTGGCGCGTCCGCCCCCACTTCGACCGGAGACATCCATGAGCATCACCGACACCCTGCAAGTCCGGGTCAAATCCATCAGCTGGGAGGCCGACGGCATCCTGGCGTTCGACCTGAGGCCGGAGCCGCCCCTGCGCACCCTGCCCGCGTTCACCGCCGGCGCACATATCGACCTGCATCTGCCGAATGGCCTGATCCGCAGCTACTCGCTGCTGAACCCCCAGTCCGAGCCGCATCGCTATGTGATTGGCGTCAACCGTGATACGCAGAGCCGCGGCGGCTCGCGCTACCTGCACGAAACGCTGCGGCCCGGCGACGTGCTGACCATCGGCGCGCCGCGCAACAATTTTCCGCTCGACGATTCGGCATCGATCGCAGTGTTGGTGGCCGGCGGCATCGGCATCACGCCGATCCTAGGCATGATCCATCGGCTGCGCGAGCTGGGCCGTCCGTGGCGGCTGCACTATGCCGCACGCACACGCAAGCAGGCGGCGTTCATCGAGACGCTGGAGGCCATGGGCGCGGAGCCCGGTGGCGAAGTCCGGCTGACGTTCGACCGCGAAGCCGGCGCCGATCGCCTCGATGTCGCGGCCATTGCCGCGAGCCTGCCGGCAGGCGCGCATATCTATTGCTGCGGCCCGGTGCCGATGCTGGAGGCCTTCGAGCAGGCCACCGCATCGCTGCCGCCCGAGCGCGTGCATCGCGAGTACTTTGCCGCGCGCGAGGCCGCCGCCACCGATGGCGGTTTCACCGTGGAGCTCGCGCGCAGCGGCCGCAGCCTCGAGATCCAGCCTGGCCAGACCATCCTGGAATGCCTGATCGCCGAAGGCGTGGAGCCCATGTACTCGTGCCAGGAAGGCGTGTGCGGAACGTGCGAGGTGCGCGTGCTGGACGGCGAACCGGATCACCGCGACCTCGTGCTAAACGCCGCCGAACGTGCCGCCAACAACCGGATGATGGTGTGCTGCTCAGGCGCGAAGACCCGCAAGCTGGTGCTGGACCTGTAGCCGCCACACCGTCGAACCACGCAATGAACAAGGAGCATGAAATGAGCACTGAACTGGTGACGTATGAACTCGACGGCAACGTAGCACTGATCGGCCTGAACCGGCCCGATAAGCGTAATGCCATCAACGAAGAGGTGGTCTGGGCCCTGCACGACGCCGTCGTGCGTGCCGGCGAGGAAGCCGATGTCGGCGTGCTATTTGGCCACGGCAGCAATTTCTGCGCGGGGCTGGACCTGAAGGAAGCGCTGGCTCGCGCCTCCGGCGAGCAGCCGCGGCCACGCAAGCGTACGCGCCACTCGTGGCACACGGTGTTCGACGGCATCGCGCGCGGGCCCATTCCGTTCGTCGCGGCGCTGCACGGCGCGGTGGTTGGCGGCGGGCTGGAACTGGCCACAGCCGCTCACATCCGCGTGGCAGATGAATCGGCGCTGTTCGGCCTGCCCGAAGGACAGCGCGGCATCTTTGTCGGTGGCGGCGGCACGGTGCGCATCCAGCGCGTGGTCGGCTACACCGTGATGGCCGACATGATGCTGACCGGACGCCTGCTTACTGCCCAGGAAGGAGAGCGCGAACACATCGTGCGCTATGTGGTGCCGCAAGGCCAGGCGCTGAGCAAGGCGCGCGAGCTCGCTGCGCTGATCGCCCGTAACACCGCGGATACGAACTGGCGCATCACCAATGTACTGCCACGCATCAATGACCTGTCGCATGACGATGGCCTGTTCGTCGAGTACCTGACCTCCAACATCCCGCGCCCTCCCGAGGCCGCCGAACGCCTGCGCGATTTCGTCGAAGGCCGTGCCAAACCCCTCGCCGCCCCCGGCGCGAAATCAGAATGAGCCGAGCAACGCCATGACGACCACCACCACGATTCCATCGAGCGCCGATGCAGCGGCACAGGCCACGGCAGACTACGTCCGCTTCGCCCAGGCGGAAGCGGCCCATATCCCGGACTTCCCGCAGGACCTGCCGCTGCGCCCGGTCAACCATGTTGCCGTGATTGGCGCAGGCACCATGGGCGGCGGCATTGCGATGGCGCTGGCCAATATCGGCACTCCGGTCACGCTGATCGACAGCAGCCAGCAAGGGCTGGATACCGGCCTGCGCCGCGTGCGCGACAATTACGCCGGCAGTGTCTCGCGCGGCAAGCTGGAACCGTCAGCGATGGAAGCGAGGCTGTCGCTCATCAAAGGCTCCGTGAGCCTGGCTGACGTCGGGTCCGCCGACATGGTGATCGAAGCCGTCTTCGAGGACATGTCGCTGAAGCAGCAGGTGTTCCGCGAACTCGATGCGCGGTGCAAGCCCGGCGCCATCCTGGCGACCAATACCTCCGGGCTGGACGTCGATGCCATCGCGGCGGTCACGCGCCGCCCCCAAGACGTTGTCGGCGCCCACTTCTTCAGCCCGGCGCACGTGATGCGCCTGCTCGAAGTGGTGCGAGCCCGCGACACCGCGCCGGACGTGATCGCCACGCTGATGGATCTGGGACGGCGCATGGGAAAGACAGCGGTGCTCGCACGCGTCTACCCCGGCTTCATCGGCAATGCACTGTTCCGCAACTACACGCGCGAAGCGCATTTCCTGGTCGAGGAAGGCGCGCTCCCTCATGAGGTCGACCAGGCCCTCACGGGCTTCGGCTATGCCATGGGCATCTTCGCCGTGCACGACATGGCCGGCAATGACGTGGGCTACCAGACCCGCAAGGCGCAGATGGCGACGCGGCCGCAGGACCGGCGCTGGAACGACCTGATCCTCAAGCTGACCGAACTTGGGCGCCTGGGACAGAAAAGCGGCAAAGGCTGGTACCGCTATGAACCCGGGAGCCGCCAGCCGCTGCGCGATCCGGAGGTCGAAGCCTTCATCGAACAGGAATCCGCACGACTCGGCATCGCACGGCGCCCCATCGGCGCCGAGGAAATCATCAGGCGCTGCGTCTACGGCATGGTCAATGAGGGCGCGAAGCTGCTCGAAGCCGGTGTGGCGCTGCGGCCCAGCGACATCGACACCGTCTACCTGACCGGCTACGGCTTTCCCGCGCGCCATGGCGGCCCGATGTACTACGCCGACCGCATCGGGCTGCGCGAGGTGTACGCCGACATCGAGCGCTTCCACGCGCAGCACGGCTTCTGGTGGGAACCGGCACCGCTGCTGGCCCGGCTGGCGCGCGAAGGAAAGACCTTCGCCGACTACCAGCGCGGCCGCGCGTGAGGCCGCGAGCCTCATTTTCACGACGTGCCCCCCACTCTCGTTGCATTCCTGATACGCACTAACGTATACCACTATTTGTTATACACATACCAATAAGCGATAGTTCCGGCACTTTCCGAATCCCGGAAATGACAGCCAAGACATTGGAGGAGAACAGCATGAAAAGAAACCTGGTCGGCCTTGCCTGCGTCGTCGCCAGCGCCACCGCGGCCGCGCAGACATCGGGCGTCACGCTGTACGGTGTGGCCGATGCCAACATCGAATACACCAACAACAATCTGGGAACGGGCCCGGACGGGCATTCCAGGGTCGGCGTGAATTCGGGCGGCCTGTCCCCGAGCCGCTGGGGCCTGCGAGGCACGGAAGACCTGGGAGGCGGCAAGCAGGCACTCTTCGCGCTGGAAAGCGGCTTCACCCTGGATAACGGCGTTTCCACGCAAGGCGGCCGCCTGTTCGGCCGCCAGGCATGGGTCGGCCTGCGCAGCGGCGCGCAGCAAGTGACGCTGGGCCGGCAATATACTTCGCTGTTCCTGATGATGGCCAACTACTCGCCCACGGCGTATGCGACCACGTATGAACCCGTGGTTGGCATTGCCGGCTCGAACCTGCGCGAAGACAACATGGTGAAATACCATGTCGACCTGGGCCCGCTGACGGCCGAAGCACACTGGGCCTTTGGCGAGCAGGCCGGAACCGTCACGGGTTCGTCGGCCTTCGGTGGCGGTTTCGATTACCGCTTCGGCTCGTTCGGCGTCGCCGGTGCCTATGACAGCATCAACAGCGCCAAGACCGCCGATTACACCCGCACGCAGAAGGCAGCGCTGGGCCTGCGCTTCCAGATCACGCCGGAGCTGCTGGCCCAGGCGGCGTACCGGTACAACAACAACGGCACGCGCGCGGCCAACACCGCTGCGCGCGACGACCTGTGGTGGTTTGCGCTGAACTACCAGGCAACCGGGGCATTGCAGCTCATAGGTGCGTTCTACTACGACAATGTCAAGGCGCAGTACACCGCAACCAGCCAGACCAATCCGAGCAACCCGTGGCAGGTCACCTTCATCGCCGATTACTCATTGTCCAAGCGCACTGATGTCTACCTCAGCACGGCGTACACCAAGAATGCATCGCTGAACTTTGAAAGCCTGAATGGCGCTACGGCCGCTTACCAGATCGCGCCGAACGAGAAGAGCCAGTTTGGCATCGCGATGGGCATGCGGCACAAGTTCTGAGTTTTCGCCTGAACGGGCGCCGCGAAGGGCTCACCCCTCCCATGAGAACCCATGAGAAAGGGGGAGCATTCGGGCCGCCCGCCTGCCGGATCAGGCTGCCCGCGGGGCGGCGGGCTTGCGGCCACGCCTGGCGCCGCCGCGGGGTGCGGCGCTCCTGGTGGCCGTCGGCTCGCCGCCGCTCTCGCCCTCGAGGTAGCTGGCCGGCAAGGTGGAAAGGAATTCGGAGAATCCGGTCGTGCCCACGGGCGCGTGTTCGAGCATGGCCTCGTGCGCGGCGGTTTCATCGCCGCTGAGGATGGCCTCGGCCAGCCGCTGGTGGTCTTCCAGCACACGCTGCCGGCGCGCCGGGGTCTGGAAGATGCGCGGGCGGTAGCGCTGCATCAGCCGGCGGATACCCTGGATCTGTGCCACCAGGTATTCGTTGTGGCTACCCGCATAGACCGTGTCATGGAACTCCGCATTGGCCCTGGCAAAGCGCTTGCCATCGTCTTCGGCATGCGCCTGCTCGCATTCGGCGCGGGCCGCCTTCAGGCTGACGCGCTGATCGTCGTCCATGCGGCGCGCGGCAAGCTTCGCCGCTACGGCCTCCAGCTCGCCAAGCAGCTCCAGGGTTTCACGCAACTGCGTGATCGACAGGCGCGACACAAACACGCCCACCCGCGGCACGATGCGGACCATATTCTGCACCGACAACTGCTGCAGCGCCTCCCGCACCGGCGTGCGCGAGACACCGAAGCGCTCGGCCAGCATGCGTTCGTCCAGCGGCGTGCCGGGCGGCATGTCGCCATTCTCAATTTCTCGCTGAATCGTGGCCTTGATTTCGCCGGCCATGCTCTTCTTCTCTGACTGTGCCATTGGGTATGAGGGGGAGCGGTCTTTAGTTCTCAGTATACCGAACCGATGTACTGGCATGCGGCTGCCGCACTGGGAAAGTAGCTGTTCGCGCCGGGAGGTACCCTGTCTCCGTATCCGTCCGATCCGGCATAATGCCCGGTGAACCATTGTGCCCCGGAATTGAACTTCCTAATGCAAACGAAGCCGGACATCTCTTGCGAAGAGACCTCACCAAGCACGGACGGGGGCGACGACTGCCCTTTGCGCTGGTTCGACGCCGATCGCGGCGCTTTCGAATCGCTGGAGCGATGGATCGCCGAGCATCCGGCGGACTACTTCGCGGGCGAGCGTTTTGATCCCGTTGGCGCGTGCGCCACACGCGAGGCTGTATTCGCGTCGGTTGAGCTGCCCGAGACGCCGACATCGCCGCAAGCGCATGCCGATCACCTGCTCAACGACGTTTTTCGGCACGTGACGCCCGTGGCGGCGCCCACTTTCGTCGGACACATGACGTCGTCGCTGCCGTCGTTCATGCCCTCGCTGGCCAAGGTGGTGGCAGCGCTGAACCAGAACGTCGTGAAGATCGAGACATCCGGCGCGCTGACGGGGCTCGAGCGCCAGGTCATCGGTATGCTGCACAAGCTGGTGTTTGCGCAGGACAGCGCGTTCTATGCGACATGGCTGCACGATGCCGACCATGCGCTCGGCGCGATCTGCTCTGGCGGCACGATTGCCAACCTCACCGCGCTATGGGCGAGCCGCAACAACCTGCTGCGCGCGCGTGATGGCTTCTCCGGCATCCATCGTGCCGGACTGGGCGCCGCGCTACGCCATTACGGCTATGACGGGCTTGCCATCGTGGTCTCGGAGCGCGGGCACTACTCGTTGGGAAAGGCAGCCGACGTCCTTGGCATCGGACGCGACAATCTGGTGCCGGTCGGGGTCGATGCAGACGGTCGCATGCGCATCGACCTGCTGCGCGACACCCTGCGTGACCTGCAGCAGCGCAACATCCGGCCGATGGCGATCGTCGGCATAGCGGGGACGACGGAGACGGGCGCGGTCGATCCGCTCGACGCGATTGCCGATGTTGCTCAGGAGGCCGGCTGCCATTTCCACGTGGATGCCGCGTGGGGTGGCGCAACGCTGCTGTCGGAGCGCGAGCGCTGGCGCTTCAAGGGCATCGGGCGTGCCGATTCCGTCGTCATCGATGCGCACAAGCAGTTCTACGTGCCCATCGGGGCCGGCATGGTGCTGTTCCGGAGCCCGGCTTGGACGCAGGAAATCATCCAGCATGCGAACTACATCGTGCGCAAGGGCTCGGTGGACCTGGGGCGCCATACGCTCGAAGGATCGCGCGGCGCGGCGGTAGTCATGCTCTATACGAACCTTCATCTGCTGGGTCGCAAGGGGTTGGCGCAGTTGATCGATCGCAGCATCGATAACGCCCGTTACTTTGCGTCGCTGATTGCGCAGCAGCCGGATTTCGAGCTCGACAGCAACCCGCAGCTTTGCATCCTGACCTATCGCCATGTGCCCGAGGCCGTGGGTCGCGCCCTGGCAACGGCTTCGGCCGACAGGCGCGAGAAGATCCTGGACGCGCTGGATGCGCTGACCATCAGCATCCAGGAAATGCAACGTGACGCCGGCCGCTCGTTCGTATCGCGCACGCAGTTGACGTCGACCCAGTGGGGTGGGCGCCCGATTGCCGTTTTCCGCGTGGTGCTGGCCAACCCGGATACGACCCATGCCATCCTGCAGGACATCCTCGACGAACAGCGCGCGCTGGCGGCGGCCAGTCCATGCATGGCGCCGCTGATGACCTTGGTGGGGGCGCCGGACGCCGCGTGAGGCACCTGCAACCGGCGTGCGCCATTTGTCGACCGTGTGTCGCTGGCAACGGTGCGCCGAGTATCCCCAATGACAGACTTTTATTTTCTGTGGGCTCTTCCGCAGTTGGGCGAACGTAGTGTCATCGGACGGCAGTTCTGGAGCGAACGGCCAAGGCAAGAGTACGTCGATCCTGTGGGGGCGGGGCAGGCACTCCCTGCTCCGCACCGGGAATTGCCAGCAAGCAAGCACCCCTCAGCGCTTGTGGGATTCTGCAGGACAGTGGAGCCTGCCTTTGCTCGTCACTGACGTCGACGCAGAGCCTGGCATACGGACCATCGTCGTCGGCTCCACTGACTATCATGCCCTCTTCGCAGCGCCGGGCATGCCGATCACCGATGTCGCCGAAGACACCCTTGACTGGCTGTTCTATACCAGCGGCACGACCGGCAAGCCCAAAGGGGTCATGCTCGCGCACCAACCTGCGTAATTGGGCGTTGCGAGTGCATAGACAGTCACTACACACACATCCAGAAAGTGTTGGCTGCACCCACTCGACAGGCCCACACCTCGATACAGCTGCCATTGCGCATTCCAGGCAGCTCACGGCCTCACAAGGGACTCCGAGAATCCCCCCGTTTTAGCACGGTCGCCAAATTGCCTTGCGGGTTTTCCCGTGCTTGAGTTCTTCCCGCCCCTGTTCTTTAATTCAACATGAATTAATTAATAGCGCTCCCCAGCTGGAGCCGATCGGACGGAGACAAGATGACCGCATCCAAGGCAGGCCGTGGCGTGAACTCTGCCAGCCTGCGCCTTTACAACGAGCGTGCCTTGCTGCTGGCCCTGCGCCGGGCCGGGGAAGCATCCAAGGCAGACCTGGCTCGCATGGCGCAACTCACCAATACAGCGGTCGGCAGCATCGTGCAGAGCCTGACCGACGAAGGCCTGATCCAGCTTTCCGGGCGGCGCGTGGAAGGCCAGCGCGGACAGCCTGCCAGCCTGATCCGCCTGCAGCCCAAGGGGGCCTTTGGCATAGGCGTGCGGCTTGACCGCGGCAGCATCGAGGCCGTCATGGTCGACTTTGCCGGGCATATCCTGGCCAGCCGCGCCCACCAGATGGTGCTGCCCCACCCCGACCAGGCGCTTGAGCTGGTGCGCCGCGACATCGACGACATGCGCGCCCTGCTCACCCCGGCCGAGCAGAAGCGCCTGCTTGGCATCGGTGTCGCGCAACCCTACAACCTGGGCGCGTGGCTGCGTGAACTGGACGTGCAGGGCAAAGCCTTCCAGGCTACCTTCTGCGCCTGGGACCAGGCGGATTTCCCCGCCATGCTGGCGGCGGCCACCGGACTGCCGGTGTTCGGCGAGAACGACGGCACCGCAGCCTCGGTGGCCGAACTCTTCTACGGCCGGCACCACGCCCAGCATTTCCTCTATGTCTTCCTTGGCCCGGCGATCGGCGGCGGCGTGGTGCTCAACGGCGACTGCGTGCGCGGGGTCTCCGGCAATGCCGGAGACATCGCGATGATGCCGGTGCCGCCCAGCACGCTGGCCTCCGCCCCGGCAATGCCGGGCCGGCAGCGGGACATCCTGATCTCGCGCGCCTCGCTCAACGCGCTGACGCGCCACCTGCGCCACCACGGCGTGACCGTGCACGGCCATGCCGACCTGCAGCAGCAGGTGGAACTGAAGCACCCGGCCGTGGCGGAATGGGTGGATGACTGTGTCGATGCGCTGGCGCCTGCGCTGCAATCGGCACTGGCCGTGCTGGACGTGCCGCTGGTGATTTTTGATGCCGATATCGACGGCGGCCTGGTGGCCACGCTGATCGAGCGCCTGCAGCAGGCGCTGGACGACAGCGCCCCAGAGGCACGCCCCGCCGCGCGCATCGTGCGCGGCTGCTTTGGCGCCAATGCCGGAGCGGTCGGGGCTGCGTCCCTGCCGATGTTCATGAACTTCTCGCCGCGCGCAGAACTGCTCAAGGGCGCGTCCGCCATCGTTCCGGAGGCCAGCTATGCAACCGTCTGACGCAATCACCGCCCCCCGGCACGCCGCTGCGGCGCCGCTGCTGGAGATGCGCAACATCTCCAAGACCTTCCCCGGCGTCAAGGCGCTCAGCAACGTCCAGCTTACGATCTATCCCGGCGAAGTCCATGCGCTGATGGGCGAGAACGGCGCAGGCAAGTCGACGCTGATGAAAATCCTCTCGGGCGCCTATATCGCCGATGACGGTGCCGAGTGCCGCATCGCCAGCCATCCGGTGGTCATCGACGGCCCGCTCGCCGCCCGCGCCCACGGCGTCGCGGTGATCTACCAGGAACTGAGCCTGGCGCCCAACCTGAGCGTCGCCGAGAACATCTACCTGGGACGCCACCTGCACCGCCACGGCATGGTGGATCGCGCCGCGATGGCGCGGGCCTGCGAGGCCACGCTGGCCCGGCTCGGTGCCGACTTCACGCCGCAGACCCTGGTCGACCGCCTGTCGATCGCCCAGCGCCAGTTGGTGGAAATTGCCCGCGCCGTACATTTCGAGACCCGCATCCTGGTGATGGATGAACCCACCACACCGCTGTCTACCCGCGAGACCGACCGCCTGTTTGCGCTGATCCGGCAGCTGCGCGCCGACGGCATGGCCATCATCTACATCAGCCACCGCATGGCCGAGATCGACGAACTGGCCGATCGCGTTACCGTGCTGCGCGACGGCTGCTACGTCGGCACGCTGGAAAAGGCCGAGCTGACCCAGGCGGCACTGGTCAAGATGATGGTCGGCCGCGACCTGTCGGGCTTCTACACCAAGACGCACGGCGAGACGCACGGGGGCGACATCGTGCTGTCGGTGCGCAATATGTCCGACGGACGGCGCGTGCGGGATTGCAGCTTCGACCTGCATGCCGGAGAGGTCCTTGGCCTTGCCGGCCTGGTCGGGGCAGGCCGCACGGAACTGGCGCGGCTGGTCTTTGGTGCCGATACGCCCACCAGCGGCGCGGTGTACCTCGCCGGCTCGCCTCTGGCCGTCAATCATCCCCGCCAAGCCATTGACGCTGGCATTGCCTACCTGACCGAAGACCGCAAGCTGCAGGGCCTGTTCCTTGACCAGAGCGTGCACGAGAACATCAACCTGATCGTCGCCGCACGCGATGCGCTGCGCGGCGGTCGGCTCAATCGTGCGAGCGCGCGTCGGCGCACGGCCGACGCCGTCAGCTCCCTGGGCATACGCGTGGCGCATCCGCGCGTCAATGTCGGCTCGCTGTCGGGCGGCAACCAGCAGAAGGTGATGCTGTCGCGCCTGCTGGAAACGAAGCCGCGCGTGCTGATCCTTGACGAGCCCACACGTGGCGTGGATATCGGCGCCAAGGCCGAGATCTACCGCCTTATCGACGAGCTGGCCCGCTCCGGCGTGGCGGTCCTGCTGATCTCCAGCGAACTGCCAGAGGTGGTAGGTCTGTGCGACCGCGTGCTGGTGATGCGCGAAAGCCGGCTGGTCGGCGAGGTGCACGCCTGCCCGGATGCCGCCGCCACGCAGGAGCGCATCATCGCCCTCGCCACCGGTGCGGACGACCCGGCACCGGCCACCGTGCTGCACTGAACCGACAACTCCCCCCGAGACCGCGCAGACGGTCGGCGGCAAGCACACCACACAGATTCTGGAGACACCATGCGTAATTCGATCCAACCGACAGCACACGCCGTTTCTTCACACGGCGCGGCGCGCACGCTTGCCAGCCGCCGCGGCGCCACCACGCAAGAGCGCCTGCGTGCGCTGGGCATGCTGCCTGTGCTGGTGCTGCTGTGCGCCGGCTTCACGCTGCTGACCGACAACTTCGCCAGCCTGCAGAACCTGTCGATCATCGCGCAGCAGGCGTCGATCAACCTGGTGCTGGCGGCCGGCATGACCTTCGTCATCCTGACGGGAGGGATCGACCTGTCGGTCGGCTCCATCCTCTCGATCTCGGCCGTGGCGGCGATGCTGACCTCGCTGACGCCGGAACTGTCCGCGCTCAGCGTGCCCGCCGCCCTGCTGTGCGGCCTGCTGTTCGGTCTGGTGAACGGCGCGCTGATCGCCTTCATGAAGCTGCCGCCCTTCATCGTCACGCTGGGCAGCCTGACCGCGGTGCGCGGGCTGGCGCGGCTGGTCGGACATGACAGCACCATCTACAACCCCGACATCGGCTTTGCCTTCATCGGCAATGGTGACGTGCTGGGTGTGCCCTGGCTGGTGATCATCGCCTGTGCCGTGATCGCGGTGTCCTGGGTCGTGCTGCGCCGGACCGTGCTGGGGCTGCAGATCTATGCCGTGGGCGGCAACGCCGAGGCGGCCCGGTTGTCGGGCATCAAGGTGTGGGGGGTGCTGCTGTTCGTCTATGCCGTGTCCGGCCTGCTGGCGGGGCTTGGCGGCGTGATGTCTGCCTCGCGCCTGTACGCGGCCAACGGCCTGCAGCTCGGGCAATCCTATGAGCTGGATGCGATCGCCGCGGTGATCCTCGGCGGCACCAGCTTTGTCGGCGGCGTCGGCTCCATCGGCGGCACGCTGATCGGCGCGCTGATCATTGCCGCGCTGTCAAACGGCCTGGTGTTGCTGGGGGTGTCGGACATCTGGCAGTACATCATCAAGGGCCTGGTGATCATCGGCGCGGTCGCGCTGGACCGCTATCGCCAGAAAGGCTCGGCACGCACCTGAACACGCGCAGGAGACGGAAGTGATCAAGCAATTCCTGATGGCAGTCGCGCTTGGCGCATGCGGCATCGCCGGCGCCATGGCACAAGCGCCGGCCTCTGAGCCCACCACGGCGGCCGCGCCACGGCAGTTGAAGAAGGTGGGCGTCACGCTGGGCTCGCTCGGCAACCCCTACTTCGTGGCGCTGGCCCGCGGCGCCGAAGCCGCGGCGAAGCAGGTGAACCCGCAGGCCAAGGTCACCGTGCTGTCGGCCGACTATGACCTCAACAAGCAGTTCTCGCACATCGACAGCTTCATCGTCGCCGGCGTGGACCTGATCCTGATCAACGCCGCCGACGCGCGTGCGATCGAGCCGGCCGTGCGCAAGGCGAAGAAGGCGGGCATCGTGGTGGTGGCGGTGGATGTGGCCGCAGCCGGTGCCGACGCCACCGTGCAGACCGACAACCTCCAGGCCGGCGAGCTGGCCTGCGGCTTCCTTGCCGAACGGCTCAAGGGCCGCGGCAACCTCATCATCCAGAACGGGCCGCCGGTGTCAGCCGTGCTGGACCGCGTCAGGGGCTGCAAGGCGGTGCTGGCGAAACACCCCGACATCCGCATCCTGTCCGACGACCAGGACGCCAAGGGATCGCGCGAAGGCGGGCTCAACGTGATGCAGCTCTACCTGACGCGCTTTCCCAAGGTGGACGCAGTCTTCGCCATCAATGACCCGCAGGCGGTCGGGGCCGACCTGGCCGCCCGGCAACTCAACCGGCGCGGCATCCTGATCGCATCGGTCGACGGCGCGCCCGACATCGAGGCGGCGCTGAAGGCCGACACGCTGGTGCAGGCCTCGGCCAGCCAGGACCCGTGGGCCATTGCCCGCACCGCGGTGCGGCTGGGCGTCGGCATGATGAACGGCCAGCGTCCCGCCAAGCCGGTGGTGCTGCTCCCATCCACGTTGGTCACGCGCGCCAATGTCCGCGACTACAAGGGCTGGGCGGCGCCGAGATAGCGCCCGGCCAAACCCGAACACCTTTCAGACCTTTCCAGGTGACTTGATGATGGATAGCACCAAGACCGGCACACAGGCCCCGGATTTCGATTTCGTACTGTTCGGCGCCACCGGCGACCTGGCCCGCCGCAAGCTCTTGCCGGCCCTGTTCGACGCGCATGCGGCAGGTGCACTGCACCCGGAGGGGCGCATACTCGCGCTGGGCAGCCAGCCGCTGGCCCACGAGGCCTACCTTGCCATGCTCAACGACGAGGTATTGCCCGCACTGGCGGGCAATACCGTGGCCTCATCCTGGCCGGGCTTCCTGGAACGCATCGTCTACCTGCAGGTCGACGCCAACACGGAGCCAGGCTTCGATGCATTGGCCGAACTGGTGAATGCCCGTGCCGCGCCGGTGGTGGTGTGCTACCTGGCCACCGCGCCACACCTCTTCGTCAGGATCTGCGAGCAGCTGGCGCGGGTCGGGCTCACCGGCCAACGCAGCCGTATCGTGCTGGAAAAACCGCTGGGCCATGACCTGGAGTCGTCCGAGGCGATCAATTCGGCGGTGGCAAAGTTCTTTGCCGAGGACCAGATCTATCGCATCGACCACTACCTGGGCAAGGAATCCGTGCAGAACCTGATGGCGGTGCGCTTCGGTAACGTCCTGTTCGAGCCGCTATGGCGGCGCGAGTGGGTGAAGGAAGTGCAGATCACCATCGCCGAGGAACTGGGCGTGGAGCGGCGCGGCAACTTCTACGACGGCATCGGTGCGATGCGTGACATGGTGCAGAACCATCTGCTCCAGTTGCTGTGCATGGTAGCCATGGAGCCGCCTGCCAGCCTGTCCGAAGACGCTATCCGCGACGAGAAGCTGAAGATCCTCAAGGCGCTCAAGCCGATCCGGCCCGAGGACGTCGCCGAGAAGGTCGTGCGTGGCCAGTACTGCCGCGGTGCTGCCGGGGGCAACCCGGTGCCTGGCTATGTCAGCGAGCCGGGTATCCCGTCCGAGAGCCGGACCGAAACCTTCGTTGCCATCAAGGCGGAGATCGCCAACTGGCGCTGGGCCGGCGTGCCCTTCTACCTGCGCACGGGCAAGCGCATGCAATCGCGCGTGGCGGAGATCGTCATCCACTTCCATGACGTGCCCTGCGCCCTGTTCGCGCGCCCGCTGGGCACGCCAGCGGGAAACCGGCTGGTCATCACGCTGCAGCCGGAAGAGAGCATCCGGCTCTATTTCCTGGCCAAGCAGCCCGGTGACACGCAAGCGCTGGTGCCGGCTTCGCTGGACCTGCAGCGCCCGGGGGCAGGTCCGCGCGTACGCCGCATGGGCGCATACGAGCGCCTGCTGCTGGATGTCATCCGCGGCAGGCTGGGCTTGTTCGTGCGCAGAGATGAACAGGCCCAGGCCTGGCGCTGGGTCGCGCCCATTCTCAAGACCTGGGAGAACACCAACTCCGCGCCCAAGCTGTACACCGCCGGCACATGGGGGCCGGCCGCATCCAGCGCCCTGCTGTCGCGCGACGGCATGGCCTGGCATGAAGAGATGTAGTTGGAATTCCCGAGCCCCGCATTTGCCTATCCCCCATTGGAGCAGCCCCATGTCGACGTCCCTCCCCGCCTGGCAGGCCTTGCGTGAACATGCTGCCAGGATTCGTCCTGCCCATATGCGCGACTGGTTCGCGGGCCCGCACGGCCAGGCCCGCTCCGAGCGCATGGCGGCCGAGGCCTGCGGCCTGACCCTTGACTACGCGAAGAACCGCGTCACCGAGGAAACCCTGACCCTGCTTTTCCAGCTGGCCCGCGACGCGCGCGTGTGCGAGCATCGCGATGCCATGTTTGCCGGCGAGCCGGTCAACACCACCGAGCGCCGTGCCGCACTCCACATGGCGCTGCGTGCCCGCCCCGGCGATGGCTACCGGGCACTCGGCGTGCCGGTAGAACCCGATGTGTCGGCAGTACTCGCACAGATGGAACGCTTCGCGCATGAAGTGCGCAGCGGCGCATGGACAGGCTTTGACGGCCGTGCCATGACGGACGTGGTCAACATCGGCATCGGCGGTTCCGACCTCGGGCCGCGCATGGTATGCCGCGCCCTGGTGCAAGATGCCGAACCCGCGCCGCGCATGCACTTTGTCGCCAACGTGGACGGCTGTGACCTGGCCCGCAAGCTGGCTCGCCTGGATGCCGCCACCACGCTGGTGATCGTCTGCTCCAAGACTTTCAGCACGCTGGAAACCATGGCCAACGCCCGCACCGCGCGCGACTGGTTCCTGTGCCACGGGGCCACGCAGGCGGACCTGGCGCGCCACTTCGTGGCCGTGTCGACCAACCGCGACGCCGTGGAAGCATTCGGCATCGACCCGGTCAACATGTTCCCGTTCTGGGACTGGGTCGGCGGGCGCTTCTCATTGTGGTCGGCCGTCGGCCTGTCGATCGCCGTGGCAATCGGCTTCGACAGGTTCCGTCTGCTGCTGGACGGAGCAAGGGCCATGGACCGGCATTTCGCCAGTGCGCCGCCCGAACAGAACCTGCCGATGATTCTCGGCCTGCTCGATGTCTGGTACCGCAGCTTCCTGGGCGCGGGCAGCCGCTGCGTAGCACCCTATTGCGAATCCATGGAACTGCTCCCGGCCTTCCTCCAGCAACTGGAGATGGAGAGCAACGGCAAGTCGGTGCAGCACGACGGCGCGGCGCTGGAGACCGGCTCGGCCGCGGTGGTATGGGGCACCACCGGTACCAACGGCCAGCATGCCTATTTCCAGATGGTGCACCAGGGCTCGCAACTGGTACCGGTGGACTTCATCGCCTGCCTGCGACCTCACAGCGACCTCCCCGGCCACCATACCAAGCTGCTGGCCAACTGCTTTGCACAGGGCGAAGCACTGTTGCGGGGACGCACCGCCGACGAGGTACGCGCCGACGGGCAGCATGACGAGAGGCTGGTGTCGCATCTGGTGTTCGAAGGGAACCGTCCCAGCAATACCCTGCTGCTGCAGCAGCTGGATGCCTTCCACCTGGGCGCCCTGCTCGCCATGTGCGAGCACCGCACATTCGTGCAGGGCGCACTTTGGAACATAAACTCCTTCGATCAATGGGGCGTGGAACTTGGCAAGAAGCTGGCCGGCCCCATCGAGCGCGAACTGGAAGGTGCGCCGGCGCAGCCGCATGACGCGTCGACAGCCGCGCTGATCCGCCGCGCGTGCGACGCCAGAACCTCGGCGCAACACTGAATCGCGCGATGACAGGGACCTGCAGGGGGAGCCATGCGGCAGATCGAACTCAATGATGCCACCACCCATGTCGAAGCCATGGCACGAGCCGTGGCCGGCGAACTGGTGCGTACCTTGGCCGAAAAGGGCCAGGCTTGCCTGGCGGTCTCCGGCGGTCGTTCGCCGCTGCCGCTGTTCGAGGCCCTCCGGCAGCGCCCCCTGCCCTGGGAGCGCGTGAGCGTGGTGCTCGTCGACGAGCGCATGGTGCCCCTCGACCACACCGACAGCAATGCGCGCCTGGTGTGCGACCGGTTGCTGCGCCAAGCCGCGTCGCGCGCATCGTTCCAGCCGCCGGTCCCGCCGTTCTGCACGGCGATCGACGAGATCGACACCTCGGCGGTCGTAGCCGGACTGAACCGCAACTATCGCCAGCCCGATCTCGTCATCCTCGGCATGGGCGACGACGGCCATACTGCGTCGCTGTTCCCCGATGCGCCAGAGCTGCCCGAGGGCCTGTCCCTGAACGAGCCGCCGGGCTACCTGGGGCTGAGCCCCAGGGCCGCGCCACATCGCCGCGTCAGCCTCAACCTGAGTGCCCTGCTGGGCGCGGACCGGGTCTTGCTGGGCTTCAGTGGGCCGTGGAAGAAGCAGGTATTCGATGCGGCAACGCGCAAGCCCACGCCAATGCTGCCGGTCAGCTACCTGCTGCATCAGCAAAGGACTCCTGTGGATGTCTACTGGACGCCGTAGCCCGGCCTTCAGCCTTCCCCATATCAACCCAGCCGCACAGTTCGCGCAAGCACAGATCCAGGAGTCATCGATGTCCAAGCCCTTGCCCCGCTATGTCGTCTTCGGCGAAGCCCTCACCGACATGGTTCGACAGGCCGACGGAAGCTGGCTCGGCCTGCCAGGCGGTTCCTGCTGGAACGTGGCTCGCGTCGGCGCGCGCCTTGGCATCGACACGGCCTTTGCCGGTGCCGTCAGCCAGGACCTGTTCGGCGACGAGCTGGCCCAGGCCAGCGAGCAGGCCGGCCTGGACATGCGCTTCCTGCAACGGGTCGATCGCTCGCCCTTCCTGGCCTTTGTTGCTTCGCGCCATCCTCCGCAGTATTTCTTCGTGGGGGACGACAGTGCTGACCTGCATTTCGATCCGTCCCGGCTGCCGCATGGCTGGCGTCAGGCGGCGGAAGTCATTCACTTTGGCTCTATCAGCCTGGCGCGTCAGCCGCTTGCCGCAGGCCTGTGCGAGGAAGCCACGCAGGCAGCCGGCGCCGGCAAGCGCATTGCCTTCGACCCGAACTACCGCAAGCTGATGAACGCGCCGGGCTATGGCGAAGCGCTTGCACACATGCTTCGGCTGGCGTCCTACGTCAAGATCTCGGATGAAGACCTGACGGGCCTGTTTCCGGCGCTGGCCCTGGACGCAGCGCTCGCGCAGGTGCGGGCCATGGCACCGGACGCCACCATCATGCTCACGCGCGGGGCCGAGGGCCTGACCCTGCTCTGGTCCGACAGCGTGGTGGAACAACCGGCGTTCCGGGTGAACGTTGCCGACACCGTAGGTTGCGGGGATGCCGCCATGGGTGGGTGGATAGCAGCGGTGCTGGCCGAGCCCCGGGCGGACCTTGCGGCCCAGGCGCGGATGGCCGCTGCCGCCGCGGCAGTGGCTGCAGGCCATGCCGGTGCATACGCCCCCTCGCGGCAAGAACTGGAAGGCCTGGCGGGCTGACCGCAAGCAGCATGGTCAGGAATGTTCGGGAAACTCTTTGGCTAGATACAACTATTCGACGTGAATCTTGGCGTCCGAGACGATCCTGGCGGAGCGCGCCATATCCTCGTTCTCGAAACGCGAGAAATCTTCTGGAGTACCGGGCGACAGCAGGTAGCCCTGCTCAACCAGTCGGGCACGCAAATCTGAATTCACGTGAACTGTAGTAATCCCGGTACCAATTCGTAGAAATGTTCCTCCGCGCGCTTAATCACGCGGAAAGTATCATCTTTACTACTGCGATTCGGAGAAATCGTGTCCCCTGCTCGACTACTCTCACTCTGCGGCAAGGCCACCTTGTATTCGGTTCTCGGCGGTGATTGCAGCCCTATTTTAGGCGTGTTTCGCGCGAACACCTCCTTTTGATCAACCAGAGCGAAGCCGCGTAGTCAGAGCGAAAAGTACTAAAGATGAAACGATGTGACTGACCAGCGATCGTTCCAACATTACTACTTGCCCACCGGGAGTATCAACATTACTACTCGCAGAATCGTCGCAATGTTAGTACGCGTGGGACTAATCCCTTGATTTTATTAATCTTGCGCCGTGCTACTCTTACTACACTTCACGAACGCCGATAAGAGCACGCGGCATGCTTATTGGTGCCTCGGATTCCTGAGCACCGCAACATCCGCGTACCCGGCCGCAATATTCAGCGATAATCACTGCCGCACCGGACGCGGGCATTCGAATCACATGCCAGCATCCGATACTCGAATCCGGAGAACCACATGCGTGACATCATCGACGGCTTCCTGCGCTTTCAGCGCGAGGTCTATCCGCAACGTGTCGAGCTCTTCAAACAGCTTGCAACCAGCCAAAACCCCAAGGCCCTGTTCGTTACCTGCTCGGACAGCCGCGTCGTGCCCGAGTTGCTCACCCAGCGTGAGCCCGGCGAACTGTTCGTCATTCGAAACGCGGGAAACATCGTCCCATCGTACGGGCCGGAACCCGGTGGCGTATCGGCAACCGTCGAATATGCGGTTGCAGTCCTCGGCGTGCATGACATCGTGATCTGCGGGCACTCCGACTGCGGCGCCATGGGCGCGATCTCGCGTTGCACTTGCCTTGACCATATGCCGGCGGTCGCAAACTGGTTGCGTCATTCCGATGCGGCCAAAGCCATCAATTCCGCGCATCAATTCGATACGCCTCGCGCCAAGCTTGACGGCCTGGTACGTGAGAACGTCATTGCACAACTGGCGAATCTGCGCACACATCCGTCCGTGGCACTTGCGCTCGAACAGGGACGCATGAATTTGCACGGCTGGGTCTACGACATTGAGACGGGTAGCATCGACGCACTCGACGGCGCGACACGGCGCTTTGTGCCCCTTGCCGAGTCACCCACCACCGTCGCCGTCGCTTCGCGAACTTGCTGAGAAGGCAATGGCGAGTGATTGGACCCTGACACCTGAAGTTTGATACCGGGCGCGGGCACATGTCCCAACCCGGCAGCGATGGATGAATCCGCTTCAGATATTCGTGAACACTGCCTCTTTCGGCAGGCGCGACTTCGGCAGTCCGGCATTGAAGTCCTGTTCGCTGCGGCGGCCCAGCGACACCAGTACGACGCTGGTCAGGCCACGCTCGCGCAGGTTCAGTGCCGCATCCAGCGCCGACGCGTCGAAGCCCTCCATCGGCGTCGCATCGATCCCCAGCATGCCAGCGCCCAGCAGCAGACCGCCAAGGGCAAGGTAGACCTGCTTCTCCATCCATTGCGGCACATCGCGCAGCGCGTAGCGATGCAGGTCCACATACGAACGCCGGCTCCTGTCCTGGCCTTCGCGAGCGCCTTCGGTCTTGAACCGGCCATCGCTTTCCTCCTGCGCCAGGATGGCGCGCAGATGCGCCTCGTCCAGGTCGGCACGCATGCACAGGGCGATCACGTGCGAGGCATCGACGATCTTCGGGTGGTTGTAGGAAAACGTCCCCGTGGCCGCCCTGGCGATCGTCTCGCGCCCCTCGGGCGTCGACGCCACCACAAAGTGCCACGGCTGCGAGTTCACCGACGACGGACTGTTGTGCAGCCACGCCAGCAGCATGTCGACCTGTTCCTGGGGCAAGGTCCGACCGCCTTCGTAAGCCTTGACGGTATGGCGGGAAAGGACGGCGTCAGTGAAGTTCATGTTCTGCTCCAGTTCGTGGTTCGGGAAATACGGGGAAATCGTTGCGACTGCGTGTCTGGCCAGGGTGGCCCCGACATGTTTGGCATTTTCGTCGCTGCGGCATTGTCGAAAAACTGGGAAAATGCGCCAAGACTTTCACGATCAGAGTGAAAATGATCAGACTCGACGATCTCCAGCTTTTTGTGCGAACCGCAGCGCTGGGCAGCTTCTCGAACGCCGCGCGCGAGGCCGACCTGCTGCCCGGACAGGTCAGCGCTGCCATCCAGCGCCTGGAGAAGGAACTCGACATCCGCCTGTTTGCACGGTCCACGCGCAGCCTGCGGCTCACTGCCGAGGGCGAGCAGTACCTGCCGTATGCGGACGAGGTGCTGGCCAAGCTTAAGGAAGGCCGGGACCGCCTGCACGGCGAGCAGCGCGCATTGCAAGGCGCGCTGAAGATCGCCGCTCCGTCAGACCTTGGTCGCAATATCCTGCTGCCGCTGCTGACCGCGTTCCGGGAATCCCACCCCAAGCTTGTGCTCAGGCTGTCGCTGTCCGACCAGGTCTCCGACGTTTTCCGCGATCCGGTGGACGTCGCCTTCCGGTATGGCATGAACGAAGGCGCTACCTATGTCGCCCTGCCCCTCGCGCCCGACAATCGCCGCGTGCTGGTGGCGTCTCCGGACTATCTTCGGCGCCACGGCCGGCCCGCGACGCTCGATGACTTGCTCGCGCACCAGTGCTTGCCATATGTGCTGGGCGGCCGGGTCCATGACCGTTGGAGCTTTCCCGTCGCCGGCGCCCGGCGGCAGATCACCATCAAGGGCGCGCTGATGTGCGACGACGCGGAAATCGCGCGGCGCTGGGCGCTCGATGGACGCGGCATCGCTTACAAGTCCTGGCTCGATGTCTGCGATGACGTCGAAGAAGGCCGGCTGGAACTGCTGCTGCCTGGCCAGCCAGGCGAGCTGGCACCCCTGAACCTGGTCTGCCCGCATCGCCGCCAGTTCTCGCCCGCGGTCAGGTACCTGCACGCCGCGCTGCTCGTCCCACTGAAGGCCATGAGCGAACGGATGCCAGCCTATGCGCCACCGACGGGCGGCTAGGCGAACAGCCGGTTGCCCGGTTTGCGGGGGAAAAGCAGCAGGCCTTGCGCGATGCCATCGAGGTTGCGCCTGCCGACGCCGCGCGCGGCCTTTATTGCGATGACCCGCTCTACAGCCGTGGCGCAATCCGGGCGCTGCTCGACCTGGTCGGCGATGCGCACATGAAATAAGACGCCGGTCAGGGGATGCAGAGGCTCTCGCTCCCATGTGCGAAGCGGATGCGCTCCTGCGTGCGGCCAGGCAGCGCAGCATCGCTCAGGTCAGGTGGTAATGGCGATCCGGAGCCCTCGGCGCGGGAACCTCGCCACCACAAAGCTCGAGCACGGAGCGCTCGATGTTGCAGGCGATGGCATCCAGCGCCAGCGCATTGGGAGCCGTGCTGAATGGCTCGGAGACTTCATCCGCGATGGCCTCCAGCGCAATCAATGTATAGGCAACAAAGACACACACGATTGGCGTAAACAATTCCGTGGAATCGACAAGCCCGAACGGCAGCATGATGCAGTATGCATATACCGTACGGTGCAAGAGGACACCGTACGCGAAAGGAATCGGCGTCGACGCGATCCGTTCGCAACCGCCCACGGCCTTCTCGAGCTCATTGATCTGCGTATCGAACAGCCACAGGCTTGCATCGGAAGCGACTCCGGCAAACCGGAGCCGGCCGATCTCCGACCTGATGTCATTGAGGAGCGCGACCGGTCGATAATGCTTCAGCCGCAAGCGCTCGGCGGCATCCTTCCCAAGGAGTCTGGTGAAATCCGAACCCGGATCGGTCTTTCGCAACTCATGCTTCAAGGCATACACAAAGGCAATCAGGCTACGGATCAGCTGGATACGATCGACGCTACCGTTTTCAGGGATGTAACTCAGCAACTGCGAAGTCAGCGACCGTGCGGAGATCAGCATGTTGCCCCACATCAGCCGCGCTTCCTTGAAGCGCTCATAGCTCGCGTTGTTCCGGAAGACCAGGAAAATGGTCAGCGCGATGCCAAAGAGTGTGAACGGGGCGGTATTGAGCGGTATCTTCTCGCCCAGAATACGCCCGTGCGTCAGCACGGCGAAGCTACTGACAAGTGCCAGGAAGACAAGCTGTGGAATGATCGCCTGCAGGACTGAACCGTTCCACACGAACAACATGCTGAACCAGTTCTTCTTTGGTCGCACAATCATGATTGTTCTCCAGCCACCTGCATACAGGTTTGGACCTTTGCCCGCCGAAGGTCCAATCACAGAGGCTCGCTTGCCGCGGCTCGGCGCCTTGCCCGCGAGCCAGGGGGGCCCTATCCGGGCGCCGCTCCTTGTGGCAAGAAGCGAGTCATATCACCTCCGAACGCACCACGCGCACGAGGATCGACTTGTACGACGGCGTGCCACTTTCCTGGTCGATGAAGTCGAGCGGAACCAGGACGTTCGCTTCCGGATAGTACGCCGCCACCGTGCCCTCCACGATATTGGCATAGGCGATAGCGGTGAGGCCTTTCAGGCGCAGATCCTGCCGGGCGCGATGGTCTCGATGTCAACCAGATGGACATGCCTCGGTAATCTGCGTTTGACCGCCGCCCTGACGCAATCGGTTATCATTCCGCTTCCGCGAATTACGACCAGTCGAGTCGTTTAGAGGTGAATCGGGCACTTTGTGGCGAATTCGCCTCGAAATAGCGTTTTCGGACTTTCGCTCGCCTGTTATCTACGCGCAACGCGCGTTTCCGTGGTCCGTCCGTTCGTCAATCTGGTCAATCCCAGCATTTGATAATCTGTCTTCCAGACGGAAAGGGATATTATCGCTCTAAATTTAAATCATTAAATTAAATCTGGCATGGATGTGAAAGAAACAAAGTTTTTCGGTGAGCAGTTTTATTTAAAAAATATGGTATTGATGGCAGCCGTTCCATTGGCATTGGCTGCTTGTGGCGGTGGCGGAGAAAGCTCGACCCCGGCAGCGCGCACTGAAAATTCTCAAATCACTTCTCCGCAAAGTAATTCGACGACAGGATTCAAAATCCTCGATCACCTGGATGCACTGAGGATTACCACCGGACCATTCGCCGGCACTTATCAGGTCGGCATCGGCAGCAATTACTTGAACTGGTATTTCGCAAATCTCGGATTACTCCCGTTCATCAGGGAACGGCCCAGTGAAGTCCGGAATTACATGAACGTCTACATCCGGAACGTAGACAAATCGAATTACACCATCAATGACGTAAAATTTGCCGGCGACACCAATTTACCCGTTGCATGTCCGGCAGACTCAAATGATTCGTATGCCTCGAGCTTCCTTTCGCTGGCGTCCGAATACCTGAAGGTCACTGGTGATGTCGCATGGTTCCGCGATAACCTGCCAATCCTCAAATCCATTGCTTACTCAAACCTCGCCGCGACGCAAAAGCCGAACGGGTTGATTCCGGTATTTCGGCGAGACTACGCACCGCCCACGGATCCCAGCTATTGTCCGGTCTTCAGGCAATCGGATATTGCGTACACCGAAGACAATACCGAGAACTACCGTGGCCTGGTCGACTTTGCCGGCGCCCTCGACTCGATTGGCGAAACGGATGCCGGTTACTACAGGCAAGTGGCCGCGTCGGTCTCGGCTGGCATGCAACAGTTGTCCAATGGAACCAACTTCTATGCCGCCGATGTCGAACAAACCGTCAGTCCGGCCTTCTATCCCGGCACAGTCACCCAGGTCTTTCCGCAGTTGTACGACGTTCCGCTATCCGCGGATTCCACGGCAACGCAAAGCCGGTATGACATTGGTTATGCCTATTTGAACGCGCATGCGCCAACCTGGTCCACGCAGATCGAACCGAGCGCGAATTATCCGTGGATGCTGCTGGGTTATGTGGCGGCGAAGCGGGGAGACAAAGCGCGGGCGCAACAGCAGATGGCTTTGCTCAGGGCCAACACCGGCGTGGCGATCATCAATGAAATCGGCTTCTACAAGCGCATTCTCGATACGGGCGTAAGCGAGAGCTGATTCCGTCCGCGTGCGGACCTCCTCATCTGCCGCATCCTCTGCCGCGATCTTGGGGCATCGGCGTCACGCCCTCTCACTCCAATGGCAACGCCGGCGTCGCTCCGCCCTGTTCCGCCGCCGTGGATGCATCCGCGTCGATCCAGACGCGCGTGGAGCCGCCCACGCGCGACAGCCGCATCTGGTAGGTGTACCGCTCCGGGTGATATAGGCCGACCAGGTACTGAACGCGGCGGCCGTGCCGGTCCGTGGCGATGCGCGCCACGCGCAGCAGCGGCACCCCGGGCGTGATGCGCAGGATGCGCGCGACATCCAGGTCGGCCACGGCGGCGCCCAGGGTCTGGTCGGCGGACACGACATGCACGCCATGCTGTTCCAGTGCCACCAGCATCGGCGTGTCCTGCAGCGTATGGCGATCGAGCGCACCGGCAAGGTCGTCAGGAACGAAGACCTCGGTGTAGGCGATCGGCTGCGCCTTGAATTTGCGCACACGCACGACCTTCAGCACGGGCGCGCCTGGCGGCAGGCCCAGCGCGGCGCTGACCGCCGGCGGCGCCGGCATGCGCTTCCATTGCAACACGGTCACGCGCGTGCGCATGCTGACGCTGACGATGTTGTCGAGCAGGCCGCCCTGCACCGCGGCGGCCGGCGCCTCATGCCGGAAAGTCGGCACCGTACCCTTGCCGCGCAGCCGGGCGACCATGCCCTCTTCCTGCAGCCGCGCCAGCGCGGAGCGCACGGTCACGCGCGCCACGCCGAATTCCTCGGCCAGCTGGCGCTCGCCTGGCAGCGGCATGCCGGTCTCGTAATAGCCGCCGCGTATGCGGTCGCGCAGGATCAGGCGGACTTGCTGGAAGCGCGGCAGGTCGGGACTGGCGTCGAAGGTCATCAGCGGCATGGAAGACTGCGGTGGCAAAACATGGCGCCACGGTACGCCCGTGGCACCGCCAGGGCAAGCCGACCCCGCGCCCTACTCGTACCGCTTGCCCAGCGCCAGCATCTCGGGCGTGCCGATCAGTTCGTTGAGCGCCTGGAACGACAGCATCCGGTCCAGGTAAGGCGTGGTGGTATGGTGCGCTCCCAGGCTCTGAAGGTAGTCGCGCAGCGCAAAGGCAAGCGCGCGCACGGTGCCGCCGGGAAAGATCACGACCCGGAAGCCGATCTCTTCCAGCTCCGGCGCGGGCAGCACCGGCGTCTTGCCGCCTTCGACCATATTGGCAAGCAGCGGCGCGCGCGGCCCCAGCCGCGCGATCGCCGCCGACATGTCGTCGCGGCCGCGTAGCGCTTCCACGAACAACAGGTCCGCGCCGGCCTCGGCATAGCGCTCGGCGCGTTCCAGCGCCGCTGCCATGCCCTCCACCGCCACCGCATCGGTACGCGCGATGATGAGCGTATTGGCGTCGCGGCGTGCGTCGCAGGCGGCGCGGATCTTGCCCGCCATCTCCGCTGCGGGAATCACCGTCTTGCCGTCGAGGTGGCCGCAGCGCTTGGGGCTCGCCTGGTCCTCGAGCTGGATCGCAGAAGCCCCGGCACGCTCCAGCGTGCGCACGGTCTGCACGACATTGAGCGCGTTGCCGAAGCCGGTGTCGGCATCGACGATCAGCGGCAACGCCACGCGTTCGCGGATATTGCGCGTGACCGAGGCAACGTCGTCAAGCGACAGCAAGCCGATGTCCGGCCGGCCGAAGCGCGTATAGGCGATGCTGGCGCCCGACAGGTAGGCCGCCTCGAAGCCGGCCTGTTCCACCAGCAAGGCGGAAAAGGCATCGTAGACGCCCGGGGCTGTGACGATGCGGGGCTGTTGCAGGCGCTGCTTGAAGGTCATGGTGTGGTTCTGGTCAGGGAAAGTTGGCCCGCCGCGATCTTGCGCGCCAGGTGCGGCACCAGCCCGCCATCGCGGATCATGGCAACCAGGTGGGGCGGAATCGCCTCGCATTGCACCGGCGGCGCCCCTTCGATGACGACCCGGGCGTTGTCGATATCGCAGGCCACTCGCCGTCCTGGCTCGATCCGCGGCAGCGTCGGGCAAGTGAACAAGGGCAGCCCAAGGTTGAAGCCGTTGCGGTAGAACAGGCCCGCGAACGACTGCGCCACCACCGCGACCACGCCCAGGTGGCGCAGCACTTCGACCGCCTGCTCGCGCGAGGACCCCGCACCGAAATTGCGCCCGCCGAACACGATGTCGCCCGGGCGAACCGTGGCGGCGAACGCCGGGTCGACATGCTCCATGCAATGGCGTGCCAGTTCCCCGATGCCGAACTTCATGTAGGCGCCAGGTGCCAGCAGGTCAGTATTGATATCGTCGCCGAAGACCCAGGCGCGACCCGTTTCATGCGATGTAGCCAGGTTCACGCCAGCATCTCCCGTGGATCGGCAATGCGCCCGGCGATCGCCGAGGCGGCGACCGTGTAAGGCGAACCAAGATAGACCTGCGACGAGGCTGCCCCCATGCGTCCCTTGAAATTACGCGCCGTGGCGCTGATCACCACGGTGTCTGCGCCAAAGCGGTGCTCGCCGTAGCCGGCGCACGCGCCACAGGCGTTCGGCAGCAATTCGGCGCCTGCGCCGACCAGCGCGGCAAGCGTACCTTCGCGCGCCGCCTGGGCCTGGTCGGCGGCGCTGGCGGGCGCCACCAGCAGCCGCGTATCGCGTGCCACGCGCTGGCCCCGCAGCACCTGCGCGGCCATGCGCAGGTCGTCGAGCTTGGCACCGGTGCAAGCGCCGATATAGGCGATGTCGATGGCCACATTGCCCAGGGTGTCGACGTCCCCGGCGTCGGCCGGCGTATGCGGCCGCGACACCTGCGGCGCGAGCGCGGCGGCGTCGAAGTCATGCGTGGCCAGGTATTCGGCGCCGGCATCGGAAGTCCATCGCGCCAGGTCGATGGCTTCGGCCTCGACCCCGGCGGCGCACAGCCAGTCGCGCGTGACCGCGTCCGGCGCGACCAGGCCGACCTGGCCGCCAAGCTCGGCGGTCATGTTGGACAGTGTCATGCGCTCCTGCATGGACAGCGCCGCCACGGCAGCGCCCGTGTATTCCACGGCCTGGTACTGGCCGCCGTCCATGCCGAACTGCGTGCACATGCGCAGCATCATGTCCTTGGCCGACACGCCCGCGGCCAGCCTGCCGTGCCACTGCATGCGGAGGGTCTCGGGCACGCGCACCCAGATCTCCCCGGTCACCAGCACGCCAAGCATCTCGGTGGCGCCGATGCCGAACATATAGGCCCCGAACGCGCCGCCAGTCGACGAATGGCTGTCGCCGCCCACCGCGAACATGCCGGGGCGAAGATAGCCTTTCTGCGGCACCACCACGTGGCAGATGCCTTCCATGTCATGGAAGCGCGCCACGCCCGTTTCCCTGACCCAGTCGCGCGCGATCTGCACGATCCTCTGGCTGTCGAGGTCATGGGCCGGCACGTAGTGATCGGTGACGACCACCACCCTGGACGGGTCCCAGACGCGGGCGCCGATCTTCTCCAGCAGCGGCTGCACCCGGCGCGGACCGCCCGAGTCGTGCATCATCGCCAGATCCACGCGGCAGGTGGCAATCTCTCCCGGCGTGACGTGCGTGCGGCCGGCCGCGCGCGCCAGCAGCTTCTGCGCCAGGGTCTGCGGCGCGCCCTGTACTGAATCCTGCGCCATCATTCCACCCGCGTGCCCGACGCCTGGATCACCTTGGCCCAATGCTGGATATCGCTGCGCACAAACTGCGCGAACGCCTGGGGCGTCATGCTGACGGCGCTGGCCGCCTCGGCCTCCATGCGCTGCTTGTAGGCAGGATCTTCCACCGCGATCTTGACCGCGCGATAAAGCTGGTCGGTAGTGGCCTGCGGCAGCTTGGCGGGCCCGAACAGTCCGAACCACGCCGATGACTCGAAGCCCTTCACGGTGCCGCCAATTGCCGGCACGCCCGGGAACTGCGCCAGCGGCTGCTTGCTGCTGACGCCCAGGATCTTTAGCGTGCCGGATTTGACGTGCGGCAGCACATTGACGGTGCTGGCGAACATCAGGTCCACGGTGCCGGCCAGCAGGTCGGTCAGCGCGGGATTGGTGCCCTTGTACGGGATATTGAGAATATCCGTGCCGGTCTGCTGCTTGAACTGCTCGCTGGCCAAATGCAGCGACGAACCTTGCGCGCCGATGGCAAAGCTGAGCTTACCTGGATTGCGCTTCGCGTAATCGATCAGGCCCGCGGTATTGTCGAACGGCGCGCTCTTGCGCGCCACCAGCACGCTGGGCACGCGCGCGACCATCGAGATCGGCGTGAAGTCCCTGACCGCGTCGAACGGCAGGTTCTTGTACAGCGACGCGTTGATGGTATGGCCGGTGAAACTCATCAGCAGCGTGAAACCGTCCGGGGCACTGCGCGCCACGTACTGCGCGGCGATATTGCCACCGGCGCCGGGCTTGTTGTCGACCACCACGCTGCGATGCAGCGTGTCGCCCATCGACCGGGCAATCAAACGCGCCAGCGCATCGGTGGTACCACCCGCCGGGCTGCCGACCACGATCGTGATCGGCTTGTCCGCGGCGGCCTGCGCGGCGGGTGCGATCGTGGCGAGGGTTGCCAGCGCAGCGCCGGCCAGTAATTGTCTTCTGCTCAGGGGCATATCAGTCTCCACCCCTGTCTTGTCTGCTTCAGGGGCAGTCCGACTGTATGCCCGGCCGCCAGGCCGTTCAATGGAACCGGGTGGTCCTGTCTACCAGACCAGTGCGGCCAGGGCAGAGCGAGATGTGCACCGGATGAGGTCCGCTGGCCGCGACCGGCACCTCAGGCTCGCGGCCAGTACCATACCCACGGCTGCAGGCAGTGCACGATGTGAAACTTCTGATCAACCGCCCACCAGCGCCTTGGTGGCCAGGTACAGCACCGACGGCCCGAGCAGGCACCCGAGCCCCGTGTGGAACGTGGCCACCAGCGCGCCATAGGGCACCAGCCGGCGATCGGTGGCCGCCAGGCCGGCTGATACGCCGCTGACCGTACCGGCCAGCCCGCCGAACACCATCGCGGCGCGCGGGTTGTTCAGTCCGAGGAAGCCGGCCGCAAACGGCGTGCCGACCATCACGATAATGGCCTTGATGAGCCCGGTGGCAATCGACAGCGCAATCACGTCGGAACTGGCGCCCAGCGCCGCGCCGGTCACGGGGCCGACGATATAGGTCACCGCGCCGGCGCCGATGGTCGTCATGCTGACGGCATCGCTGTAGCCGAATGCCCGTGCCACCAGCGCGCCGACGATGAACGGCACCACGGTCCCCAGCAACAGCGACACGGCACCCACCATGCCCGCCTTGCGGGCCTCGCGCACCTGCACCTCGAAGGCTGTGGCGACAATGGCAAAGTCACGCAGCATGGCACCGCCCATCAGGCCGATGCCCGAGAACAGCGCGAAATCGGCCAGCCCTTTTTCCTTGCCGGTCACCACGCCGCCGTAGTACGCCAGCGCCAGGCCGATCATGATGGCGATGGCCGAGGCATGCAGGCGCCCTTTCGTCAGCCGCTTCGATATCTGGGAAGACACCCACATCACGATGCCTACGGTGGCGAATGCCGTTACCAGGCCGTTGTGAAGCAGGACGTTGTCGAACATCGTGGCCGGGGAAGCGATAGTCATGGCGATCTCCTGGCTTATCGGGAAACGGCTTCGACCGGCAGCGGCGGCAGCGGCTCGTGGTCGCCGGAGCGGCTGAGCAGCGCAATCAGGCAGGCGCAGGCCGCCACCGACAGGATGGCCGCCAGCAATGCGACCGGACCGCCACGCAGCGCCGCCACCACATTCTGCTGTGCGGCCATCGCCACGACCACGGGGATATACATCGCGCCCCAGAAGCCCACACCGGCCTCCGTCTCTTTCGGCATCAGGCCCCGGTCATGCAGGTAGAGCCGCAGGAATATCAGCAGCAGCATGGCGATGCCCACGCCGCCGACGTTGGACTTGACGCCGATGGCGGCGCCCAGCAGGTCGCCGAGATACAGGCCCACGAGATGGCAGATGGCCAGTAATGCGGTGCCGTAGATGATCATGGTTGTCTCCAGTTGGCGTTCTAGGCACCGCATGTCGCGGAGCCGGTCATTTGCAGACAACTCTAGGAACCGCGCGGGCCAGCATCAATCAACGAGCAACGCCCGATCATTACGGTACGGTTAAGCATTCCGATCGGCGGCCCCCTCCGGAAGCACATTTTTCCCATCTACTTGCGCGCCAACGGTATCCCCAAAAGACGTGCTGCCTCCCTATCAGGCGACATGCCTGTCCCCTCCTTAATACAACTATCGCCGCCTTACATTCAATACAGGGGATTACACCGAGGCCACCCTCTCCCGCGCCAGATACATCACGTCATGATGTATTTCGTAAGGTTCCCGCAAGCCGCCTGAAAGCCCGTTGCAAGACATCGCTTGTAGATTTGCCTGACCCGCATGCGCGGGCACCGAAGGAGACAGACGATGTTCGATCACACTATGCAGCGCCCACCGCAGGGCTGCCGGGGGGCCGACCAATGAACCGGGCCCCAAGCTTCAAGAAGGACTATTACGGCGGCGCCCTGATGGTGCTGACAGGGCTGGCAGCGGTATTTGCCGGTCTGCAGTACCGCACGGGCACGCTCAGCCATATGGGTCCGGGCTTCTTCCCCGTGGCCATTGGCACGCTGCTGACATTGGTTGGCGTGCTGATCGCCATGTCCGCCCGCAATGAGCCGGCGCCATCGGCGCAAGCCGAACAGGCGTCGGGACATGGGCACAGCCATGCGGCGCCCGACCTGCGCGGCACGGTCTGCATCGTGCTGGGCACGCTCGCGTTCCTGCTGTTCGGCGTTTATGGCGGCATGATTCCGGCGACGTTTGCCATCGTCTTCATCTCGGCGCTCGGCGACCGCACCAACAACATCAAGCAGGCTGCCGGCCTGGCGGTGGCGATGTGCGTGATCGCGGCCGTGGTGTTCTCTTGGCTGCTGCAGATCCAGCTGCCGCTGTTTATCTGGGGAAGGTGAAGCCATGGTATCGAATGCACTGCATGACCTCTGGTTCGGCTTCGGCGTGGCGTTCCAGGGCAGCAACCTGATGTGGTCGTTCTTTGGCGTGCTGGTCGGCAACCTGATCGGCGTGCTGCCCGGCATGGGCGCGCTCTCCGCCATTTCGATCCTGTTGCCGCTGACCTACGCGATGCATCCCGTGCCCGCCATCCTGATGCTGGCCGGCATCTTCTATGGTTCGCAATATGGGGGCGCCATTGGCGCCATCCTGCTCAACCTGCCCTCGCATCCACCGCACGCCGTGACGTGCCTCGACGGGTATCCGATGACGCGTGCCGGCAAGGGCGGCACGGCGCTGGGCATCACCATGATCTGCTCGTTTTTTGCCGCGTCGGTGGGCATCCTGGTGATGATCTTCGCATCGCCATTGCTGACCGCCATCGCATTCAAGTTCGGCCCCGCGGAGATCTTCTCGATCATGCTGCTCGGGCTGCTGGCGGGATCGACGATGTCGCGCGGGTCGCCGCTCAAGGGCGTGGCGATGACACTGTTTGGCTTGCTCTGCGGCGTGGTGGGGACGGACGTCAATACCGGCACGTTCCGCTTTGCGATGGGCATTCCTGAACTGAGCGACGGACTCGAACTGGTGGCCATCGCCATGGGCCTGTTCGGCGTGGCGGACTTCATCCTAAACGTCAACCGCATGAAGACGGTGACCAGCAACGCCAAGCTGCGCATCCGCGACATGCGTCCGAGCCTGGCCGAGCTGAAGCAGGCGTTCTGGCCGATGGTGCGCGGCACCGGCGTGGGTACGCTGTTCGGCGCCATGCCCGGCACCGGCCCGACGATCACGACCTTCGTGGCCTATGCGCTGGAGCGCAAGATCTCGAAGTCGCCCGAGAAATTCGGCACCGGCATGATCGCCGGCGTGGCTGCGCCGGAGGCATCGTCGCACTCGAAGACGCAGGTGGACTTCATCCCGACGATGAGCCTCGGCATTCCAGGCGATGCGGTGATGGCGCTGATCCTGGGCGCGCTGATGATCCAGGGGATCGCACCGGGTCCGCAGCTGATCAGCGACCACCCGGACATCTTCTGGGGTCTGATTGCCAGCTTCTGGATCGGCAACGTCATCCTGATGATCCTCAACGTGCCGATGATCGGCGTGTGGGTGAAGCTGCTGCAGGTGCCCTACCGCTATCTGTTCCCGTCGGCCATGTTCTTTATCGCCGTGGGCGTGTTCAGCACGCAAAGCAGCCTGTTCCAGATCTGGGAAGTCCTGGCCTTCGGCCTGATTGGGGCGTTGCTGATGGTCCTGAACTTCTCGGTGGCGCCGATCCTGCTGGGCTTCGTGCTCGGGCCGATGGTCGAGGAGAATTTCCGCCGCGCGTTGCTGCTGTCGCGCGGCGACCTGGCGGTGTTCGTGGAACGGCCGATCAGCTGCGTGTTCGTGGTGATCTCCGCGCTGCTGGTGATCGCGGTCACGTGGTCCGCATGGCGCGCGCGCGGTGGCAAGAAGGCGCCGGTGGTCGAGGTGCCGGATGCCGGGCTGGCGGTGAACGAGTAATGGCGGCCGGCTGAACGGAAGCGCCGACGTGCAAAGCCCCGGAAGACCATGTCTTTCCGGGGCTTTGCATTGTTGGTGTACCACCCGGGGTTATGCCCCGCTCTCCCCCGAAACCCCGGCCTGCCGGCGCGCCGCGCCGCTTGCGGCCCGGCTTTCCTTCGGGCTGCATCCGAACTGCGTGTGATACCAGCGCGAGAACCCACTAGGTGCGGAAAAACCGAGCAACGTCGCCACCTCGGTCAGCGGTCGATCGCTCTCGACAACATGGCGCGTCGCAAGCTCTATGCGGATGTCGTTGACGATCGACGAGAAACTCTGGCCCTGTTCCGCCAGCCGGCGCTGGACCGTGCGGCATACCACGCCCATGTGTTCGGCCACCTGCTCGATGCTGCAGCGCCCGCTCGGCAATAGCAGCGGGATCGTGCGGCGTACGTCTTCCAGCATGGTCGACTGTTGCGGCACGCCGGAATCGTCGATCAGCCGCTGCGCGTAGCGCACCATGGCCGGATCGGCCCAGGGGTTGCGCGCGTCCAGATCGGCCTTGGCGCAGACGATGCCGTTGAAGTCACAATCGAACTGGACGTAAGGGCCGAAAAACCGCTGATGGGCACTGAGATCGGCCGGCGCGGCGTGCTCGAAACACACGCGTTGCGGCTGCCAGTCCGGACGGATGAGCTGGCGTATCAACCGCACCATGACACCAAGCGCCAGCTCCACCCGCTGGCGGGTCGGCTGATTAGGGTTGCCGGCGATCAGCGCCTCGCGAATGATGACCAGTTCGCCACATTCCTCGACCCCGAGCGACTGCGCCCCATTGAGCATCGGCTGGTAGCGCATCAGCATGCCAAGCGCGTCGCGCAGCGTGGCCTGATCGCGGACCAGCATGCCGACTGCGCCGAGATTGGACAACAGGCGGGATTCGGCCATGCACAGCCCGAAACTCTCATTGCCCGACAGGGTCGCGGACGCCTGGAGCAGCCGCCCGAAGCGCTCGACCGGAATCATCAGGTCCGGCTCGTGCAGCACGCTCGGACTGATTCCTGCATCCATCATCATCCGCTCCGGATTCAACCCGGCGGCACGAGCCACCTCGCTGTAGTTGGTGAGGGCCGCGGCGCGGACAAGTAACGACATCGGGGACCACGCAGAAAGTTGACGGCTCATGATAAATGGCTGTCACGTATTGTCAACTGACAATAACCCGTGCGCTTCAGGCGTCATCCCTGTCGTAGAAAGCCAAGTTCGCGGCGTGCAAGGCCAAGCGGAAAATGTCGCCGCGACGGATGATCCGGGAGTGCAAATCAAGAACCGGTCGAGCGCGATGCAACCTCCCTTGCATGCATCGGCACCGTAGGAGACTTGGAAATGAAGATCAGGCAAATCACCCCCGCCATCGGGGCCGAGATTTCTGGCGTCAACCTCGGCGACGCGGCGCGCGATCCGGCGCTCTTCGCCGAGATCAAGGCGGCGCTGCTCAAACACCGGGTCCTGTTCTTACGCAAGCAGGAAATCACGCGCGCTGAACACGTGGCGTTCGCGCGCTGCTTCGGCGAACTGGAAGACCACCCTGTCGCCGGCAGTGTTCCCGAGCACCCGGGTCTGGTGAAGGTCTACCGCAGCGACAACCCGCACAGCTACGAGAACAGCTATCACTGCGACGGCCTCTGGCGTCCCAATCCCGCCATGGGAGCCGTGCTGCGCTGCATCGAATGCCCCGAGATCGGCGGCGACACCATCTGGGTCAACATGGTGAAGGCGTACGAGGAACTGCCGGAAGACATCAAGAAGAAGATCGACGGCCTGCGCGCCAGGGCCAGCATCGAGCACAGCTTCGGTGCAGTCATGACGCCGGAGAACCGCGCCAAGCTGGCCAAGGATCACCCGCCGGTGGAGCATCCGGTGGTACGCACCCATCCGGAAACCGGGGAGAAGATCCTCTTCGTCGGCGCTTCGTTCACGACGCACTTCACCAACTACAGCACCCCGGAAAACGTGCGCTACGGCATCGACAAGTCGCCCGGCGGCCCGCTGCTGCTGCAATACCTGAACAGCCGCGCCACCATCCCCGAGTACCAGGTGCGCTGGTCCTGGCAGGAAGGCGACGTTGCGATCTGGGACAACCGCTGCACGCAGCACTATGCCCTCAACGATTACTTCCCGGCACCGCGCAAGCTGGAGCGCGCCGGCATCATCGGCGATATTCCCTACTGATTCGCAAGCGGGCCGCGGCCTGGCGGCCGTCTTGCGTCATGCGACAGGCGCATCGTGAAGGCGATCTGGTATGAGAAACAGGGGCTGGCGGCCGAGGTACTGACCTACGGCGACCTGCCCACGCCGCAACCGGCGCCGGGCGAAGTCCGCGTGCAACTCCACGCGTCGGGCGTCAACCCGGCCGACGCGAACCGGCGGGCCGGCCGCATGCATGGCGGCATGGAATTCCCGCTCATTATTCCGAACAGCGATGGCGCGGGCGTGATCGACGCGGTTGGAGATGGTGTCGACCCCAAGCTGCTGGGCTCGCGTGTCTGGCTGCATTTCGGACAGCGCGGGCGCGCCTTTGGCACGGCTGCCGAATTCATCTGCGTGCCGCACGCCTTGACGTCACCGCTGCCCGCGCATCTGGACTTTATCCAGGGTGCCTGCCTGGGCATTCCGGCAATGACCGCCTACATCAGCCTGTTCCAGCGCGGCACGATCCGGGGCAAGTTCGTCCTCGTGACTGGCGGTGCCGGGGCTGTCGGGCACTATGCGGTGCAGCTCGCCAGGTGGGGCGGTGCCCATGTCATTGCCACCACCAGCTCCGGGCCCAAGGCGGCCCATGCCACACGCGGTGGCGCCGATGTCGTGGTCGACTACACGGCGCCAGGCGCCGCGCAGCGGATTCTGGAAGCCACACAGGGACACGGTGTCGATCACATCGTCGATGTCGATGCGGTCGACAATGCAAGGCTTTGCCTGGAGGTCGCCGCCAATCAGGCGCAGTGGATCTCGTATGCCAGCGGCGCGCAGCTCCCCGAACTTCCATTGGTCACGCTGATTCGCAAGAATCTCTGCCTGCAGGGCCTGTACCTGCCGGGCTTGCCCTACGAGTTGCGCCGGATTGCCCAGGAAGGATTAGGGCGCTGGATGAAAGACGTCCCCGATGCCGTTCATGCTGTCGACAGCGTCTTCGACTTGCGCGACACCGCAAAAGCGCATCTGGCTGTCGAAGCCGGCACCAAGCTGGGCACGGTCGTGGTCCGGTGCGATACGGAATAGCGGTACGGCAACGCGGGCGACAAGCGCAAACATGGGCGGACACTTGTCCGCCCATGTCGTCCTGCAGCCCGGTGAGTCCACACGGGCCCGGCACGGCGGATCAATCGAGCCTGATTCCGGTATCCGCCGCGATTTTCGACCAGACCTGCAGGTCGCGGCCGACGATCTCGCCGAACTGCACCGTGGTCTTCACAGGCGGCGGCGCAAAGTTCATGGTGTGCATCATGGTGGCGAGCTCAGGGGATTTCTGAACCTTGTTGACTTCATCGGCCAGCCTCTTCACGATCGCCGGGTCGGTTCCCGCTGGCGCGAACATGCCGAACCAGCCCACGGCATCGAATTTATAGCCCTGTTCCGTCATGGTCTTGACGTCGGGGAACTGCGGTGCGCGCGAGTTGCCTGCAATGGCGATGGCGCGGACCTTCCCCGAGCGAAGGAAGGGGACGGGCGCGCCGGGGTCGGTCCAGCCGATCGTCAATACGCCCGCGGAAAGGTCGGTCAACAGCTGATTCGAAGTCCGGTACGCAACGTGTGCGGTTTCCATGCCGGTCTGCTTCTTGAGCCACTCCATCATCAGCTGTCCCGAAGATCCCGCCGACCAGGTACCGTAGCTGTACTTGTCCGGATTCGCCTTCAGCAGCTTGACGAGTTCCGGCAGGCTGTGGACCGGCAGGTCACTGTTGACGAGCAGCATTACGCCACCCTCGGCCGTCTCGGCAATGGGTACCAGGCTCTTCTTCGGATCATAAGGAATGGTCTTCAGTACCGCCGGGGCGATGACCATGTTCGTTGCCGTGGTGTAGAGGATCGTGTATCCGTCGGCCGGCGCCTTGATCACCGCGCTGGTGCCGATCACGCCACCGGCGCCAGGCCGGTTGTCCACCACGACCGGCTGCTTCAGTGCTACCGACAGGCGTTGCGCCATCACGCGTGCGAGGGCATCGGTCCCCGATCCTGCCGACGACGCGACGATCATCTGAATCGGGCGCGAGGGCCAGGCGCCGCCCTGCGCCTGCGCGCAAGCGCACACCGCCAGCAACACACCCGTGCCCAGCGTGGCCGCAACCAGCTTCTTCAATCGAAATGCCATTGTCATCCTCCATATACCTGGTCTGTTGCCAATCGACCTGGCCCGCGCGCGTTCCCTGCTCGTCGCCTGGCAAATCGGCAGAGCCGACGACAACGGCCACGCGGCCCGATGCGCAAGACGCAGCGCATCGGGCGACGTGAACTAGCCATGCATGGCATGAACGCGGGCAAGTCAGTCTCGCGGCTTGGCTGGCGTGGCCAACCTCAGGCCGCCATGTTTTCCTGCTTGCGCAGGAAACCCTGGTGGCCACCATTACGATTGGGCGCGAAGCCGTTGGCCTGAAGCGTTTCTTCCACGGTGTCGTAGAACACCCCCAGCTTCAGGATTTCCCGCGTCTGCTGCGCGGTCGCGATGGGCCGGCCGAACTCGCCGGCGATGCGCACCAGTTGCTTGATCTGCTCGACCGTGCTCATCTTTCCCGTGCGCGTCTGGTTCCACAGCACGTCTTCGATGCCGCACCGTACATGCAGGCCCAGGGCCATGCCAATCATATTGATGGGCAGCACATTCAGCACCGAACTCTCCACCGTCAGCACGGCGCCGTCCGGCACGGCACGCAGCATGTTGGCCAGGTTGTAGATGTTCGCCTGGTCCATGCCACCGCTGATCGCTACCCAGTTCATCACCAGCGGCCCCTTGTAGACGCCGCGGCGAATCATCCGCTCGATCGTTTCAAAGCTGTTGATGTTGTAGCACTGGAATTCGCTCTGGATTCCGGCGGCGGTCAGGCGCCGGATATGCTCCTCGGCCCAGCTGGGGTTCGAGGGCACGACCATATCCTTGTAGGTGTCGTAGAGGTGCGGGAAGCCACGCGATACCCCCTTGAAGTCGTCGACGCCGGCGTGCTCGGTCACGTTCATCTGCGCCGTGTTGACGGTCACCGTCACCTGGTCGGGTTTCGGATCGAGTTCGGCCAGCATATGGCGCGTGTCATCGTCCAGCCACTTGGCGGCCTGGCCCTCTTCGGGAGCGAAGCTGATCGAGCCGCCCACCTGGATGACCATTTCCGGACAGGCCTTGCGCACGCCGGCGATCAGCTCGTTGAACGTGGACAGGCGCTTGCTGCCCTTGCCATCGGGTTCGCGCACATGCAGGTGCAGCACGCGCGCACCGGCTTCGTAGCAATCCACCGCCTTCTGGATCTGGTCTTCCATCGTGACGGGAATATCTTCCGGAAAGTCGGAAGGAATCCAGCCCGGCGCATAGGGCGCGGCGGTGATGATCAGGGGCTGCTGGTTCTCGGGATACAGGTGGCCGTCAAGGAAGTTCATGGTGATGGATATCCAGGTTGCTATGCAAAGGCGAAAAAAGTCGAGACAGACAACAGCGTGCTGTCAGATGACGAAGATGGAGGAGCCCGTGGTCTTGCGGGCCTCGAGATCGCGATGTGCCTGCGCGGCGTCCTCCAGCGCATAGCGCTGGTTGATCCCGATGCGGATGCGGCCTGCCGCCACATGTCCGAACAGCTCGTCGACCAGTTCCGCCTTTTCGGCAGGGTCGGCGATATAGTCGGCCAGGCCCGGGCGCGTCAGGAATGCCGAGCCCTTGCGGGCCAGGATGGCCGGATCGAACCCCGTGACCGGGCCCGAGGCAAACCCCACGCACACCAGCAGGCCGCGGCGCTTGAGCGAGTCCAGCGAGGACATGAAGGTGTCCTTGCCCACGCTGTCGAAGACCACGTTCACGCCCACGCCGTCCGTCAGTTCGCGCACGCGCTTCGCCACGTCCTCATGGCTGTAGTTGATGGTGTGGTCGCAGCCATGGGCGCGCGCCACTTCGGCCTTGGCGTCGGTGGAAACCGTGCCGATCACCGTCAGTCCCTGGAGCTTGGCCCATTGCGAAATGATCAGCCCGGCGCCGCCTGCCGCGGCATGCAGCAGGATGGCGTCGCCCGCCTTGAACGGGTAGATCCGGCGCATCAGGTACGCCGCCGACAAGCCCCGCATGGTCATGGCCGCCGCGACTTCGCAGCTGATGGATTGCGGCAGCTTGATCAGCGGCGCCGCAGCGATAATCCGCTCCGTGCTGTAGGCACCGAGCGTGTTGGTAAAGCCCGTATAGGTCACGCGGTCGCCGACCGCCAGGTGCGTGACACCGGCGCCAACGGCTTCGATCACGCCGGAGGCCTCGTTGCCAAGCCCACTGGGCAGCGGAACCTGGTAAGTGCCGCTGCGAAAGTACGTGTCGGCAAAGTTCAGCCCTACGGCCACATGACGGACGCGGACTTCCCCCGGCCCCGGCTCGCCCACGCTGACGTCCTCGAAGCGAAGGACATCGGGGCCGCCTGTTTCGTAGAATTTCACGGCTTTCGCCATGTCGTCTCCTGTTCTTTATCTGATCTGATCGTTCACCCGCGGCTTGCCGTTCAGGCGCGCCAAAGCGACAACCAATCTTCTGGCCTGGCGCGACTTTTCGCTTTGCCGATGACGTCTCGAGCTTTTCCTTTTGTGACACGCCGGCGCGTGCGCTGGGCATCGCCCCGGACGGAAATGTCGACCCCCTGGCTTTTGCGGACGCCCAAGAAAAAAACGCCAGCGCGCCCTGCCCTCATAACCCCGGCAGTGCGCGCTGGCGCTCGTATGTGATGCGGGAGCCCTGCTTGGCTCCCTGCAGGCTCAGAAGATGTGGCGGATACCCACGGCAGCGCCGAACATCGACGTCTTGCCATTCGGCAGGGCGTAGCTGTTCAGCGTGAGGCTGGTGGCATAGTTGCTCGCGGCCGATTCCATGGCCAGGCCACCGTTCCTGGAGTAGGCCGTGGTCAGGTAGACATCCGTACGCTTCGAGAACGAATAGTCGGCGATCAGGGCGATCTGCCACGGATTGGCCATCCCGGTGTTGCCGCCGATGTTCTTTACGTTCTGGTAGTCGTACTCGAGCGTGAAGTCCAGCGTGGAAGACAAGCGGTACTGACCGCCGATCCAGTAGAAGTCGTCGCGCAGAATCAGCGTACCGTTTTGATTCTTGTTCTGGCCCCAGCGGTAGCCACCCATGATCTTGGCCGTGTCATTGAAGGCAAAGCTGCCCATGACCGCCGCCTTCTTGAAAGCACCGTTGCCGGTCGCCATCGTCGGATTCCACTGGTCATAGCCGACACCTACGCCGAAGGGGCCCGAAAGGTAGCTCACCCCGGCGCCATAGGCCGAGTCGCGACGGAACTGGCCCGGCACCTCGCCATTGCCGCCCGCACCTGGAACCGTCCCGATGACTTGCGGCAGTGCCGTGCCGACGCCGAACGACCAGTTTGCCATGACGGTCAGACCGCCGAACGTGCCCGTGTACTTCGCGGTGTTGTCCTCGCGGAAGTTGCCGCCGGCGATCACGCCAACGGGCTCATACTGCGTGGCGTAGCGCGCCGGCACAAAGTTGGCCAGCGTGGAGAACATGGAATGGTACTGCCGGCCAAAGGTGAACTGGCCATATGGGGCAGTCAGGCCAACGAAGGCCTGGCGACCAAACAGCCGTCCGCCCTGCTGCAGGGTGCCGGTATCGGAATTGAAGCCACTCTCCAGGACGAAGATCGACTTCAACCCGCCCCCCAGGTCTTCCGTGCCACGCAGGCCCCAGCGAGAACCCGAGTAGCCACCGGCGTCCTCGCGAATCACCTTGCCGCCCTGGCCCGGGTTAAAGTTATTACTCGCCGACGGGATCGCTCCGACGTGGTTGACGTACTCGACGTTCACGTCGACCACGCCATACAACGTCACGCTGGATTGCGCCTGCACCGCTCCGCAGGTGCATGCCGCCGCCAGGCCAATAATCGTCTTCCTCATTACCTTGTCTCCTCTGCCCTTATCTGTTTGATTTGTCCAGCCGTCCTCGCTACGACGGGGCAATCCTACGGAACACCCTCGCCGCTTGATGCGGCCGCGGCCCGGAAGTCGCGAATTGGCAAGTCGGTGTCCTTATCCGGCAAACCCAGAAGCCAGCGATGCCAAATATCGTCTGAAAAAAGCGACATACCGGGTTTCCACCAGTGCAATGCAGGCCAGGAGGAGCTGCTTGATTGGGGCGGCGCCGGACGGCAGACGTCCATGTGGTGCGCTTCGCGGCCGGGCACGCCAGGCCGGAAAAGAAAATGGGGCAATCGCGAGATTGCCCCATTCCACTCAACGCCAATGACGATCGACCGGCGCGAACGCCGGCCAATCACCGAACCTCAATCCGTGCCTTTCAGTTCGATCAGCAACTCCTTCGCCGCCACACGATCGCCTTGCTTCACGTGCACGGCGGCAATCTCGCAGTCGCGATCGGCCGCAATGTGGGTTTCCATCTTCATCGCTTCCAGCGCCAGCAGCGTCGTGCCAGCCGCGACCTTCTGCCCCGGCTGAACCGCCACCGTCACGATCGAGCCCGGCATCGGCGCGGCGATATGCAGTGGATTGTCGGGGTCCGCAACGTTCTTGCTGTGGCGCGCCGGACCGGCTTGCGCGGCGCTGCGCTGTTCGATCAGCGCCGTGCGCGACTGTCCGTTCAGCTCGAACTGGACCTTGATGTTGCCCTCTTCGGCATCGGGATGCGTTCCCTGCAGCGAGACCAGCAAGGTCTTGCCCGCCGCGATATCGATGGCGACCTCTTCCTGGGGCTGCAGTCCATACAGGAAAGCCGGTGTCGGCACGACCGACGTATCGCTGAAGGTCCGCACGTGCGCGTGGTAGGCGACCGCCTGCTTGGGGTACATCAGGTAAGACGCAAGCTGCCGGTCGTCAATCGATTGTTCGCACGCCGCTTCCGCCTCGGCGCGTGCGGCATCGAGGTCCACTGCCGGGATCTGGTCGCCTGGCCGGTAGGGCGCGGGCGGCTCGCCGCGCAGGACTTTGCGCGAGAGTTCCGCGGGGAAGCCGTCGGGCGGGAAGCCCAGCTCGCCCTTGAACAGCGACACCACCGACTCGGGGAACGCAATCTCCTTGGCCGGATCGCAGACATCGGCGGCGCTCATGTCGTTGGCCACCATCATCAGCGCCATGTCGCCCACGACCTTGGACGTCGGCGTCACCTTCACGATGTCGCCGAACATCTGGTTGACCTCGGCATACGCGCGCGACACCTCGGTCCAGCGATGCTCGATGCCGAGCGAGCGGGCCTGCTCGCGCAGGTTGGTGTACTGGCCACCTGGCATTTCGTGGCGGTAGACATCAGCCGTGCCGGCCCGGATCTCCGATTCGAACGGTGCGTAGTAACGACGCACGCCCTCCCAGTACATCGATGCCTCGTGCAGGCGCTCGAGGTCGAGTCCGGGGTCGCGCTCGCTGCCGGCCAGCGCCGCGGCGATGCTCGACAGGTTCGGTTGCGAGGTGAGCCCGCTCATGGCATCGAGCGCGCCATCGACTGCATCACAGCCGGCGTCGATGGCCGCAAGCGCCGAGGCAGCCGAAATACCGCTCGTATCGTGCGTGTGGAAATGCACGGGAAGGCCCGTCTCTTCCTTGAGCGCCTTCACCAGCGCTGCCGCAGCCTGCGGACGGCAGATGCCTGCCATGTCCTTGATGCCCAGCACGTGCACGCCGGCCGCCTGTAGTTCGCGCGCGATGCCGACGTAGTACTTCAGGTCGTACTTGGGGCGCGAGCCGTCGAAAATGTCACCGGTGTAGCAGATTGCGCCTTCGCACAGCGCCCCGCTCTCGCCCACGGCGTCGATGGCCACGCGCATGTTTCGCACCCAGTTCAACGAGTCGAACACGCGGAACACGTCCACGCCGGCGCTGGCGGCCTGGCGGACGAAGAACTTCACCACGTTGTCCGCGTAGTTGGTGTAGCCGACGGCGTTCGAGCCGCGCAGCAGCATCTGGAACAGGATGTTGGGCACGCGCTCGCGCAGTTGCTCGAGGCGCTGCCACGGGTCTTCCTTCAGGAAGCGCAGCGCCACGTCGAAGGTGGCCCCGCCCCAGCACTCCATCGAGAACAGCTGCGGCAGTTCTCGCGCGTAGAAGGGCGCGATCGGGAGCATGTCCGCGGTGCGCATGCGCGTGGCGAACAGCGACTGGTGCGCGTCGCGCATGGTCGTGTCCGTCAGCAGCACACGCTTTTGCTCAAGCATCCAGCGCGAGAACTTCTCCGCGCCAAGCTCGCGCAGCAGGTCGCGCGTGCCGGTCGGAATGGCGCCAGCGGTATCCAGCTTGGGCAGCACCGGGCTGGGCAATGGCAGCGAAGGTAGCGTGCGGCCATTGATTTCCGGATGCCCGTTGACGCACACATCGCCCAGATAGCGCAGCAACTTTGTCGCACGGTCCTGCCGCTTGGCGAAGGCCAGCAGTTCCGGCGTCTTGTCGATAAAGCGCGTCGTGACCTCGCCCGAGCGGAAAGCCTGATGGTTGATGACGTTCTCGAGGAACTGCAGGTTGCACGCGACGCCGCGGATACGGAATTCGCGCAACGCGCGGTCCATGCGCCGGATCGACTCGGGCGCCGTCGGCGCCCAGGTGGTGACCTTGACCAGCAGCGAATCGTAGTACGGCGTGATCACGGCACCGCCATAGGCCGTTCCGGCGTCCAGGCGCACGCCGAAGCCCGCCGCGCTGCGGTAGGCGGAGAGCCGGCCATAGTCCGGCAGGAAGCCGTTTTCGGGGTCTTCGGTCGTGATCCGGCATTGCAGGGCATGCCCGTTCAGCGAGATGCCCGCCTGTTCCGGCACGCCGGCAGCGCGCACGACGATCTTGCCGTCGGCATCGCGCGTGTTCTCGGTCATGCCGATATGGCCGCCCTCGGTAATGCGGATCTGCGCCTTGACGATATCGACCCCCGTGACCATCTCGGTGACCGTGTGCTCGACCTGGATGCGCGGGTTGACTTCGATGAAATAGAACTGGCCGGAGTCGGCATCCATCAGGAATTCGATCGTGCCCGCGTGCGTGTAGCCAACCGCGCGCATCAGCCGCATGGCCGCGTCGCACAGTTCGGCCCGGCCGGCGTCGTCGAGGTACGGCGCCGGCGCGCGCTCCACCACCTTCTGGTTGCGGCGCTGCACGGTGCAGTCGCGCTCGTACAGGTGCACCAGGTTGCCGTGCGTATCGCCCAGCGCCTGCACTTCGACGTGGCGCGCGTTGCGCACCAGCTTCTCGACATAGACCTCGTCATTGCCGAACGCCGACAAGGCCTCGCGCCGCGCGGCCGGCAGCGCGGTTTCGAGGTCCTGCTCGTTTTCCAGCATGCGCATGCCGCGCCCGCCACCGCCCCAGCTCGCCTTGAGCATCAGCGGGTAGCCGATGCCGGCCGCCAGGCGCTTGCACGCGTCCAGGTCATGCGGCAACGGATCGGTCGCCGGCATCACCGGCACGCCCGCCTCGATCGCCGCGTTGCGGGCCGCCACCTTGTTCCCCAGCTTGCGCATGACGTCCGGCGACGGGCCGATCCAGCGGATCCCGGCGTCCATCACCGCTTGCGCGAAATCCGGGTTCTCCGAGAGGAAGCCATAGCCCGGGTGGATGGCGTCCACCTTCGCCTGCCGGGCGATGCGCAGGATGTCATCGATGTCGAGGTAGGCCGCCAGCGGCTTCTTGCCCTCGCCAACCAGATAGCTTTCGTCCGCCTTGAAGCGATGGAGCGCGAGGCGGTCTTCCTTCGAATAGATCGCCACGGTGCGGATATTCATCTCGGCCGCGGCGCGCATCACGCGGATCGCGATCTCGGAACGGTTGGCAATCAGCAGGGATTTGATTGGGGTGTAGTTCATGGGGCGAATAGAAAGCGGTTAGGAAGACGCAGCCTCCACCTGTCGGCGCGCCAAGGCGAAGGGAGCTTTATTCGTGACGGGCAAAGGGCGTGTGCGAATCCATCCAGTCGTGGTGTCCCTTGGCGACGGCCCACGCCCAATGGGAACGCCGCGGAAGCGCCTCGGCGCGATGTCCGCCTTCGCCGCGTGACTGACCTTGCAGCGTGCTTCCCTCGGCGGCGGCCTCGCGCTCCCCGCCTGCTTCGATCTTTCCGTAATACGTCACCGTGCACTCCTCCTCAAACGCTTGTCGCCGTTGCAATGGCGATTTCAATACGAGATTGCGGGCGCGATTTCCTTCGCCCCAGTTGTACGCCGACATCGCAAGAAGCGCACCAACGCCGTGCGGCATGTCTAAACCGTTGTTTTTATTTGGGATTGGGGTGCCGACGCGCGATGGCGATTTCACCATCGGATTTCATAATTTCAACTATGAACTCCGATGAAACGACTGGTCGACGGCATTCGTGTGACATAACCGGCACGAGTCGGCCATTACCACCAACGAAGAGAAGGCTTCTAATCCTCCAGGTTAGGGCAGGAACGGAAGAGAGCGAAACGACACCAGCGACTACAATCGCAGGCACGTTTTCCCTATGCCGCACCTTTAATTCGCCACGCCCCATGCACGCAAATCAGCACGCCGAATTTCTCGCCTTCGCCGGCCGCCTGGCCGATGCAGCAAGCACTGTCACGCTCGCCCATTTTCGTGCAGCCCTGGAAGTGGTGGACAAGGGCGCCGCACGCTTCGATCCCGTTACCGTCGCGGACCGGGAAGCCGAGCGCGCCATGCGCGACCTGATCCGAAGTACCTATCCCAACCACGGCATCCTTGGCGAAGAGGAACAGCGAATCGCCGGGACCGAGCCGTTCACGTGGGTACTCGATCCGATCGACGGGACCCGCGCATTCATTACCGGCCTGCCACTCTGGGGAACGCTGATCGCACTCAATGATGGCCAGCATCCGGTACTTGGCACCATGGACCAGCCGTTCACGCGCGAGCGCTTCTCGGGCAACGGCAACCAGGCCTGGCTGAATGGCAAGCCATTGCGGGTGCGGCCCTGCCAGTCGTTGTCGGAGGCCAAGCTGCTCTGCACCACGCCCGACATGTTCGAGGCCGGCGAGCAATGGGATGCTTTCCAGCGCGTGGCGCGGGCAGCCAGGATGCAGCGATACGGCGGGGATTGCTACGGATACTGCATGGTTGCCGCGGGCCAGGTCGACGCCGTGGTCGAGGCGGGACTGCAGCCTTATGACGTGCAGGCCCTGATCCCGATCATCGAAGGCGCCGGCGGGATCATGACGAGCTGGACCGGCGGCGACCCGCAACATGGCGGAGCCGTGGTCGCTTGTGGCGACGCCCGCGTGCATGAGGAAATCCTTCGGCTGCTCAACGGGTAAGGCTGGGGAACGCGCGTTACCGCCTGTCGGTGGCTCCTTCGGCGTCGGGCTTGCGGAAGTGTTCCTGAACAAGCCTGGCAGCGGCTTCCCAGAGCGCCGGCGCACCGCGTTCGATCGGCGGCTGGCAGCGCGCAATGACCTGTTCTTCGGTGACTTCGCACTCGACCCAGGTACCGCCTTCCGTCGCCGCGTTGTGGAGCATCGGCTGAAACCTGTCCAAGGCCTTGGCGAACTTTGCGTCGTCGCTTTCGCCGGCTTCGAACTCGAACCAGACATCGCGAAACTCCGCCGCCTGCGCTTGCGGCAACAAGGCAAAGATACGCTCGGCCGCCACTTGCTCGCGTTCGGCCTGGCCCGCATGGGTCGAGGGGACGTGGAACGGCACATCGCCGGCATCGATCTCGACGATGTCGTGGATAAGCAGCATCTTCACGACGCGAGACACATCGACGGGCGCTGCCGCATGCTCCGACAGGACCAGGGCGTACATGGCGAGATGCCAGGAATGCTCGGCGCTGTTCTCGCGGCGCGACTGGTCAATCAGCGGCGACAACCGTACGACGCTCTTCAGCTTGTCGATCTCGCGGAGAAAGGACAGCTGGCGTACCAGATTGGACGGGTTCACGGTGGGATACAGGGGCGGGGGTGATGGGGCAAGTCTAGCAGGCGACCGGCCCAGCCACCCGCCACCGTCGACCCGGCTCAGGTCAGCTGCCGCGCCATGTAATGGGTTCGCTCTCCGAAGCTGCGCAGCACGGCCAGCGGCAATTGCGTTTCCCGTACCAGGCTGTCGACCGCGGTCAGGGTGAAGCCGTGGCGCGCGAAGAAGCCCGGGTGCTGGTTCGTCAGCACGGCGGCATTGAGGCAGCCACCGGCTCTCGCTCGCATCAGCAATGCGCTGACGATATACGTGGCCAGCCGTCGTCCGCGAAATTCGGGCAGGACCGCAACGGTATGCACGGCCAGCGTGCGGCCGTATTGTTCGCCGTACGCACAGCCGATGACCTGGCCATTGAGTTCCGCCACATGGAACAGCCGGGGCATGTCACTTGCCTCGGCGAGCGTCAGACCGCATTGGGTCAGTACATGCGCAATGATCGCCAGGTCATTGGCCAAAGCAGCCCGCAGGCGAACGTCTCTTGTCATCATGCATGCTGCGTGGTAGTAGCTCGCCCCCTGCCCTTGCGCCGTTCCGGCGACCGACTTGAGGGGGAACCGCGAAATGATAAAACTATGCCGCCGGGCGGACCGGACTGTCATCACCCAAGTGAGTCGACTAGCGCTTCCGTTGGCTGGCGCCGCCGCATGGCGCCACGCGCACCTGGCGCATTCAATGTGCGAATTTAAGGGTTATCCCTAGCGCATCATTCCCATTCCTTGGGATTCATGGTTTTGATTTTTGGGAATGAAGTCCTATTCTTCGTCCCTATGCTGAATGCTGTCGACAACCCGGGCGCCGCGACGCCCCCGACCTCCATCCCTGGCGAATCCGGCCAGCCCGCGGGCGGCGCCGATCGCGTGCTGTTCGTGCTGGCGGCGCTGGCCCAACATGGCGCGCCGATCTCGGTGCGCGAGCTCGTTGCCAAGACCGGACTGCCCAAGAGCACGCTCTACCGCCAGTTGCTGATGCTCAAGCGCTGGGGCTTTGTTCTGGAGTCCGACGGGGAATACGCGCCGGGGCCGATCAGCCTGCAACTTGCGCTCGGCTTCGACATGGCCTCGCACCTGGCCCGCGAAGCCCTGCCCGATATGCGGCTGCTGGCTCAGCAGTCCGATGAAAGCGTGGGGCTGATCGTCGCCGTCAAGGATCACGCCGTGTGCCTGGAGATGGTGGAAAGCCGCCAGTCGTTGCGCTGCTCGTTCGAAAAGGGCCGCGGCGTGCCGCTGCGCGCCGGTGCATCAGCCAAGTCGCTGCTGGCATTCATGCGCGACGAGGCGCGCGAGCGGCTCGTCCACGCCCTGTGCGAGCCGGACGAAGCCCAACGGCTGTTGACCGAACTGAGCGCGATTCGCGAGACCGGCTACGCCGTCAGCGAAGGCGCGGTGGACCCCGGCGTGTGGGGCGTGAGCGCGCCGCTTTTCTCGCGGCGCGGCAAGGCCGATGCGCTAGGCTCCATCACCCTAATGGTGCCGGCGACACGCCGGCAAGGGCGCGAATCAGAGCTGATCGAAATGACCGTGGCAGCAGCGATGCGGATTTCCGCCCGGCTGCAGTCCTACTGAACACCAAGCAGACCATTACCGCCGCCGTCGACAACCCCCCTGCGATGGCTGACCCCTCGTTCCCGAGAAAAAGGAGACCTCCATGAACCTTCGTCGCAAATGCCTGATGGCCGGCCTGACGGCCCTGATCAGCCTGACGTTCGGCACCGCCGCCCACGCCGAGGACAGCGCCGTGCTGCGCGTTGCCACCGACGCCACCTTCCCCCCGATGGAATTCGTGGAGAACGGCAAGCGCACCGGCTTTGACGTGGAACTCGTCGAGGCCATGGCCAAGGTCATGGGCAAGAAGGTGGAGTGGACCGACATCGACTTCAAGGGCCTGGTCCCGGGGCTGGTCTCGCGCCGCTTCGACATGGCCGTGTCCGGCATCTACATCACCCCCGAGCGCCGCAAGGTGGTGGACTTTACCGAGCCCTACTACACCGGCGGCCTGGTGGCGCTGGTCAAGAGCAGCAACACCTCCATCCATACCCCGGCCGACCTGAACGGCAAGAAAGTCAGCGTGCAGGTGGGCACCAAGTCGGTCAGCTTCCTGCGCGACACGTATCCGAAGGTGGAGCGCGTGGAAGTGGAGAAGAACCAGGAAATGTTCAACCTGGTCGAGATCGGCCGTGCCGACGCCGCCGTGACCGGCAAGCCGGCCGCGATGCAGTACGTCAAGACCCGCGGCGGCCTGCGCATGGTCGAGCAGCCGCTGACCACCGAGGAATACGGCATGGCCGTGCGCAAGGACACCCCGGAACTGACCCGCGCCCTGAATGCCGCGCTGGCCAAGGTGAAGGCCGATGGCACCTACGCGAAGCTGACCCAGAAGTGGTTCGGCAACACCGCCAACCCAGCCGCCAAGTAAGCCGCGCGGAACATCATCATGGAACTGGATTTTTCTCCTGTCTTCGCCGGTTGGCCTGACATCCTCCACGGCGCCATCGTCACCGTGGAGGTGACCGCGTGCGCGCTCGTGCTCGGCTGCATCATGGGCCTGCTGGTCGGCATCGGCCGGCTCGACCCGAAGCGTCGCTTCATCTATGGCATCTGTACGGCCTATGTGACGTTCATCCGCGGCACGCCGCTGCTGGTGCAGCTGTTCCTGCTGTTCTTCGGGCTGCCGCAGTTCAACATCCTGCTGCCGGCCTTTGTGTGCGGCGTGATCGGGCTGGGCATCTATTCCGGCGCCTATGTGTCGGAAATCGTGCGCGGCGCGATCCAGTCCGTGGACAAGGGCCAGATGGAAGCGGCCCGCTCGATTGGCATGTCTTCCGGCCAGGCCATGCGCGCGGTGATCCTGCCGCAGGCCATCGTGCGGATGATTCCGCCGCTGGGCAACGAGTTCATCGCGCTCATCAAGAACTCGGCGCTGGTGTCGCTGCTGACCATTGCCGACCTGATGCACGAAGGCCAGAAGATCATCAGCGTGTCGTACCGGTCGCTGGAAGTTTATCTTGCGATCGCACTGGTTTATCTGATCCTGACAAGCGCGGCCGGACTGATCCTGCAACGCGCAGAACAACGGCTGCGCATGGGAGGCATGGTGCAATGAGCGATTCCGCAATCATCCGGATCCGCAACCTGGGTAAATCGTTCGGCGGCCATACGGTCTTGCGCGGCATCGACTTCGATGTGGAGCCATCGCAAGTCGTGGTCGTGATCGGTCCCAGCGGCTCGGGCAAGAGCACGTTCCTGCGTTGCTGCAACGGCCTGGAACAACCCGAGGCCGGCACCATCGACATCGTCGGCAAGCGTCTCGTGACCGAAGGCCAGCTGATTGGCGAGCACGAGCTGAACCAGCTGCGCACGGAAGTGGGCATGGTGTTCCAGTCGTTCAACTTGTTCCCGCACCTGTCGGTGCTGCACAACGTCACGGTGGGGCCGCGCATGCTGCGCGGCGTCTCGCGCGATGAATCCGAGCGCAAGGCCATGAGCCTGCTTGAGAAGGTCGGCCTTGCGCACAAGGCCCACGCCATGCCAGCCAGCCTGTCGGGCGGCCAGAAGCAGCGCGTGGCCATTGCCCGCGCACTGGCGATGGAACCGCGCGTGATGCTGTTCGACGAGCCGACCTCGGCATTGGACCCGGAACTGGTCGGCGAAGTGCTGCAGGTGATGAAGGTGCTGGCCGCCGAAGGCATGACCATGGTGGTGGTCACGCATGAAATGGGCTTTGCCCGCGAAGTGGCCGATGTGGTGGTGGTCATGGATGGCGGCGGCATCATCGAGGCCGGCCCGCCATCGGTCATCTTCTCGGCGCCGACGCAGGAACGCACACGCGGCTTCCTGCAGGCCGTGCTGACGCGGGCGTGAGGATGGCTTTGTCCCCGAACCTCTGGCAGGGCCGCGTCGATAGCGGCGAGCGTGGCGACACCACGCGCCTGTTCCGCATCGTGCAGGCATTGCAAACGGCAGACCCGACACCGCTGGGCGGCGCGCCGGTGCTGCTGGGCTTCAGTTGCGACGCCGGCGTGCTGCGCAACCAGGGCCGCCCCGGTGCCGCGCAAGGCCCGGACGCCATCCGCCGTGCGCTGGCCAACGTCCCGGCACACGGACTGCCGGCCTTGTACGACGCCGGCAATGTCGGATGTGAAGACGGCGACCTGGAATCGGCCCAGCTCGCGCTGGCGCAAACCGTGCGCGCCGTGCTGGCGCGCGGCGGCCTTCCGCTGGTGCTGGGCGGTGGCCACGAAGTGGCCTGGGGCACGTGGCAAGGGCTGCGCGCGCATCTGGACGCACAGGACGACGACGGGCGTGTGCTCATCATCAATATCGACGCCCACTTCGACCTGCGCACCAGCCGGCCTGCAAGCTCCGGCACGCCGTTCGACCAGATCGCCAACGCGTGCGCAGAACGCGCACAGCCGTTCGACTACGTCTGCCTGGGCGTCAGCCGCCTCAGCAACACGCCGGCGCTTTTCGGCCGCGCCGATGCATTGGGCGTCTGCTATGTGGAAGACGTCGACATGCAGGAGCGTCACCTGCCATCGCGCCTGGCGCAGCTGGAAGCGCGCATCTCTGCCACGGACCACGTGTACCTGACCATCGACCTCGACGCATTGCCGGCGGCCGTGATGCCGGGCGTGTCGGCACCGGCCCCCTATGGCGTGCCGCTATCCGTGGTGGAGGAAGTGGCCTTGCTCGCTCGCCGCAGCGGCAAGCTGCGCGTGGCCGACCTGGCGGAATACAACCCGCAGTATGACCGCGACCAACAGAGCGCCCGCGTGGCCGCACGCCTGGCCTGGCGGCTGTTGGCTGACAACGCCGGCGGGGGGGCGGAATCCGCACTGCAATAGGTACAAAGGCGGCCGGCGATCAAGGCCGGCGGTCGTGCGATGGCCGCTTTGTTTGCACTGCAATCCGGGTATATCGCTAGCGCGGCGGGCTGACCGGCCTGCCTATACTGGCAGGCAAACCGGGCACCGACAGGGAACTGTCCGCGCTGCGCTCTGAATTCTCTGCAGGCATCGGCGGCTTTCGCTTCGGATGCACTCCGCTTGCCTGCCCACGGGCCATGAACATGGAGAAGGGCATGCCCAACGAACAATTTTTAGCGACCCAGGAAACACGCCGCTCGGGCTTGCAGGCCCTGCGCGCGGCGCTGCTGCAGGTCCACAAGGAAGTCATCGGCTACGACCGCGGCCAGTACGAGCGCCTGAACGGCCCCATCCCCGCAGGCTTGTTCGTGCAGCGGGTGACAGAAGACAGTTTCTTTCGCTGGCTTGACCCGCTGTCGCGCCTGATCATCGAGATCGACGAAGAACTGGAGTCAGCCGAACACCACGATGAAACCTGCCGCGCCGTCGCGCGTGCCGCCGAAAGGCTGTTCAGTGAAAAAGGGGATGGCGCGTTCCGCAAGCGATATCAGGAGGCGCTGCAGGATGAATCCGGCGTCATCGTGGCGCATGGCCGTTTGATGTCCGTCATCGGACAGTTGCGGCAGTTGCCTTAGGCCTTGCTCCGCGACGGCTTCTTCTGCTGTCGCAACACCTCGGGATCCACTGCAACCGGATCACTGGCCGGAAAGGTTTCTTTGAGGGCCTCGTCCAGGTCACGCTCGATCTGGTCGTCAGGCGTCGCGGGCGCGCGCTTGCCATGCGCGCGGCCGGGCTTCGGCGCATTGTCCGGTACACGTGTGCTCATGGCAACACTCCTTTTCTGGCGGGGTAAGCATACTTTTCGGCGGTCCGCGTTGGGCTCAGCGCCCGTGTCCGCCGTGTGAGCCGCCGCCTCGGCCGCCCCCACGGCCACCGCCATGCCAGCCGCCGCCACCGCCGCCATTCCAGCCTCCACCGTGACCGTGCCAGCCGCCGCCGTGGCCGCCATACCAGCAGCATCGCCCCCCGCCGTAGATGTACGCAAAGCTGCCATAGTAGCCACCGTAGCCCGGACCGTAATAAGGGTAGCCAGGCGTCACGGGATATCCGCTGTAGTACGCCGGGCCAGCCGCATAAGCCGGATAAGCGGGATAGGTGCTGTCGTAATAGTCCGGATACACCGCGCATCCCGCCAATAGCGCGGCCACGGTTGCTGCTGTAAAAATCCTGTTGACCATGTATCGCATGATCCATCCAAAGCCTGCTTGCGGGCCGGATTGTCCGCTTGTCCCTGTTAGACAGGCTGCGCCCCGGGTCGATTCCCCCAAGCTTCCTTCCCGCCCGCGAATTCCCCGACATGGTGTCCAAAGACACAATTCCTGAACCAATTTAGGACTTATCCGATTTTCGAATGAGAACTAACGGAATAGATTTGCCTGGCACCCATCCCGCGGGTGCCCCGACGAGCCAGGGCCCCCCTTCCTGGTTCCTTGCCCTGCCACGATGGTTCCCGCCGTCGTGGCAGTTTTTTTGAGCCAGTTGGTCTCAGCCCGGCGTCTGGAGTCCCTGCTCCACCATATCGATCAAACGCTGCCCTAGCACCTCGGCTTGCGCCGGCTCCCTCCCGCGCAAGGGCCCATCGAGCAACAACATGGACAGGCCGTGCACCGCTGACCAGGCCAGGTATTCGGCGCCGGGACGGCGCCGGGCAGGCAGGACTCCGGCATCGACCATCTGATCCAGCGCAGCCGACAACAATTCAAAGGGATTTAGCCCGCTGTCGCCCGCTTTCGCCGGGTCGGCATCGGTCTCGACATCGTCCGGTACGGAAAACGCTGTTCGGAACAACCCGGGTTCGGCAAGGGCAAAACGCAGATAGCCGGTGCCGACCGCTCGCAGCTTGGCGCGAGCCAGCGCCGCCGAGCCGCTGCCGGGGCGGATATCGCCCATTTCGGCTTCCATGGCCACGGCCAGTGCGGATAGCGCCGCCGCGCGCACGGCCTGCAACAAATCCTGCCGGCTGGAAAAATGCCGGTAGGCCGCGTTGGGCACCACGCCGACGCGACGCGTGGCTTCGCGCAGGACGATGGCGTCTGGTCCCCCTTCGCGCGCCAGGGCGATGCCGGCCTCCAGCAGCGCGCGGCGCAGGTCGCCGTGGCGATACGTCGCGCGGGCCGGCGTAGGTGAAGCAATCCGGCTCATGATTTCCCCCAGTACATGCTGTTCTTATCTTGCCCTGCCAATAGTGAACAGTGTACACAATAGGTGCAACGGCGCGGTTCCGGTGGTGTGGCTAGAGGATCGGCGCAAACAGCTTCGCCACATGCATCGCGACGCGCAATGGCGCCGGGGCCCTGAGAAACTCTTCGACGCCGATCCGCCGCGCCTGGGCGAAATCTGCCTCCAGCATCTCGGCGACCTGGCCGGCAAACGACCGATCGGCGGTCATGACCATCAGCTCGAAGTTCAGCCGGAATGAGCGGTTGTCCAGGTTCGCCGTGCCAATTGCTGCGGCTTCGTCGTCGATCAGGATGACTTTCTGGTGGAGAAAGCCCGGCTGGTAGCGGTACAGCTTGATGCCGGCAATCACCGCCTGGTGCGCGTAAAGTGTGGACGCGGCAAAGACTACGAGATGATCCGGCCGCGCCGGGATCAGGATGCGGACATCCACTCCGCGCAGAACCGCCAGCCGCAGCACGGCGAAGACCGCCTCGTCCGGGACGAAGTACGGCGACGTGATCCAGACCCTGTGCTTCGCCGCCTGGATCGCCTCGACAAAGAACAGCGAGCACGTTTCCTGCGCATCGGCGGGACCGGTCGGCACCACCTGGCAGGTCATGCGGCCGACCTCGTCCGGCGGCGGCATCAGCAGGTACGGCACTTCGCGCGCGGCCCAGTACCAGTCTTCGGCGAACGCCATCTGCAGGTCCAGCACGGCACTGCCACGCACGCTGATATGGGTGTCGCGCCACGGCGCCAGCGGCGGGCGCAGTCCAAGATATTCCACGCCCACGTTGTGCCCGCCGACGAACGCCTGCGCGCCATCGACGATGACAAGCTTGCGGTGGTTGCGGAAATTGAGCTGGAAGCGGTTGACAAAGCCACGGTGAGTGGAGAACGCACGCGCCTCGACGCCGGCGGCCAGCAACGTTTTCACGTAGCCGCGCGGCAGGGCGTGGCATCCGATGCTGTCATAGAGAAAGTAGACCTTGACGCCCGCCTGCGCGCGCTCGCACAGCAGCGCCTGGAGGCGCCGGCCAAGCACGTCGTCGTGGACGATGAAGAACTGGACAATCACCACCTGCGTGGCGGCCGCCACCGCCTTGAAAATGGCTTCGAACGTAGCCGTGCCATTGACCAGCAGCCGCACATCGTTATTGGCCAGGCAAGGCATGCCGGTCAGCCGCGGCAGCGCGCGCATGCAGACCTGCTCCGGCGCATGCACCACGCAGGCGCTGCGCGCCTCGCGGTCCGCGGGCGTCATGCCATGGCGGATCTCCCGCAGCCGGTCGTCGTTGAACCGGCGCGCGTTGACGTAGCCGGCGAACCGGCTCCTGCCGAAGATCAGGTAGGGCACCAGCGCGAAATACGGCATCATCACCAGCGACCCTGCCCAGGCGATCGCGCCCGGCGCCGTACGCACCGTCATGACGGCGTGCAAGGCGGCCAGTACGCCGATGATGTGGAATATCAGGATGACCGTCGCGACAACGCTCGCGCTTAGCATCTGCAGGCTTCCCAGGTTCTCACCATGCGGAACCGGATCACGATAAGCCCTATTTTGGCACAGCAAAGTGCCGGCTGCGGCGCCGACGCCCCCACCGAGTGCCCGCCCCCACGTGAAAAGCGCGCAACGCAATCCGGCGCCGCTTCTGCGCTACCTCAATTTTCCGGCTGGAATCGGATTTGTCCGATTGTTATGCGCCGTTTGCCTTTATACGCTTTCGAATCAGTGCCTTTCGGCAATCCCGACCTCCAGACACCTGCCTCCACCGTATGCCTGACCTTATGAACATCGCGCTGCTGAGCGGCCAGTCAGCGCAGCTGAAATCCGTGCCGGACCTGCTGGCCCGCTCAGGCTTCCGATGCAATGTTTTTGCCTCGCCGCGCGCGCTCATCCAGGGCGTCAGCCTGGCTTCTTACGACATGCTGCTGATCCACGACGAACTGCCGGACACCGTTGCCATCGATGTCATCCGCACCGTGCGCTGCGCACGCTCGCGGGATCTGCCGATCATGATGCTGGGTGGCGGCGGCAGCGGCAGCGAGGAGGCACTGGTCGAGGCCCTGGACGCCGGCGCCGATGACTACCTTTGTGGGCCGCTGAGCACGCGCGTGCTGCTGGCGCGCATGGCCGCGCTGCGCCGGCGCGCGACAGGCGACCGCCAGAGACAGGGTCTGGTGGTGCGCGCGGGCCCGTACCAGCTCAACAGCGTAGGCCGCTTCGCGACGCTGAACGGCGAACGCATCACCCTCACGCCCAAGGAATTCGACCTGGCCATGCTGCTGTTCTCCAACGCCGGGCGCGTGCTGGCCAACCGCCGCATCGAACAGGCCATCTGGCACCATGAACTGCCGCCTTTGTCGCGCGCACTGGCCGGCCTGATGTCGCGCCTGCGCAAGACCTTGCGGCTCAGTCCCGAGACTGGCATTTCGATCACGGTGGTCTACGCGCATGGCTATCGCCTGGACGTCCATGACGATGGCGGCTCCATGCGGCTCCCCAATCCGCAATCGGGCAACCCGCCCCTCGAACTGGCCCTGACCTGACGACTATGCTGGCAGGCGGTCTGCCAGCGTCCTGAAGTCGAGTACGGCAATGCCGTTGGCCGCCCGCTTGGCCTCATGCTTGGCCGCCGCCGCAGCAGCGCCTATCTGCTGGCTGCCCACGCGCTGGCATCCACTCATCGCCTCTGCTTGCACGCGCACAACACCGGCCGCCATCGATACGGGCGGGAAGAAAACCGGCTGACCGTTGCGATCCTGGGCGTGGATCCCGCCGGCGGCGCGGTCTGCCGGCGTGTACATGTCTCGCGCCGCATCATTGAAGCGGCGAATGGCCGCACCCACGCGCACCGCCCAGTCCGCACTCTGGTAAAGCACCAGGAAATCGTCGCCGCCGACATGCCCCAGAAAATCGCGTGCCGGGTCGCAAGCCTCGGTGAGGATGGCTGCGGCGCCCTTGAGCATCTCGTCGCCTTCCCAGTAACCGTACTTGTCGTTGTAGGACTTGAAGTGGTTCAGGTCGACATAGCAAGCGTAGAACGCATTGCCGGCTTCGATCAGCCGATCGATATGCTGGTTCAGCGGAATATTGCCTGGCAGGAAGGTCAGTGGGTTGGCGTAGCGCGCCGCCTCCATGCGGATCTCGGTGATGGCACGGACCAGGTCCGCCCCGGTGCCCAGGCCCATATAGCGTCCCTGGCTGGTGATGACAAAGCCGTCGGCCAGCGAGCGCGGGTTCTCGCCGGCCAGTATCTGCGTCATGGTTTCCAGCCCCGCATGCAGGTCGAAACAGGCTGGCTCGCAATTCGCCAGCGTAATGCAGGCCTTCCTACCGTACAGCTCGCGATGGAATGGCGCCGCGTAGCGATCCATGAAATTCTGCCGGTTGATAATGGCCAGCGGCTTCTGGTCTTCACTGACGATCGCCACGGCCGGCAGTTCCGGCTGCGACTGGAACACGCGCAGCACGTCATCATTGGCCGTCCCGGGCAAGACCGCGGGGGCCGCGCGCAACAGACGACCTGCCGTGATGCCCGACCAGCCGGAACGGACCATCTGGGGAAACACCGCGATCTGACGCGACGTCAGCACCCGTCTGACTTGCGTGCCGACGTGGATGGGCGGTTCGGCCTCCGGCCGGCCAAGGTAGTAGCCCTGCGCACCCGCCACGCCCAGGTCGCGGACCACGGCCAGTTCGTCTTCGTCCTCGATGCCTTCAGCGATCACGCGGCCGCCAAACGCCCCCATCATCCGCAATACGCCGCGCAGGATCTCCAGCCGCCGCGAACAGGAGGCGACGCCGCGGACCAGCGACTTGTCGATCTTCACGAACTGCGGAGACAGGTGGGCCAGCAGGTCCAGGTTTGCATGGCCGGTGCCGAAGTCATCCAGCGCGTATTGCATGCCAAGTTCGCGCAGCACGGCCATGGCCTGCCCGAAGCTGGCCGCATCGCCGATCGGCGTCTGTTCCGTGACCTCGATCACGATGCGTGCCGGCGCGATACCGGCACCGATCAGCATGGAAAAGCCGCTGCCGCGTCCCGCGAGCAAATGGCGCAGGGTAAGCGGGCTGAAATTGAGAAAGAGCTTGCCCGGCAGATCGAGCACGCTCCAGGCCGCCAGCGCTGTCCGCGCGGCCTGCGTCTCCAGCGCAATGGTGCCCGCCGGGCTTTGCGCCAGCCTGAACAGTGCCTCCGGACTGGCATAGGAGGAGCCGGCCGGCCCGCGGATCAGTGCTTCGTAGCCCAGTATTTCCGCCGATTCAGTCTGCACGATGGGCTGAAATACGGCGTGCAAGGGTGGCAGCGACGGCCACTGCAATGGCATGGAACAGCCCGCCTCGGGGCGGCTATCGGAAGGCATGGCGGCAGGCGAGCCTGGCATAAAGTGACCGGAAAAATTACTGGGCAAGCGCCCGGCGCGTATTTCATGACAGTAATGTGACCGCAATATGACATCGGGGCACACCGCCAGACTGTCACGCCAGCGTCACATTCCTGTCCGACTATCCGTGCCGGCCGAGGCTCGCGCACTCCACGCCTCCCATAAGCGCGATTGCCCGGCCTGGGTCAGCAATGTCCGGGATTCCGGTGTCAGCGGCAGTGCCAGCAGCACCTGCGCGATCCGACGGACAGGTCATGCGGGCACCATGCCCGCCGGAGTCGTATTCGTGTTGCAATCACTCAAGTTGTTCCGTCCGACGGGCCGTGTCCACCGGGCATCGCGATTTGCGCGCCTGCCATTGCTGGCGCGACTGTGCGCAGCGTTCGCGCTGGTGTACTTGTTCGGCGCCGCGGTCGGCGTGACCGGCATTGTGAATCTCATTGACTTGCGCCAGCGCAGTGACGCCCTGTATCGACAGGACATGCACGGCGCGATCTCCGCCGAGCGCGCGCAATCGGCACTGGCCCGGCTCGGCCGCGCCCAGTTGTCGATAACCATGGCGACCAGTGGCACAGAGCGCGATGAAGCCGCCGCCGACATCGATGCCGCGCTGGGCCGGCTCGATGCGGCGCTCGACGGCATCCGGCACGCCGCACCGGCACAGGCCGAGCGCTTGCAGCCCGAACGCGTTCAGGCGGGCAAGCTGCTGCAGGCCTACGTTGCACTGGTACGGCAGCAACCGCTGGACCCGTTGCAGTTCGACAGCGCGGTTTCCGTAGATGGCCATTTTGTTGGCGAACAACTCACAAAGCTCAGCGGCATGATGGAAGATGCGCGCGCGCGCCAGGAGCGGCAGGCTGCCGACACCATGGCCAGCGTGGGCTCGCGCCAGGCCGCGGCGCAGGCGCTGATGATCGGCCTGCTGGCCGCGAGCCTCTTCGCTGCCGCCGGTCTGGCATGGTTTGCCGCGCGCAGCCTCACCACCGAGCTTGGCGGCGAACCCGCGGACGCGGCGGGGGCCGCCACGCGCATTGCGGCCGGCGACCTGACCGGCGACATCCGTCTGCGCAACGGTGACGCGCACAGCGTGCTGGGCCTGCTGTCGCGCATGCGCGACCAATTGGCCGGCGTGCTGGCGCGCATCCGCGATTCCGCCGCGGACATCACCGCAGCGAGCGCCGGCATTGCCGCCGGCAACCACGACCTCGCGGCACGCACCAACCAGCAGGCCACCGCGCTGGCTGAGGCGGCCGGGAGCGTGCGCCGCCTGGCCGGACTGGTCGAACAGGCCCATGCGCAGGCCACTGAATCCAGCGGCGTCGCGCAGCAAGCGCGTGAAGCAGCGAACTCCGGCTCGGCTGTCGTGCGCGAGATGAGCGGCGCCATGGAAGCCGTGCACGTGCATTCACGGCAAATCGCCGAGGTTGTCACGCTGATCGAGAGCATTGCGTTCCAGACCAACATCCTTGCGCTGAATGCTGCCGTCGAAGCTGCCCGCGCCGGCCCGGCCGGGCGCGGCTTCGCGGTGGTGGCACAGGAAGTCCGGGCATTGGCGCAGCGCAGCGCCAGCTCGGCCCGCGAAATCGGCGGCATCGTCGGCAACGCCACGCGCGAGATCGAGCGCGGTACGCAGCTGACCGCGGAAGTGGTCAACGCCATGGGGCGCATCGACGCCGCCGTGAGCCATAGCCACGAACTGGCCAGCCAACTGTGCGGACTGGCCGACGAACAGGCAATCGGCGTACGCACGGCCGGACACTCGGTCAGCCAGCTCGAACAAACCGCGCAACGGAACGCAGAGCTGGTAGATACCGTTGCCGCGCAGGCGGAACGCCTGGACGCCCTCGCAGCCGGGTTGGAACAGGACGTGGCGCGCTTCCGCTTTTAGCCGGGTGGACGCCGCAGACCTAAAGATGTGTCAGCCGGAAACATTTGACATTGAGAGGTAACCGGCATTTACGACTTCCGCGACGAAGTTACAGATATGTTTCATTTGGGGCCGGCCGAGTTACGCGCAGGCCGCGGGTTGCCGAGTAATCTTTGCTCACACCAACCCGATGGGTAACCCCCCAAGGAAATCATGTCCGAACGACTCATCATGCTGGACGTACCTGGCGTACTGTATTCCGACCGGTCCCAGGCCCGGCTCGGCGGGGTTCCCGACTCGGGCACCTTGCGCGATGTCCACTTCTTCGATCCCATCGCGCTGGGCTATATCCGTCGGCTCTTCGGCCTGGCCGGGGCCCGGGTGGTGGTGTCGGACGCCTGGCGACGCGGCACGCCGGCCGCCATCTTTCAACAGCTGGACCTGCAGGTAGAAGGCATGACGCCGCCGGTAGCGGGCGGTCACGGCGCGGAGATCGACGCCTACTTTGCTCGCCGCGCGCTGCCGTCTTCGTATGCGATCGTGTCCTGCGCACCGGCCGAATCGATGACCGAAGCGCAGCGCGAGCATCTGGTCAGCGTCGACCCGGCCCAGGGCCTTACGGTCGCGAACTTCCGGCAGGCGCTGGATATTCTTGGCGTGGCCTGCCCGTCCACGCTGATGCCGCCGCCGCGGCTCGACGCAGGCCTGCGTGCCAAGCTGGCCCAGCTGCAGCGGCTGGCGCGCGAAGAACCAGCCCGCTTCGATCCCCCTGTGCAGCCGGCCGCCGCCGCGGCACTGCACGCCTGAGCGCAACAACCGCCTGATGAAAAAAGGGTGCCGCGGCACCCTTCTTGTTGCATCGCCGCGAGGCGCCGTCAGCGTGCCCGCAGCAGCGTTGACTTGCCGAACAGGCTTTCCAGGAAGTCCACCACCAGCCTTGCCGTCTCGTTGCGCACATCGCAGGCAGGGTTGAGCTCCATCACGTCCAGCGAGGACAACCGTCCCGTATCGGCGATCATCTCCATGCACAGCTGCGTCTCGCGATAGGTCGGCCCGCCCAGCACCATCGTGCCGACGCCCGGCGCAATGGCGGAGTCGATGAAATCCACGTCGAAACTCACATGGAGGTGCGTGTCGTCGTCCACGCCGGCCAGCGCCTGCTCCATGGTCTGGCGCATGCCGTACTCGTCGATATAGCGCATGTCGAACACCTTCAGGCCGAGCCCATGCAGCCGCAGCTTTTCCTGCGCGTCGACGCTGCGGATGCCTACTTGCCGGATTTCCTGCGGCAAGACCGCCGGAGCGTGGCCGCCAAGCATGGTCAACGGCGCAGGGCCGTCGCCGCACAGGCAGGCCACCGGCATGCCGTGCATATTGCCAGTCGGCGTGCTGGATCCGATGTTGGCATCCGCGTGCGCGTCGAGCCAGAGCACCACGAGCTTGCGGCCCGCCTGGCGACAGTGGCGCGCCACGGCGCTCACCGACCCCACCGCCAGGCAGTGGTCCCCGCCCAGCAGCACCGGCACCCTGCCCGTTTCGAGTACGCGCGTGCTGGCTTCAAAGACGCCGCGGTTCCATGCCACCACTTCATCGAGGTGGCGCAAGCCTTGCACCGGCGCTGCCAGGGGATTGACCGGACCGGCAATATTGCCGTCATCGCGCACATCCAACCCCATCCGGGCCAGGGCCGGGACGATGTCGGCGATGCGCAGTGCCTCCGGACCCATGGTGCAGCCTCGGGTGCTCGCGCCGACATCCGTCGGCGCGCCAAACAGCGTAATCGGCTTCATGGGGCTCCTGTGGTCGTTTGACTGGAAACGGTGCCCCGGGAAGAGCGCCGTCCCTGTCGGGTCTGGCAACTTGCCGCGGCGCAAGGTTCCCGATCCCTCAATGCTTCAAGGAAAGAGATCGTCTTCGTGATTGCCGCGGTCGTCGGTACTGCGCTGCTTGCCCGCGTCGTTGTCGCGAACACCATGCTGGTCGCCATTGATCGGATCCAGCACGCGATGCAGCCGCGTTTCCAGGCGTCCGCCCATCCATAGCAGCGCCATGCCGAGCACGAGCGACAGGCCACCGACCACGTAGTAACCCGCACCCGACGCCGCGCCAAGGATGGCAGACAACCAGATTGCCGCCGCAGTGGTCAGCCCCTGCGGGCGCTGGTGCGTGCCATGCCGTGCAATCACGCCCACGCCCAGGAAGCCGATGCCGGTCAGCAGGCCCTGCAGCACACGCGAGACGGCGTCCATCGGGTGTCCGGACTGCGTTACCAGGCATACCGCCGTTGCCGCGCCCAGCGATACCAGCCCCAGCGTGCGCATGCCGGCGGCCTTGCCGCGCAGGTTGCGGTCCAGGCCGATCACGGCGCCAGCGAGCAACCCCAAAAACAGGCGCAGAAAGATTTCGAAGCTGATGGTTTCCATAGGTGTACTTGTGTCCGATCCGACGCCGCAGGCGCTGATGCAAGCTTACCTCAGGCAACCGTGCATGTCGGCCGAATGCCCTTATCATGGCAACTCGCCCCGGGTTCTCCAGCGGCCCGGCCTGTACCGCCTACCCTACCTTGCCATGCCTCATCTCGTCATCGAAATCACCGAAAACACGCGCCTCAACTGTTCGCCCGAAGAACTGCTCGACGAGGCCAACGCCGCGCTGCTGGCGTCCGGCGAATTCGGCGAGGCCGATATCAAGTCACGCTGCATCACGCTGTCCACGTTCCGCCAGGGCGTGCAGGCCGCCGAGCGCGCATTCGTGCACGCACGGCTGTCCATCCTGGATGGCCGCGAACTGGCGGTCAGGCGCGCACTGGGCCAGGCCGTCTGCGACGTCATCGCCGAAGCGGTGCGCCCCGCCAACGCCGAAGTACAGAGCGTGCAGATCAGCGTCGAAGTCTGCGAGATGGAACGCGCCAGCTATGCCAAGCAGATCGTGGGCGGCTGACGCGTGCCGTGGTCAGATCTCGGCGCAGAAAAAAGAAAGCCCGCGGCCATCGCTGGCAGCGGGCAGGGCTTCCGGGAAGACACCGGGAGCCAGTTGCCATGGGGAGCGCCCCCGCACCCATGACGCTTTGGATTCTAGTCAATCACTCCCGCCGCCAGTTTGACCTGGGTTAAGTCGAAGCGAGTCTGGCGGACCGGCCGTGCCGGGCGATGCCTATCCGGCAAAATAAAAAAAGGAGCCGGCGAGCGGCTCCTTTTTCATGCGGATCAACTGGCCGATCAGGCGGCAGCGTCCTTCAGCTTCTTCAGCGGGCGAACCTTCACCTTGACGCTGGCCGGCTTGGCCGGGAACCAACGCTCTTCACCGGTGAACGGATCCTTGCCGAAGCGCTTCTTCTTGGCCGGCACTTGCTGCGCGGTCACCTTCAGCAGGCCCGGCAGCGTGAATTCGCCTGCGCCCTTCTTGTTCAGCGCGCTGACGATGGTGTTTTCCAGATGGGCCAGCACCGTCTTCACGGTCTTGGGTTCCAACTCGGTCTGGGCTACCAGGTGAGCGACCAGGCTCGACTTGTTGAAGGTGTCCTTCAGCGGGCGCGGGGTCACCGCGGCAGCCGGAGCAGCCTTCTTGGCCGGCGCGGCCTTCTTGGCGGCAGCCTTCACGGGTGCCTTCGTTGCCGCGGCCTTCTTGGCAGCGGGCTTGGTTGCAGTCGTCTTCGCGGTCGGTTTCGCTTTGGTCGCCATGTCGATTTACGAGAGTTGAACAGATCAGAGCCGGACATTCGACGGCTTCGCATCGCGTTGCCAATACCCCATGCCGGCGCCACTGAATCATAGCGGAAACATCCGTGTGTCAAAGGGTTTTCATGCGCGCAACGCCAAAAACCCCGTGAAAACCCGGTGTTTTGTCGCGGCTTAACCTCAGCGCGAACGCGCCGGAGCACTACGTCCCCCCACTTTCGCGCGGTCAGGCGTCTTCGGCGGCAAGAAATTTGCGGCGTCAGCAATCCCCGGCAACGCCCGTTACCCCTGTTTTTCAGGGACTATTCGCCAAGCCACGCTGCAATCAGCGGGCCGGCAACCATGGTGCCGAGGGCGATCAGCGACAAGCATGCATCGGCGCGCGACCACTCGCGCAGCATCGCCACGAGGTCGGCGTGCATCCAGAACAGGCTCGAAACGCAGAGCAGCGAGAACAGCGCGCCGGCCGCCAGAAGTGCCACGCGCCGGTCCGCGGAGCGCTTTGGTGTCGACGGTGACAGGGATGCGAAAAACGGTTGGCGCGACATGGGGTGGACTCCTCGAACGGTTGGCGAGCATTGTCGCGAGCGGCACCTGAACGCCGGCTGAGGCATCCGTTCAGCCGGCGTTCAGCCGTTTTGAGGCAAACTTCAGGCCATGAACAGCATTCGCGCATCCCGCCCTGCCCGCTCCCGCCACGCGCGCCGCCCTGTGTTCGTGCTGGCCGCGGCCACCGTTGCGCTGGTGCTCGGGATCGCCGGCCCCGCGCATGCCGACAAGGATGCCGACCGCGCCCGTGCAGCGGTGCAGTCCGGCGAAATCCTGCCGCTGTCGCGCATTCTGGAGGCGGTATCGCAGCAGTACGCCGGGGATGTCATCGGCGTCGAACTCGATCGCGACGACGGCGTCTGGCAGTACGAGGTCAAGCTGCTGCTGCCGGGCGGCTCGGTGGCCAAGCTGGAATACGATGCGCGCACCGGCGCGCTGCTCAAGGCGAAAGGCCGCAACCTCGAGCAGGCGCGCAAGCAGCCCTGACGCATCCGGAGCCCCACATCATGCGCATCCTGCTGGTGGAAGACGAACCGACGCTCGCCGGCCAGGTCCAGGCGAGCCTGGCCGCGGCCGGCTATGCCGTCGACATGGCGGCCGACGGCCTCGACGCCTGGCACCTGGGCGCGAACGAGCCCTACGACGCGGTGGTCCTTGACCTGGGCCTGCCGCGCCTGGACGGCCTGAGCGTGCTGCGCCGCTGGCGCGCGGAACAGGTCAACGTTCCCGTGCTGATCCTCACCGCGCGCGACAGCTGGACGGAGAAGGTCGAGGGCATCGATGCGGGCGCCGACGACTACCTGGCCAAGCCCTTCCGCATGGAAGAACTGCAGGCCCGCATCCGCGCGCTGATCCGGCGCGCGCACGGCATGCCGGCTCCGGAGCTCAGCTGCGGACCTGTCCTGCTCAATCCGCGCGCCGGCACCGTGACCGTGGACGGCGCCGCCGTGGTGCTGACCGCGCACGAGTTCAAGGTGCTGGACTACCTGATGCACCATCCGGGCTCGATCGTCAGCAAGACCACGCTGACCGAGCACATCTACGCGCAGGACTTCGACCGCGACAGCAACACCATTGAAGTCTTCATCGGCCGGCTGCGCCGCAAGCTCGGCGTCGACGTGATCGAAACCGTGCGCGGGCAAGGCTACCGGCTGCGCCCGCCCGCTGCCGGCGGCGTGTAAAGGACAGGATGCGCAACTCGCTGGCGCTACGCCTGCTCGCCGTGGCCGCCGTCTGGCTGGCCGCAGCGCTCGGGGCCAGCTGGTGGATGCTGTCGACGCTGTTCGAGCGGCATGTCAACGACACCTATGTCCGGCAGCTCGAGCACCAGCTCACCAGCCTGACGGCCGCTCTCGACTGGAGCCCCGATGGCCGGCTGCAACTGACGCGCGCGCCTGCCGATCCCCGCTATGAACTCCCCTATTCCGGCGCCTACTGGCAGGCGCGCGCCTCCGGCGCGCTGCTGCGTTCGCGCTCGCTGTGGGATACCGAGATGCCGGAAAAGGCCGCGCACCAAGTCGCCGGAACCCCTGCGGAAGTGCGTGCCGGGCCAAACCGGCAGTCCCTGCTGGTCGTGTCGCGCCGCATCGTGCTGGCCTCGTCCGACACGCCTGTCGACGTATCCGTTGCGCTGGACCGCACCGAGTTGCGCGCGGCACGGCGCGCCTTCAACACCATGCTGGCCTGGTCGCTGGGCGCGCTCGGCATGGGGCTGATGCTGGCGGTGGCTGCCCAGGTGCGCTTCGGGCTGGCGCCGCTCAAGCGCCTGCGGCAAGCGCTCGCGGCCATGCAGGCGCGGCGCGAGCGCCGCCTGGGCGGCAAATGGCCAACCGAGGTGCAACCGCTGGTCAGCGAGATCAACACGCTGCTCGATGACAACACGCAGGCGCTGGAACGGTCGCGGCGGCAGGCGGCAGACCTGGCCCATGCCGTCAAGACGCCACTGGCGGTGCTTGCCAACGAAGCCATCAGCCTGCCGGACCCTGCCGCCGCGGCCATATCGCGCCAGGTGGATGCCATGCGTCGGCAAGTCGATCACCACCTGGCCCGCGCGCGCGCGGCGGGCGCCGCGGCCGCACGCGGCGAGCGCATCGAGGCAGGCCCCGCCGTGCGCGAACTGACACGCGCGCTGATGCGCCTGCATGATGCGCGCCAGCTCGACATGGACGTGCAGGGCGAAGGACACTTCGCCGGCGACCGTCAGGATCTGGTGGAGATGCTGGGGAACCTGCTCGACAACGCCTGCCAGTGGGCGCGTTCGCAGGTGCGCATCCGCCTGCGTGAGGATACCGGCGCGGCGGCCCTCGAAATCCTGGTAGAGGACGATGGCCCCGGCATGCCGCCCGACGCGCGCGGATTGGCCGCGGCCCGCTTCGGGCGCCTGGACGAAAGCGCTGCCGGCAGCGGGCTTGGCCTGGCCATCGTCACCGAGATAGCGGCCATGTATGAAGGATCGCTGGAGCTCGGCACCAGCACACTGGGCGGGCTGGCCGCGCGCCTGCGGCTGCCGGCCGGCATGGCCTGACCGGCGCCGCTGCAAGCCGCCGCGTCAGGACGCGCGCGCCAGCATGGCATCGCGCGTATCCGCCGCGAGACCGCACGCGAACGCGGTCTCCGCCACCAGAAACAATGGGCCGACCAGCAGCCCGACCAGGTCATCGACAAAGGCAGGCTTGCGGCCTTCATAGTAGTGACCAATGAACTGGATGATCCAGCCGGCGACGAACAACCCCACGCCGGCGGCAAGCCATGGCCCCGTGGGCAGCGCCGCCAGATGCGCGCCGGCGTACACGAACAGCGCCAGAACGATCGTCATGGCGATGCCGAAGCCCGCCGACAGGCGCAGGTAAAACAGGCATGACAGCGCGTACACAACCATGGCGGGCGTCAAATAGGCCGAACCTTCCCCCAGCGGCATGGCGGGCCGCCCGAGCAACGTGGTGACGGCAAGCACGATCATCGGGATACCGATGAAATGCGTGGCGACGTTGCGCGCGTCGCGGTGATAAGCGGCGTAGTTGGCCAGGTGTTCGACCAGGGTTTTCATGAAGGGTCTCCTTTGCTCCGGTCCGGTGGCTGCGGCAACCCCGGCGCCCCGGCTGTGTTGCGGGTTCGGATTTATAGTAGTGGGCGGGTCCGGCTGCGTCTGTCCGATTTTTGACAGTCGGACGCGCCGCGCGGTACGTGACAACCCGAACAGAACAAGACAGGAGACAACATGGGCATGGCTCAGCCCCCCGGCGACACGCGCGGCCCGTCAGGCCTCCCTCGCGCCACACCTGGAGGCAGTGCGGCACTTTCGCGCCCGGACGCCGCTGCCGCGCTGCACGCCAGCCCGTGGTTTGCCCAGTTGCCGGAGGCGTTGCGGCAAGCGCTTCTTGACGATGGCAGCTGGCGCCGGCTGGCCGCGGGCGAAGCCCTGTTTGCGCGCGGCGACGCGTTCGACGGGCTCTATTGCGTGGCCGGCGGCACCATGCAGGTCGATGCCGCCGGAGAATCCGGCAAGGCAGCGCTGCTTGGCCTGCTGGAATCGGGCGCCTGGTTCGGCGAGATCTGCCTGTTCGACGGTCTGCCGCGCACCCACGACGCGCGCGCCGTACACGCCGCGCTGCTGTGGCATGTCCCACGCGCGAGCCTGGAGCGCCGGCTCGCGCAGCATCCAGCCTGGTGGCGCGAGTTCGGCTTGTTGCTGGCCGCCAAGACGCGCATGGTGTTCGACTATGTCGAGGAAATGCAGTTGCTGCCGCCAGCCGCGCGCATCGCCCGCCGGCTGGCCGCCATTGCGCGCGGCTATGGCAACCCGCCTCACCCTGCGGACGGCGCAGCCTCCACTACGCTACCCGCCACCCAGACCGTGAAGATTCCGCAAGAACAGCTGGCGCAGATGCTCGGCCTGTCGCGGCAGACGGTCAACCAGGCGCTGCGCGAGCTGGAATCGCGCGGCCTGCTGCGCCTGCGGTACGGCAGCGTCGACTTGCTGGACCTTGCGGCACTCGAAGCGCTCAACTGAAACCGGTACGCGAAATGATCATGCTCGACCCCACCCGCCTCGATGCCTACCTTGACCGCCTGGGCATCGGCGCCCCGCCCTCGCCCACACTGGAAGGACTCAACGCGCTGATTGCCGCGCAGCTCGCGCACATCCCGTTCGAGAACATCGACCCGCTGCTGGGCAGCCCGGTGCGAATCGATATCGACACCGTATTCGACAAGCTCGTGACGCGCCGGCGCGGCGGCTATTGCTTCGAGCTCAACACGCTGCTCGCCGCCGCACTGACTTCCCTGGGCTACGCCGTGACGCCGCTGGCCGCACGCGTGCGCTGGGGCGTGGCCGACACGGTGCAAACCCCGGCCTCGCACATGCTGCTGCGCGTGGAAGTGGCGCATCGCAGCTATCTCGCCGATGTAGGCTTTGGCGGCCCCACGCCTTACCAGGCGCTTCCCCTGTCCGCGCCGGCCCTCAGGTCGTTCCCGTACCGCCTGGTCGCGGCGCCGGAAGACGCCATGCCCGGCGCGTTCCACTGCCAGGATCTGGAAGTGCGCGGCACGGACGGCTGGCTCAAGGTCTATCGCTTCGACTTGTCGCCGCAGCCGTGGATCGATTTCATTCCGCGAAACTGGTACATCAGCACGCATCCGGACAGCATCTTTACACAGCGGCTGATGCTGGCGCGCACCGCCGGCGACTTGCGCCTGACCCTAGCCAATGGCGAACTGGCCGAACGCGGAGCCAGGGGCAACCTGCGGCGACAGACGATGACTTCGGCCGACGAGGTCATCGATGCGCTCGTCAATCGCTTCCAGGTGGAACTCGACGCCGACTCGCGCGACCGGCTCGAACGTGTGCTGCCCACGCTGCTGCACGGCTGAACCCCGGCGCTGTGCGGACGCGCTCATGCATGCCGCGCATTGCCCGCAGAAAGAATACTGATATGGGCCCGCAGGCGGCCGCTTGCCTGTGGACTGGGCCAGAGGCCCCAACCATAATGTGCCGGCAGGCCCCAAGGGGCGCTGTCCAACAGAACACAGGCAGGCCCCGAACGGGCCGCACCGATATCAGGAGACTCCATGTCATTGTTCGATTTGTCGGGCAAGGTCGCGATCGTGACGGGCTCATCGCGCGGCATCGGCCGCGCCATTGCGGAGCAGATGGCGGTCCAGGGCGCCAAGGTGGTCATATCGTCGCGCAAGCTCGAGGCGTGCCAGGAAGTGGCCGACGCGATCAATGCGCGCCACGGCGCCGGCACCGCGATCGCCATCCCGGCCAATATCTCCTCGAAGGACGACCTGCAGCGCCTCGTCGATGAAACCAACCGCACGTTCGGCAAGATCGATGTCCTGGTCTGCAATGCGGCGTCGAACCCGTACTACGGTCCGATGAGCGGCGTGTCCGACGACCAGTTCCGCAAGGTGCTGGACAACAATGTCATCTCCAACCACTGGCTGATCCAGATGGTCGCGCCGCAGATGATCGAACGCAAGGACGGATCGATCATCATCGTCTCGTCCATCGGCGGCCTGCGCGGCTCGCCGACCATCGGCGTGTACAACATCTCGAAGGCCGCCGACTTCCAGCTCGCGCGCAACCTCGCCGTGGAATTCGGCCCGTACAATGTGCGCGTGAACTGCATTGCGCCCGGACTGATCAAGACCGACTTCGCACGCGCGCTGTGGGAAGACCCCGAGCGCTACAAGCAATCGACCCAGGGTGCGCCGCTGCGCCGTATCGGCGAACCGGTCGAGATCGCCGGCGCGGCCGTTTTCCTGGCCTCGGCCGCGAGCACCTTCATGACGGGCCAGGCCATGGTCGTTGACGGCGGCGTCACGATCTGAGGCCCTGACGCAAGGCGGCGCGGCCGTATTGCGCGCTAGCCCCGTGACTCTGCATTTCCTGCATTTCCTGCATTTCCCCTGAAGGACGGCGTGTTGCGCCGTCCCCTACCTGCATTGCAGTCCGGGAGGCAGTCATGTCCAGCAATTTCGAGCCGTCCGCCAGCTGGCCCGCCATGTCACTGGCCGCGGCCCACGCCCGGCTTACCGCGCCGGGCGCTCCGTTCGAAACGGAAACGCGCGTCATTCGCGGCATTCCCACTACGGTCTGGAAAAACGCGCCGCCCACGCTGCGCGACCTGTTCCAGGCCACACAAGCCTTCAGCGAACGCACCTTCTTGGTGTATGAAGACGAGCGCGTCACCTATGCAGCCTTCCGGCGCGCGGCATTGCATGTCGCGCAGGCACTCGCGCGTGACGGCGTCCGACCCGGCGACCGCGTGGCAGTCGCCATGCGCAACCTGCCCGAGTGGCCGGTGGCGTTCTACGGCGCGCTGCTGACGGGCGCCATCGTCACGCCGCTGAATGCATGGTGGACCGGCGCCGAGCTTGAATATGGACTGGCCGATTCAGGCAGCCGCGTGGCCATCGTCGACGCGGAACGGCTGGATCGGCTGGCAGGGCATCTTTCCAGCTGCCCCGGACTGGAGCGCATTTACGTATCGCGCGCGGGCTCGCTCGAGGCAGATCCGAAGGTCGTGCCGCTGGAATCCGTGACCGGCCACTCCGCGACCTGGGCAACGCTGCCCGAGCTACCGCTTCCGGACGTGGACATCACGCCGGAAGACGACGCAACGATCTTCTATACCTCGGGGACCACCGGCAAACCCAAGGGCGCGCTGGGCACGCATCGCAATGCCACCAGCGTCGCCGTGGCCGGCCTGTTCAGCCCGCTGCGCAACTTGTTGCGCCGCGGCGAGCCGATTCCCGCACCCGACCCCGCGGCACCACAGAAGGCCGCGCTGCTGTCCGTGCCGTTCTTCCACGTGACCGGCTGCATGGCCGTGCTGAACAATGCGCTGGCGAGCGGCGGCAAGATCGTGCTGATGCATCGCTGGGATGCCTTGCGCGCGCTCGAGTTGATCGAACGCGAGCATTGCACCACGGCTGGCGGCGTGCCCACCATCGCCTGGCAGCTGCTGGAGCACCCGGAGCGCGCCCGCTTCGACCTGTCGTCGCTGGAGAGCATCAGCTACGGCGGCGCGCCGGCCTCGCCGGAACTCGTTCGTCGCATCGGCGAAACCGTTCCGCAGTCGGCGCCGGGGATCGGCTGGGGCATGACCGAAACTTCCGCCACGTTCACGAGCCACAGCGCGGAAGAATACGTGGTGCGTCCGGACAGCAGTGGTCCGGCCCTGCCGATTGGCGAAATGAAGGTCGTGGATGGGCGCGGACACGCGCTGCCAACCGGTGAAGCCGGCGAGCTGATGGTGCGTGGCGCGAACGTGGTGCGAGGCTACTGGAACAAGCCCGAGGCCACCGCACAGACCTTTGCAGATGGCTGGCTGCGCACCGGCGATATCGCCAGGATCGACGACGAGGGCTTTCTCTACATCGTCGACCGGATGAAGGACATGCTGATCCGTGGCGGCGAGAACATCTACTGCATCGAGGTGGAAAGTACGCTGTACGAGCACCCGGCGGTCATGGATGCCGCCCTGGTCGGCATTCCGCACAAGGTGCTGGGCGAGGAACCGGGGGCAGTGGTCAGCCTGAAGCCCGGCCTGCACGCGACCGAAACCGAGCTGCAGGCGTTTGTCGCGGAACGGCTGGCGGCGTTCAAGGTGCCGGTACGGATCCTCGTGCTGCCCGACCTGCTGCCGCGCAACGCGAATGGCAAGATCCTGAAGTCGAACCTGCGCAAGCTGTTCGGGCCAGAAGCATGAGCGGGGCCCGGCAACCCGGATAGCCGGGCGTTCGCGCGCTTACTTGACCGGAATGGCGGTCGCGGCGGGCACCGGCACGGCCGTCACGCTGTTCTGCGGGCTGCCGCTGACGATGCGGTCGGAATACGTCAGGTAGACCAACGTATTGCGCTTGCGGTCGACGGCGCGGATCACATGCAGGGTCTTGAACAGGATCGACATGCGCTCCGAAAACACGTTGTCCTGCTGGCGCAGCGGCGCCTTGAACGAGATCGGCCCCACCTGGCGGCACGCGATCGACGCCTCGGGCGGGTCTTCCGCCATGCCCAGCGTACCCTTGATGCCACCGGTGCGCGCGCGTGACACGTAACAGGTCACGCCTTGCACCATCGGGTCGTCATACGCCTCGATGACCACCTTGTCCGAGCCGGTCATGCGGAAATTGGTATTGACGCTGCCGATTTCCTCGGCCAGCGCATGGGCGCCGCCCGCCGTCAGGCAGGCACCGGCAAGCAGGGAAAGCATGCACGCCATGGCCAAATCAGCTCCCGGTCACCTTGATGGCGTCGCGGCGCTTTTCCATTTCCTGGCGCAGTTCGCGGCGCTGCTGGGCCGCCGCAAAGCGCTGGCGCTCGACTTCGTCGCGCGGCTCCAGCGGCGGCACTTCGGCGGGCGCGCCGTTGTCGTCGACCGCCACCATCGTGAAATAGCAGCTGTTGGTGTGGCGCACCAGCTTGCTGCGGATATTCTCGGTCACCACCTTGATGCCGATTTCCATGGAGCTGCGCCCGGTGAAGTTCACCGCGGCCAGGAAGGTCACCAGCTCGCCGACGTGGATGGGCTGGCGGAACACCACCTGATCCACCGACAGCGTGACCACGTACCGGCCGGCGTAGCGGCTGGCGCAGGCATAGGCCACCATGTCCAGGTACTTCAGGATGGTGCCGCCGTGCACGTTGCCGGAGAAATTGGCCATGTCCGGCGTCATCAGCACGGTCATGGAAAGCTGGTGGGACTGGTCGTTCATGATGGTGGTGCAAGTTGCGGGGGCCGAGGCGCGGCAGTGTAACCCGTAAACCGGCGCTCGGGGGCGCCGGGGCTGATGTGGCCTGGGCAGGCGCCTGATATGGCCGGAGCGCCACGCGCGCGGCCAATAAAAAAGCGGCCCGACAGGCCGCTCTCTCGCTACTCCGGACGCAAACCGCTTACTTCTTCTTGTTCACGGCGTCCTTGAAACCTTGTCCAGCAGAAAACTTGACGGTCTTCGCGGCCGGAATCTTGATCGTTTCGCCCGTGCGCGGGTTGCGGCCCGTGCGTGCGGCGCGTTTACCCGAGCTGAAGCTGCCAAAACCCACCAGCGTTACCGAATCACCCTTTGCCACTGCCTTCTTGATACTGTCCAGCGCTGCGTTGAGCGCACGCTCGGCTGCGGCGTTGCTCAGTTCTGCTTCCGCGGCGATGGCCGATACCAGTTCACCTTTATTCATGGCTGATTTCCCTTGTTGGTCGTCGTCACCGATGTATCTGCCAGCAGGCATTGCATCGATCGGCGCAGTCTAATCTGCCCTTCGCGCCTTGGGCAATCCCCAGTGGCACCAATGCAACGAAAAAACCCGGAAATCCTTGCTTGAGGCCGGTTAGCGGGCGATTTCCCGCTCTGTTCCGGCGTCTTTCTCTGCGTTATTTCGGACTGGAGCGCAAGCGGGCGGTTCCGGCCTGTCGCCCCCTAGCAAGGCATCGTGGTGCAGCACCCATCATTCACCGCTATGGTGCAATGCACCGTCAAGGTTCATAAAAGCCCCTGCCGGCTGCATCATTCTGGCGCGCACGGACGATCTGGCTCCTTTCGTTATCGAAGATCTGCACCACCTCGCCCCCTGGAATCCGGGCCGCCCCTGCGGATATCCGGTGCGGATTCCACCATGGCGGTGCAAATGGCACCAGTATGCGGCCAGTTCTGGAATGGTTTTTGCATACCCATGCTCCCATTTTGAGCATGAGGGACCTATGGACAATTGGAAGACTGGCACCGACGCCATGTTTATCCTGCTTGGCGCAATCATGGTGCTGGCCATGCACGCCGGCTTCGCTTTCCTGGAATTGGGCACGGTGCGCAAGAAGAACCAGGTCAACGCGCTGGTGAAGATCCTGGTGGACTTCGCGGTTTCCACCATTGCCTATTTCTTTATCGGCTATACCGTCGCCTACGGCGTGCAGTTCATGGCAGGCGCCGATACGCTGGCGCAAAAGAGCGGCTACGAACTGGTCAAGTTCTTTTTCCTGGCGACCTTTGCCGCGGCCATTCCCGCGATTATCTCGGGCGGCATTGCGGAACGTTCGCGTTTCAATCCGCAACTGGTCGCGACCTTTGTCCTGGTGGGCTTTGTCTACCCGTTCTTCGAAGGCATTGCCTGGAACCATCGTTTCGGCATCCAGGACTGGATCACCAGCCTGACCGGCGCCCCGTTCCATGATTTCGCCGGCTCGGTCGTGGTCCATGCGGTCGGCGGCTGGATCGCCCTGCCCGCGGTACTGCTGCTCGGCGCGCGCCGCGGCCGTTACCAGAAGGATGGCCGCATCAGCGCGCACCCGCCGTCGAACATTCCGTTCCTGGCACTCGGTGCATGGGTGCTCGCGGTAGGCTGGTTCGGCTTCAATGTCATGAGCGCCCAGACCGTGGACAAGATCAGCGGGCTGGTCGCCATCAATTCATTGATGGCCATGGCCGGCGGCACGCTGGCCGCCTGGTGGGCCGGCCGCAACGACCCGGGCTTTGCCTACAACGGCCCGCTGGCAGGCCTGGTCGCCGTCTGCGCGGGTTCCGACCTGATGCATCCGCTCGGCGCGCTGATCACCGGCGCAGTGGCCGGTGTGCTGTTCGTCCACCTGTTCACGCTCGCGCAAAACAAATGGCACATCGATGATGTCCTCGGCGTGTGGCCGCTGCATGGGCTGTGCGGCGCCTGGGGCGGCATTGCGGCCGGCATCTTCGGCCAGCACGCGCTGGGCGGGATCGGTGGTGTTTCGCTGGGCGCGCAGCTGATCGGTACGCTGCTCGGCATCGTGATCGCCCTGGCGGGCGGCACTATCGTCTATGGCACCCTGAGGAAGCTGGTCGGCATCCGCCTCGATGCGGAAGCCGAATTCAACGGCGCCGACCTGACGCTGCATCGCATCTCGGCCACGCCAGAGCGCGAAACCAACTGGTAAGCCCGCCGCAGGAACGCGCGCGCAGGCGCCGTTCCTGACAATTCTTTTCTTGAACTTCCCCGGACGGCATGGCAATAATTGCCGTGCCCGTCATCTTGCGACGCGCCAGCGTGCAAGATTTGCCAGCCAGTCTTCGCAGTTCTTCGTTTGGTGCCGGCCCTTTGCCGGCCAATCGACCAGGGGAATGCCGATGGATGCGTCAACGTTGGAAAAGTTGAGGATCGTGGTGATTGCCTATGCCACGGAGTTCGGGGTCAAGATCCTGGCCGCGCTGGCCTTCTGGATCATCGGCCGCTGGCTGATCCACGTGGTGGTGCGCATGGTCCAGGGCGGGCTGGGCAAGCAGCAGGTGGATCCGACCCTGCTGCGCTACGTCGGCTCGATCGTAACGGTCGCGCTGAATGTGGTCCTGGTGATCGGCATCCTGGGCTACTTCGGCATCCAGACCACGACCTTCGCGGCATTGATTGCCGCAGCCGGCGTGGCCATCGGCATGGCCTGGTCGGGCCTGATGGCCAACTTCGCGGCCGGCGCGTTCCTGGTCGTGCTGCGACCGTTCAAGGTCGGGGATTTCGTGACCATCGGCGGGGTCACCGGCACGGTGCGCGAGATCGGCCTGTTCGCCACGACGCTAGACACGCCGGACAACGTGCTGACGGTGATCGGCAATAACAAGATCTTCTCGGACACCATCCAGAATTTCAGCATCAACCCGTTCCGCCGCGTCGAACTGAAGGCCCAGCTCGCCGGCAGTACCGACGCCGCCGCGGCGATGACGCTGCTCAAGGAGCGTATCGGCGCGATTCCGAACGTCCTGGCCGATCCTCCGGTCGACGTCGAGATCCTGGAATTCACGCTGGTGGGGCCGGTCCTGGCGGTACGTCCCTACTGCCACAACGACCACTACTGGCAGGTGTATTTCGACACCAATCGCATCATCCGCGAAAGCTTTGGCCAGGCGGGCTACGCCGCGCCCATGCCGGCGCAGATGGTGGTCGTGAAAAACGCCGCGGCCTGACGCTCAGGCTACCGCCGTTGCAGACGGCCGCGCGCTCCCCCAGGCGCGCAGCGCTACCGCACCGATACCGCACGCGGCCATCACCACTGCCAGCGGCAGGGCCGTGCCATCGTGCCACAGGCTGACGGCGGCGCCGGCCACGGTGCCGAGCGAGAACTGCAGCGTGCCCATCAGCGCGGAGGCCGTGCCGGCGCGATGCCCCTGATGCGTCAGCGCCAGCGCCGACGCATTGGGCGTGATGCAGCCCAGCGATCCGATAAAGACGAAGAACCCGGCCAGCAGCACGGGCAGCACCAGTACGCCGGCCAGCGCCGCGGCCGCCAGCATCAGGCCCGCGGCACACGGTGCCAGCACCGCGCGGCCGAGCACCCGGTCAAGCGTGCGCCCTTGCACCAGGCGCGCGTTCAGTTGCGACATGGCGATCAGCCCGAACGCATTGGCACCGAAGACAAAGCCATAGTGCGAGGGGTCGATGCCGTGGAGTTCGATCAGCACGAACGGCGACCCGGCGATATAGGCGAACATGCCGGCCTGCCCGAATCCGGCTGCCAGCGAATAGCCCAGGAACTCGCGGTCGCGCAGTAACTCGAAATAGCTGGCTGCGACCGTACCGGGATGCAGCCGCGCGGCGCGTTCCCGCGGCAGCGACTCTTCCATGCGGAAGTGCACCAGCGCCAGGATCAGCAGGCCCGCAAGCGTCAGCAGCCAGAAGATGGCGCGCCAGCCCAGCGTCGTCAGGATGGCTCCGCCGATGATCGGCGCGAGGATCGGCGCCAACCCCATCACCAGCATCAGCGACGAGAAGGCCCGGGCCGATTCGTGGGCCTCGAGCCGGTCGCGGATCACCGCGCGGGCCATCACCATGCCGGCGCAGCCGCCCAGCGCCTGCAGGAAACGCCAGAGCATCAGCGACTCGACGCTGCGCGCCATGGCGCAGCCCGCCGCGGCCAGCGCGTACAGGGCCAGTCCGACGTACAACGGCGGCTTGCGCCCGAAGCGGTCGCTGATCGGTCCGTAGAATGCCTGCCCGAGTGCCAGCCCGACCAGGAAAGTGCCCAGCGTCAGCTGTACCTGGCCGATATCCACGTGCAGGTCCGCGGACAGCGCCGGGAAGCTGGGCAGGTACATATCGATCGACAACGGCGCAATGGCCGTCAGCGAAGCACAGATCAGCAGCCAGACGGGAAAGCGCGCAGCCTTGTGGCTGCTGGAGGATTGAGGCATCAGTGTGAATTCCGGAAGTCCGTGCCGGCGGCGGCGTGCCAGCCAGCCGCCAGACCGCGAATTGTTGCACAGCATGACAAAACTGGCTGGAATGACAAATTTCGCTGCCGGTAACATCTGCCGCCCCGCCGCGGCGGCGCCTTGCCATGCCCCGCCAACATCGGGTTCGACAAATATCCTAATCTTGGCAGTATTGGACTGACTGGCAATTTTGCGAAGCCGCGCACGAGTTAACGTGTGGCGCTGCTTTCACGCGAATGGGGGTGGAGGGTACAATGCGAGCCTGTTGGCCCTGTCCATGCGACAGACCGGCGGCCGCGCAGAGAGGGGCGACAGGCTTGCCCCGGCAACGTTATCCTGCATGAGACTACGACACACGCCGTTCACCGCTACGCTAGGCACAGCCGCTCTCGCGGCTGTACTGCTGCGGCCCGGGCCGGCGCAAAGCGCGCCGACACCGCTGCGCACGCCCGCCTCGGCCACGGCGCCCGCCCCCGTATTCGATGAAGCCGACGCACTGTCCCGCATGCTCAAGGGCGCCGCCACCGGGCAGAATACCGGCGCCGCGGGCGTACCCGAACTGCTGCGCAATACCAATCGGCCCGACAGCGTGCTCGCGCGCGCGTGCCGTCAGCTCAACGATGCACTGCCGATAGAAATCGATGGGGAAACCCGGCTGCGCCGCTGCCAGTCGACGCCGGGCAAACACGTCCTGTTCCAGCTCGAGCTGACCAACTACCGTGGGCCGATGCTGGATCTTGCAAGCTTCGAGGTCAACTACGCGGCGCCGCTGCAGCGCAATATCTGCGCCAACCGCGACGTGGAAATCCTGACCAAGCTTGGCGTCAGCATGATGTTCCGCTACATGACACGGAACGATCGCGGCGAACGCCGCGTGGGCGACGTCTACATCAACGCGCCGATCTGCACCGCGGCCCTGCGCTGAGGACCGCGGCGCAACTTCGTTGCGCCGCGCGGGCGTACCGCGCCCCGGCTCCGTATCACGCGGCGCGCGGACGCAGCGGCAGCACGTTCGGGGCGCGCCGGGCCAGCAGGCGGATATCCTTCCACCCGGCATCGGCCAGCGGCGATCCCCAGACCAGTTCATGCAGCCTTGACAGCGCAAACGGATCACCCAGCAGGATATGCCGCTGCGACGCCGTCAGCGCGCGCGGGCCGCTCGTCAGTGCGTGCTGCACCAGTGCGGCGTGACGCTCCTTCACGGATGCCGGCTGCACGACACGGGCCGATGCCGTGGCACACATCAGCGCATTGGTCACCGGATCCACCACGGCATCCACGAAGTCGGGCGTCTCGGCCGCTTGCTCCACGTGTTGCTGGGTCTCGACGATTTCCCTGGGCGGCATGGCTTCTTCGGGAATCATGAACAGCCCGGCCTCGCGCGATGCGCGGCCGAACGACACCCGCGACAACATGACCGACAGCGGAATCGACAACGCCAGCGAACCTACGATCGGCAACAGCCACAGCACGAACGACGGATTCAGCCAGTACACCAGCGCACCCCACGCGAGCCCGAGCATCGTGTGCCATCCATGCCGGCGCAGCGCTTCGCCCCAGGAGGTCTCCGCGTCCTCGCGCGGCGGCGATTTCCAGGAAATCCCCCAGCCGCTGTAGGCCGCCACGACGAACTTGGTGTGGAACAGCATCCGGGTCGGCGCCAGCAACGCGGACAGCACGACCTCGATCAGCATGCTAAGCACCAGGCGCGACAAGCCACCATACTGGCGGGCCTGCCGCACCAGCAGCAGCACACTGGCCAGCTTGGGCAGGAACAGCAGCGTGGCAGTGGCCGAGAACAGCGCTAGCGCCTTCTCCGGATGCCATTCGGGCCAGGTCGGAAACAACTGGTAAGGCTGCGTGAAGTATTCGGGCGGCACCAGTGCATGGCGGGCCAGCATCGCCGTGGACAACAACAGGAACAGGAACCACAGCGGCGCCGACAGGTAGGCCATGATCCCGGTCAGGAACACGGCGCGGTGCACCACGTGAAAGCCCTGCTTCAGCCACAACCGGAAATTCATCAGGTTGCCCTGGCACCAGCGGCGGTCGCGCTTGACCTCGTCCAGCAGGTTCGGCGGCAGTTCCTCGTACGAACCCGGGAGGTCGTACGCAATCCACACGCCCCAGCCCGCGCGACGCATCAATGCGGCTTCGACAAAGTCGTGCGACAGGATCTCGCCCGACAGCGGCCCGCGCCCGGGCAGCGGCGCCAGCGCGCAGTGCTCCATGAAGGGCTTGACGCGGATGATCGCGTTGTGGCCCCAGTAGTGCGATTCGCCCAGTTGCCAGTAATGCAGCCCCGCCGTGAACAGCGGACCGTACACGCGCGTGGAGAATTGCTGTACGCGCGCATAGAGCGTTTCGCGCCCCACTGCCAGCGGTGCGGTCTGGATGATGCCTGCACCCGGATTCGCCTCCATCAGGCGCACCAGCGTGGCCAGGCAATCGCCGCTCATCACGCTGTCGGCGTCGAGCACCACCATATAGCGGTACTTGCGGCCCCAGCGACGGCAGAAGTCGGCCACGTTGCCGGTCTTGCGCTTGACTCGGTGACGGCGCCAGCGATAGAAGATGCGACCGAAACCGCCGACCGCGCGGCACACTTCCATCCACGCGTCGACCTCGGCCGTGCGCAGGTCCGGATTGCCGCTGTCGGACAGGACGATGAAATCGAAATTGGCCAGATGGCCCGTGCGCTCGAGCGATTCGTAGGTCGCGCGCAGGCCGGCAAAGACGCGGGTCACATCCTCATTGCAGATCGGCATGATGACGGCCGTACGCGCATCGGGCGCAAGCGGTGCATCGGGTGCGGCCGAGCGCGAGATCAGGTGCCGGTCGCCACCTTTCGCCAGCACCAGGAAACCCATCATGGCCGTCCAGAAGCCGGCCGAAACCCACGAGAACAGCACCGCGAACAAGACCAGGATCGCGATCTCCAGTGGGTCGGCGCCATGGTAGGGCAGCACCTTGGTCATGAAGTACGTGGCCAGCACCGTCTGCGCGATCACCAGCCCCAGCAGGAACCAGCGCCGGTGCGAGCCGGCGGGATGCCACTTGCCTTCGGCATCGGGGCCATCGTGCAGGGTGTCCCAGGTTTCGGGAACCTGCGGGCGGCCCAGCATGCGGCGCCAGGTGTTGCGCAGCCAGCCCGTGACGATATGCGGCGGCCACTGGCGCGGCACCATCGAGCTGCGTTCCGGCTCCGGTCCGGTATCGACATGGACGGTGCCGTCGGGTCTGCGCTTGAGCAAGGGCTCGCCGGCGGCTTGCGGATTGCCGTAGGCCAGCGAGAAACGACGCGCTACGGAAGCGTAGGTCGGCCCGCCTGGCGCGGGGGATTCACCCTTGGCGGGTTCGCGCGCCGATAGCCTGGATTGCAGTTGCTCGATCGCAGCCTGGGCATCGCGTGGATCGATGGCGATTCCGGTGGTTGCGGCGGTTACGGTCGCAGGCGGATCGGCCAGCAATTCCGTGCGCAATTCAGAGGATACGGGCAGGCGGTCGACATAGCGCTCGCATGCCGCCGCCTGGGCCGGTCGCTGCTTTAGCCTGGGGGTAAGATGTAGCTCCACGTCTCGGATAAGGTTGTATTGCCGTTGCGAAGATAGCCGCGCAACTCAACCGGCTTGTTGACATCCTTGCGGCGCATCACCATGGTCATGCGCCAGCCGCCGGTGGCGTCATTGCGCTGCACCGACGTCTTGATCAATTCGGCATTGGCATCGGCCGACACCACCGGGTCGATGCGCACATCGGCCGGCAGCTTGCGGAAGGCGGGGCCTTCGAAATCCACCACCAGCGAGAAGCTGGTGTCGTCCTGCTTGCGGGTGAGGCCCTGCCCCAGGCGCGTCTGCGTGACCCACGACAGCGGCGGCATCTGCTCGCCATCTTTCTGCCACATCAGGCGGTATTCGTAGTCAAACGGCTGCCTGGGCTTGGGCGGGTTGTCGGGCACCCAGTAGGCGACGATGTTGTCGTTGGTCTCGTCGGGCGTCGGGATCTGCACCAGCTCTACCCTGCCCGAGCCCCAGTTCCCGCGCGGCTCGACCCAGCCGCTCGGCCGCCGCTCATACCACGCGCCGATCTCCTGGTAGCTGGCAAAGCTGCGGTCGCGCTGCATCAGCCCGAAGCCCTGCGGATTGGTCGCGGAAAACGACGTCACCAGCAGGCGCTTCGGATTGACCAGCGGCCGCCAGACCCATTCCCCGGTGCCGAGATGAATCGAAAGCCCGTCGGAGTCGTGGACTTCCGGACGGAAGTCGGACTGCGACGAAGGCTGGTTCTCGCCGTACAGGTACATGCTGGTGAGCGGCGCCAGGCCAAGCTTGGTCACGTTCTCGCGCAGGAACAGGCGGGACTTGACCTCCATCGCGGTCTCTTCGCCGGGCTTGATGACGAAGCGGTAGGCACCGCTGATGCGGCGCGAATCCATTAGCGCGTAGATCGTCAGCTGCTTGTCCGAAGCCGAGGGCCGCTCGATCCAGTACTCGACGAAACGCGGGAACTCCTCGCCCGAATTGAGCCCGGTGTCCACTGCAAGTCCGCGCGCGGAGAGCCCATACCACTGATCCTTGCCGAGCGCACGGAAGTAGCTCGCGCCGAGGAACGAAGCCAGTTCGTCCTTGCGCTTGCCCTGGTTGAGCGGATACAGCACGCGGAAACCGGCGAAGCCCAAACCCCTGAGCCGCGCGGCATCGACTTTGTGCGGCCCGTAATTGAACGCGGCCGGATCGAAGCGGAACTCGCGCACGCTGCCGCTGACCACTTCGTGGATGCGCACGGGCTGGTCGAACACCATGCCCTCATGGAAAAAAGACAGCTCGAACGGCAGGCGCGTATTGCGCCACGCAAAGCGCTCGGGCTTGTATTCGATCTCGCGGTATTGATCGTAGGACAGCTCGCGCAGTTCACGCGGCAGGTTCTGTGCGGGGGCCTTGTACGGAGACGCCGCCAGCTGGCGTGCCCGCGCCGCGACCGTATCGAAATCGAAGGCATGCGCCGCCATGGCAAGCATAGCCAGGGCGCCGCCACCCAGCCACCGAGCCACGCGCGCACGCGTGCCGGCCGATGCACCGCGACAGCGGACACTGTCGGAAGGCCGTGCAGGCGAAGGGTCGGACAGGCGTAGCGTGGCGTTTGATGACATGAATGCCCAGATTGGAAATGTGGACGGTGCAACCGGCTCTTGCGGCCGGAATGGCGGACAGCCTGGCGGGCGACTCATGGGTCCGCCAAGCAAGAGACAGACCTGACACGACGGTCACGGCCGGCCCGGGCACGAAAAAAACCGAGCCAGCCGGCCCGGTCTCGCTTTGGGTGCGAAGTGCAATAAACCTTAACAATTCGAGACGAAAAAGTCACGTTTCGATCACGCAAGGTTTGCAACAAAATGAAACCCCTGCCGCGGCAAAGGCGCATCGCGCCATCGTCGCGGACGTCCGCGTCACACCGTGCGGACAGCAGCAACTACCGCGCGGCGTGGGCCCCGGCCAGCTACGAGGCGCTACTGCTACTGCTTCGCACCGTCGGTGTAGGTGTCGAACTTGCCGGCCTTGGCGCCGTCCGTGTACGGGTCAGCCTTGCCGACCCGCTTGGCATCGTCGATCGGCTGAAGCTGGTCGGTACGCGCGCCGGGGGCCAACGATGTCACGTTGTCGGACTTCGCGCCTTCGGTGTAGACATCGAATTTGCCGGTCTTGGCGCCGTCGGTGTAGGGGTCGAACTTGCCAGCCTTGGCGCCGTCCGTGTACGGGTCGAACTTTCCGCTCTTGGCAGCCGGGGATTGGGCATGCACGACGCCGAACGCGGCGGCGAAGGCCAGGCCGAGGGTAAGGTGGCGCAGCTTCATGGGGACTCCTCTCGCGGTGATTGCGCGTTGTGCCCCGTTTGCCTGTCGATGCGGATGGCGTCGTGCAAGCATCCGTGGCAACAATCAACGCTAGGCCAGTGAAAATCCCCTGTCAACCACGCCCCTGCGCAAGCGTCGCAAGAGGCGCCGCCAGTCGTCATCGGCGCGCTGGTTGGGCTTACAATGCACTGGCCCGCGCGACGGCACGCCGCGCCAACGAACCGAAAAGGAACGACCATGCTGTCTCGGCAAGCCCGACGCCTCCCCACCGTTGCCCTGGTCAGCGCCCTGGGCGCCACGCTGATGTTCGCCGTGTCCGCTCCCGCCCAGGCTTACTTCGACAACTACCTGTCGGGCACCATCATCGGCAAGCTGAACAAGGATGAAGCGGCATCGTTCGCCAAGTCGATTGGCAAGGCTTTGAACGACACCGCTGACGGTCAGTCGATCACCTGGCAGTTTCCGGCCAGCGGCAAGCGCCTGCCCGTGGACGGCACGCTGACGCCGGTCATGAGCAAGACCGACCAGGGCCAGTCATGCCGGCGGCTCAAGACCGACCTCAAGCGCGGCACCGCCGAAGAGCACTGGAGCGGCTGGTTCTGCAAGCAGAAGGACGGCCAGTGGAAGTCACGCCAGGTCGCAGAATAAAGTCCGGCAGGTCGTCAACGGCACAGCCGGCGCATCAGCTCCGAGGCCACCGACCCGGTGGCCGCCGGCTGGAACCGCGTAGCTTGCGGCGAGCGGATCGTGTAGAGCGCCTCGCCGCGTGCGAAGCGCTTGCTGTAGAGCGTCTGCTCCACCACGGCCACCATCGACGATGCGCAGTTGAGCACCATGCGCTTGAGCGACGACCGGATAGGTTCGCCATTCGTGGTGCGGATCACCCCGGTCGGCGCATTGCGCATCACCACCACGCCGACCTCCGGCCCGGCACGCTTGACGGCAACCTGGTCGAAGTACGAAATCACGCCGTTGGCGCCCATCAGCGGAAGCCAGCGCTGCGGATCCGGTGCCGCCGCTTCCGGCGCAGCGGCAACGGTACAGCCTTCCCGTGGCGTGGCGCGGAAGACCATGTCTCCGGACGCCTGCGGGCACTGGTACAGGCCGGCGGCAGCGGCGGGACGGCTCTCGTAGCCCATCCCGGATTCAGCGTGGGCGCTCAGGCCCATGGCGCAGCCGCACAGCACGGCAGCGCATCGGACAATGCGGAAAATCATTGAATCACCCTCGAATTGACGGGAAAAACGAGCCGCATTGTCGCATATGCCACCGCGCTTGCCGACCCGCGCGGCGCGAATTCAAGCGCGCATCGTCCGCAATCAACCGTGAATCTCGCGCCAGGCAACCAGATCGGCGATCGTGAGCACCGGCAGCCGGTACATTTCAGCGAACGCCAGCGCCTCGGGCCGGCGCGCCATGGTGCCGTCGGGATTCATGAGTTCGCATAGGACCGCGGCGGGGGACAGGCCGGCCATCCGGGCCAGTTCCACCGAGCCTTCGGTATGCCCGCGCCGCACCAGGACCCCGCCATCCACGGCGACCAGCGGGAACACATGGCCCGGGCTGACCACGGCATCGCGCCCGGCATCGTCCGCGATTGCCGCGCGAATGGTCGTGATGCGGTCCACTGCGCTCACGCCGGTAGTAACGCCTTCGCGCGCCTCGATCGACACGGTAAACGCCGTTCCGTACTGGCTGCGATTGTTTTCCACCATGGGGCGCAGCCCAAGCTCTCGCACCTTGCCGGCAGTCAGGCACAGGCACACGATGCCGCTGCATTCGCGGATCATCATGGCCATGTTGGAGGGCGTCAGGCACTCGGCGGCCAGGATGAGATCGGCTTCGTTCTCCCGATCGTCGTCGTCGAGCAGCACAACCGGGCGGCCTTCGCGCATGGCGTCGAGCGCCTGCGCAATGCGCAGGGCCAAAGGACGCTCGTCCGCGTCGGACGCAAGCGTGATGGAATCGGATTCGTTGGAAAGGTTTGACATGAAACGCTCCTTGCTACCTGATCAGTGGGCGTTCCAGGGGAGGATCAACGGAAGCGCGCTGGCAACCCCGGCGAGCATGCGGCACGACGGCACGCACCCGTGCGCGGACCCATGCGTCCGGCCGCGGCAAGCGTGACCTCGATGCCCTTGCGCCCGAGACGGCAGGCAGGCTTGCGCCCATCTTCTTTCATCCGGACTATGACCGTCGGCCCTGGCCTCGCACCAGGTCTGCTGACCCTGCACGCAATATGCAGGCGCTCGCGGGCTCGCCGCATCGTACGGAAACGTACGCTGCGGCATACCGCCGGTGGGGACTTTCACCCCGCCCTGAAGACGTAACGGTGCCGGCGTCCGCGCCCGAGCCTCGATAGCAAGGCGCGAAAAGTGCCGGCGGGGTGATGGTAGCACGACTGTTCTTTTTTTCTTCGGCGTGCAACGTGGCCCGCCGTGTACTACAACTACCTTAGGTGTGATGAAAAAGTGACTGTGCGCGTCACCGCCCGGTCCCGGACGCGCTTATGCGGTACGGTCCGGGGCCGTCCCCCGACAATAACGAGCCAGACAATAACGAGCCAACCTATGCGATCGCTGCCCGATGCCCGGCCCGGCTGTTCCGCGACTGCACCCCTGCGCCACCAGTCTTCGCGCACACGATGTTTGAGGCGGGCGGCCCTGATCGCGGCCGTCTCGGGCATAGCCCTGGGGAGCGGCCTGGCCCAGGCGACCCCACCGATCCCTGCGGTCCAGATCGGCTATGGCGTCGATACCAACCATGACGTCCAGAAAATCGAAGCCGCCTTCCAGTGGGACTCCGGCTTTGCCTGGGGCAACCCGCAAGGCCTGCTGGCCGACGTGCTCTGGGAGGTCAATGTCGCGCGCTGGCATAGCACCAGCAGCAACAACCCCCGCAACCCCTGGGAATTCGGCTTCTCGCCCGTGGCCAGGCTGCAGTGGAAGCGCTATAGCTGGGTGCCGTTCCTGGAACTGTCGCTTGGCGTGCGCCTGTTGACCGAGACCCGAACTTCCGACGATCACGTGTACTCCACCGCCTTCCAGTTCTCGGAATACGCAGGTGTCGGCGTGGCGTTCGGCAAGGCGCAGCAGTTCGCGGTCGGCTACCGCTACCAGCACATCTCGAATGCCGGGATCAAGGAGCCCAACCCTGGCACCAGCTTCAGCACGGTGTACCTGCGCTACCGCTTCTGACGCCGCGGAGGCGAATCGTGCGCCAGCGTCTCGAACACCTCGCGCGTGGCCTCGTCGGCCGGAAAAAAACACTCGATGCGCATTTCCTGCAGCGTGACGTCCTGCGGAATGCCAAGCGTCGTGATGGTGGAAAACAACGAGGCGCGGAACGCTCCGGCACACAGCGTGACCGGCAGCACTGGCGGTGGCGGTCCCTCGGCCGCGTCCTCATCAGGCAGCAGCGCACCGGCCGGGCTCACCATGTCCGGATGCCAGGCTGCGATGCGCGCGAAGGTTTCGCGCGCGGACTGGTCATTCGCCTGGACCTGGAGCTCCTGCCAGACCCGCCGCAGCAGGTAGCGGCCTACCTGCCGGGCGTTCTCGATCGCCGGCCACAAGCCCTGCGGATCGAACACGGTCAGCATCAGGTTGATGCGCTCGCCGCCCTCCTCCAGCGCCGCAGGCACTCGGCCGTCGAGCAGCACATCGAACATGCGGCGATAGGCCGGGTTCGCGTCGACCAGGTTCCAGAAGCGGTCGAGCACCACGGCCGGGAACGGCTCCTGCTTCGCAAGAATCAGCGAAATGGCCTGCTGGACCATCTGCAGAGGCGCAGAGGCGAGCGCGTGTTCGCTATATCCCGGAGCAAAACCGCCCGCCAGCAACATGCGGTTGCGCTGGCGCAGCGGCACGCCGAGCCGTTCGGCCAGCGCCAGCACCATCGCGCGGCTAGGCCTGGAGCGGCCGGACTCGAGGAAACTGATGTGGCGCTGCGACACCCCCGCCGCCAGCGAAAGTGCAAGCTGGCTATAGCCGCGCCTGCTGCGCCAGTATCGCAGCAGGCCGGGAAAATCGAGGGCGGTTTCGGAACCGGGCGTGAGCGTCTCCATGTGACGTATTACAGCATGAGACACGTTGCCCGGCGACTACCTTGAAGGTAATCAGCAAGACTCACGGACGCCCGATGCGAATGCGGAACAACCTCATCAGCCGACACCATGGATCTGGCGGCATGTTCGTGGCGCCCCAGCGCCCGAGCGCAGGGGGACAACCGCGCGTCAGCAGTTGCCCTTCTTGGCTTGCCCCGGAGGACAGAAGCTCTGGTTACCGTACTGATCCACCCTGCAGTTTCCCTTCTTGGCCTGGCCAGGCGGGCAGCCACCGTGCCCGGCACCGTAACCGTCGTCGTATGGCGCGACCACACAGCCGGCCAGCAATGCCGTGCTCGCCAATAGCAGCGCAAGTCCTCGGAACATTATGTTTTTCCTTTTGTGGAGATTATTGTCAGACAGAGGATAACGGACCGGCTTGCTTGCGCCAGTAACAAATCGCAAATAGCCACGATCTTTGCCACACCTGCATGGGCGCAGTCCACATCACCCCCAAAACAGGTTGTAACAGGCGAATGGTATGCTAGACCTTTTGATTCCCGCGCGCGAAGGGCGCGCCCCCTGATGGAAATTGCCATACTGCTGGCGCTGATTCTGCTCAACGGTCTGTTCGCCATGTCCGAAATCGCTCTGGTCACCGCCCGCAAGGCGCGTCTGCAGCGCCGGATTGAAGAAGGCGACCGCGGAGCGATCGAGGCTGTCAAGCTTGGCGAAGACCCGACCCGCTTCCTGTCCACCGTCCAGATCGGCATTACGTCGATTGGCGTGCTCAACGGCGTGGTGGGCGAATCCACGCTGGCGCAGCCGCTGGGCGTATGGTTGCAGGGCTTCGGGCTGACACAGCCCACTGCGGGCTACGTGGCAACGGCCATCGTCGTGGCTGGCCTGACCTATTTCTCGATCGTGCTGGGTGAACTGGTGCCCAAGCGCCTGGGACAGCTGGCCCCCGAGGCCATCGCCCGGCTGGCGGCACGGCCGATTGCCTGGCTCGCCGTGGCAAGCACGCCGTTCGTCAAGCTGCTGTCCGGGTCGACACGCCTGGTCTTGCGTGCGCTTGGCGTCAATACCAATCGCGGCCCGGGCGTGACCGAGGAAGAAATCCATGCACTGCTGGTCGAGGGCTCGGAGGCCGGCGTCATCGAGCATCACGAGCACACCATGGTGCGCAATGTGTTCCGCCTCGACGACCGCCAGCTGGCTTCGCTGATGGTGCCGCGCGGGGACGTGGTGTACCTGGACGTCGAAGTGCCGCTGGAAGACAACCTCAAGCGCATCGAGGAATCGGACCATTCCCGCTTTCCGGTCGTGCGCGGCGGCATGCACGACATCGTTGGCGTGGTGAGTGCGCGCCAGTTGCTGGCCCGCCGCCTGCGCGGCGAGGAAGCCGACCTGATGACCGTGGTGCAGCCGGCGGTCTTCGTGCCCGAGAGCGTCACGGGCATGGAACTGCTGGAGAACTTCCGCGGCTCCGGCGGCCAGATTGCGTTCGTGATCGACGAGTACGGCGAGGTGCTCGGGCTGGTCACGCTGCAGGACCTGATCGAAGCCATCACCGGCGAATTCAAGCCCGATAGCGTGGACGAGGAATGGGCGATCCAGCGTGAAGACGGCTCCTGGCTGCTCGATGGCCTGATCCCCATCCCCGAACTGAAGGACCGCATCGGCTTGCGCCAGGTGCCCGAGGAAGAGAAAGAGCGCTACCACACGCTCTCCGGGATGCTCCTGCTGCTGCTCGGCCGGTTGCCGCAAACCGCGGACAGCGTCCAGTGGCAAGACTGGCGCTTTGAAATCCTGGACATGGACGGCAAGCGCATCGACAAGGTCCTGGCCTCGCGCGTGCCGCCGTCCGAAGGCCCCGAAGAGGAAACCACCGGCTGACGCCGGCATATTGACCGCATGCGCCAAGACGACGCCGACAACAGCGCCGGTCAACGTGCCGGCAATGCGTACGACATGGTCCAGCCGGCCGCATTCGTGGCTGCGCTGGCGGATTGCCGCGCATCTTCCGGCGGCGCGCAACTAGTCATTCTCGCCATTCGACTGGATCGATTTGCCAGCGCGTGCGAATCGCTCGGGCCCAAAGGGGCGGCCCGGCTGCGCCAGCTCGTGCTGGCGCGACTGACGCGCTGGCTTCATCCCCAAGCCCGCGTGTACTGGCTGGGTTCGGCCGATCTTGCCGTGCTTACCTTGCTGCCGGCCTCAACGCCGGACCCGGTCCGATTGGGACAGCGCCTGGCCGATGAACTGGCCCGCCCTTTCACGCTCGACGGCGCCGAGCCGTTCCTGTCCTGCAGCGTTGGCGTGTCGCTCGACCACCCCGACGTAGCCGCCGAACGCAGCCTGCAGCATGCCATCGACGCCATGCTGCGGATCTGCCGCCAGGGGGGAGACGGGCTGGCCAGTGCCGCGCGGGCCGGGCCGCCCGCGGAGGATCAGGTGCTCACCGCCTTGCCGCACGCGCTGGAACGCGGCGAACTGGGCCTGCACCTGCAGCCCCGCGCCGATTTCGAGGGCGCACGGATCAGCGGTTACTCGGTGCGGCTGCGCTGGCGCCATCCCGCACTCGGCAGGGTCGCGCCGCAGGACTTCCTGCCAGCGCTGGATAGTCTCGGGCTGATGGGACCGGTGGGCAACTGGCTGCTTCGCAGCCTGGCGCCGCTGGCCCGCGCGGCGGCGGATATTGGCCCGCTGCAGTTCACCTTGCTGGCCTCCAGTGCGCAACTGCATCAACTGGACATGGTCGATGCGCTCGCGCGCACGCTCGATACCGGGGCCATCGCACCGCAACGGCTTTGCATCGAAGTGCCATCCACGAACGTGCCGGATGACGCGGAACTGATCGGCCGGTTCGAAGCGCTGCGCCGGCGCGGCCTGCAACTTGCGCTCGGCGACTTCAACGACCGCCCGGAAAGCCTTGAGACCTTTGGCCGGCTGCGGCCAGACCGTGTCACGCTCGATGTGCGCAGCCTCGGCCACGCCCACCAGCCCGCCAATGCAGCGGCGGGCTTGCATGCTGCCTGCACCCTGGCGCGCAAGGCAGGCGCCATGGTTTGCGCCAAGGGCGTGGAAACGCGCAAGCAACTGGAACAGGTGCACGGCTGGGGTTGCCACAGCGTCCAGGGCTATTTGCTCGCCCAGCCGTTTCCTGCCAACTGGCTGGCACAGACACACTGGGCCATCCAGCAGCGCGCCCGCGAATTGCTCGGGCCGGCCGCGTGATGCGCGTAATGCGCGACGGTTGGGTACGATTTACAAATTGCCACACATCAATGTGATGCCAAGCGGCACCGGCGGGTAAAATCTGCCCGGAAATGTCCATGAACTCAAAGGAGCCCGGCGTGAAAAAAGGTTGGATCTGGTGCGTACTGTTCGCGACCTTGCTGGCTGGCTGCAATACCATGGCCGGACTCGGCCAGGATCTCCAGCGCGGCGGCCAGAAACTGGAAGGCGCTGCAGACAGCCACAAGTAAGAGGCCAAGGCCTTTTGGAAAGGCTCGGCGCAAAGGACAAAACGGCACGCAATGCGTGCCGTTTTGCTTTCATGCCGGAAGCTGTGGTGTCCGAATCTCAGGGCAGCCGCAGCGACGCGGCGTGTTCGGCCAGCTTGCGGATGCGGTCCCAGTCGCCGGCGGCGACGGCGTCCTTGGGCACCACCCAGGAACCGCCCACGCACGCCACGTTCGGCAAGGCGAGGTAGCTCGGCGCCAGCGCCGCGTCAATGCCGCCTGTCGGGCAGAAACGCAGTTGCGACAGCGGCCCGTACAGCGACTTGAGCATCGGCACGCCGCCCGCGGCCTGCGCCGGGAAGAACTTCAGGAAGGTGAAGCCGGCTTCCAGCGCGGCCATCGCCTCGCTGGCCGTGGCCACGCCGGGGAGCAGCGAAATGCCGGCTCCCTGCGCCCCTGCCGCCAGCGCGGGCGTCAGGCCAGGCGACACGGCAAACTGCGCGCCGGCATCGCGCACTGCATGGAGCTGCTCCACGGTCAGTACCGTGCCGGCACCCACGCACGCACCCGGGATCTTCGCCGCCACGGCACGCATGGCGTCCATGGCCACCGGCGTGCGCAGCGTAATTTCAAGCAGCGGCAGCCCGCCGGCCACCAGCGCTTCGCTGACGTGCAGGGCCTCGTCTACGGAGCCGAACTCCAGTACAGGAATGACCGGCACATTGGCCAGCCGCGCGAGCAGCGGGGAAGGTTGAACTTGCATGGCAGTCTGGATGGTTGCAGAGAAGAAAGAATATCCGTGGATCAGTCGATCCATGCATCAATCAGGCAATCACGGACACCGACTGCGCCAGCCTGGCTAGCACGGTTTCCGCGGATGGAATCGGCGCCACTGCGCCATAGCCCGTGGTGGACAGCGCGGCAGCCGCGTTGGCAAAGCGGGCAGCCTCGAACGGATCGGCACCCGCTGCAAGCCGCGCAATGAAGCTGCCGCCAAAGCAATCGCCGGCCCCGGTGGCATCGACCGGCTTGACGGCAAACGGCTCCACCAGCGTGCGTGATTCGGTCGTGGCCACGTAGGCCCCCTCTTCGCCGAGCTTGAGCGCCACCAGGCCAACGCCGCAGCCGAGCAGGTAGTCGACGATGGCGTCGCGGTCATCGAGACCGGTCAGCACGGTGATGTCGTCCCAGCTCGGCAGGCACACGTCCGTGAGCGAGAACGCCTCGCGCATGATGCCGCGCGCCCGCGCCAGCGACCACAGGCGCAGCCGCAGGTTGGTATCGAGCGACACCTTCACGCCGGCCTTGCGCGCATGCTCCATCGCGGCCAGTCCCGCATCGCAGGCGCTGGTGCTGATGGCCAGGCTGATGCCAGACAGGTGCAGGAATCTGGCCTGCGCGATCGCGGCCAGCGGCAGCTGTTCGTGATGGTAACGGGCCGCGGCGGAACCCTCGCGCAGGTAGTCGAAGCGGTGGCCATGGCTGTCATGGCTGACGAAATACACGCCGGTCGGCGCAACCGGGTCCACCCGGACGTAACGCGTGTCCACGCGCTCGTGCGTCCACAGCGCCATCAGGCGTTCGCCGAAGCTGTCGGCACCCACCGCCGTGATGTAGCCCGTGGTCGCCCCCTGCCGGGCGGCAGCAATGCAGAAGTTCGAAGTGTCGCCGCCAAAGCCCTGCAGGTAGCGGGTCGGATCGTCGGGCTGCTGGTTGAACTCCACCAGCGGCTCGCCATAGGCCAGGATATCGATGCTCATGGCGCGCTCGCCTCAGAAGAAGGTCTGGACAATGTCGATGACGCGCATGTCGCCGTTCAGCACGGGAATATGGCGCCACTTGTCGAAAGTCAGGCACGGGTGCGAGATGTCGAAGGCGATCATGTCGCCGACCCGGATATCGTCGCCCGCGCGGATCTGCAGGTATGCGTGCTGGTCCATCATGCCCGTGACTTCCCAGTGCGCGGGCACGGCCACCGGCGCGGCGCTGCCCGGGCGGTAGATCACCGCCGGAATCGGCATGCCGGCATCGAACGCGGCGTCGCGCTTGCCCATGCCGATAATGGCCCGGTCGGGCTCGGGCACCGATTGCACATAGGCCCACAGTTGCAGCGCGGGCAGCAGGCCTTCGCGCATTTTCTGCGCCACCGGGTTGCTTGCCAGGATGCGTTCCTGCGCAGCCTTGTAGACGCCCACGTCGTGGGTCAGGTAGCAGCCGGGGCGCAGCACCACCTCGATCGGCGTGCCGATATCGGTGCGGGCAAATTCTTCCGCCACCACGTCGTACCAGGCCGAGCCGGCTCCCGACATCACCACCGGGCTGCGGCCAAAGCGGCCCTGCTGCGCAATCTCGCGCGTGACCGCCACGGTGCGCTGCAGGAAGCGGCGGATCTCCGCCTCCTCCTTCAGCACGCCTTCATAGATCTCCACGCCCGCCAGCGACAGCGCGTCCGGCCAGCGCGCCAGCGCCGCCAGCACGTCGGCCTGCTGCGCGGCGTCGCGCACGCCGGTGCGTCCGCCCTCCACGCCCAGCTCCAGCAGCACCTGCAGCGTCTGGCCGCGTTCGCGGAAATATGCGCCGAGCTGGTCCACCAGGTCAGCCGAATCGACCAGCGAGAAAAACTCGAAGCCAGGATCGCGCAACAGGTCGGCAATGATCTCCATGTTGCGGCGGCCCACCAGCTGATTGGCCATCAGCACGCGGCGCACGCCGTGGGCATGGGCCGCGGCGGTCTGGTGCGCCGTCGCCAGCGTAATGCCCCAGGCGCCCGCCCCAAGCTGGCGCGCAAACAGCTTGGGCGCCATGGTCGTCTTGCCATGCGGTGCAAGCTGCACACCGTATTCATCCATGAAGCGGCGCATCCATTGCAGGTTATGAGACAGGCGCTCCTCGTAAAGCACCGCCGCAGGAAGGCTTAGCTCTTCCTGCAGCAGGCCCCAGCCGGTCTGGCCGGCGTCTTCGGGCGCAAGCGGGGCCTCCAGCCGGCCCAGCGCCTTGTTGAGCGGATCGATCGTGCCGGCTTGGTACTTTGTTTCACGCATGCCTGTCATCACCCTGAAAAAATCTGATTGACGTAATGATATCCCTGAAATTACGATATTTCATCCTTGTTATAAAGTAACACACCGTTCCCGGATGGCGAGCCTGGTGGCTCGCAACCGGACGGGCACTATCAGTTATAGCCCTTCGCCGGCCCCAAGACCTTTCCGAGCCATGACCGCGCCCTTCGACATCCTGACCCGCATTGCCGAGCGCGGCCCCGCGTTGCGGCTGGCCGAGCAGAAAGTGGCGCAAATCGTGCTGGAAGACCTTGCCGGCGCGGCGGCGGCCAGCATCAACGAGCTGGCGCGCAAGGCCGGCGTGAGCGAAGCCAGCGTAACCCGCTTTGCCAAGGCGATCGGCTGTCGCGATGTGCGCGACCTCAAGCTGCGGCTGGCCCAGGCTACCGCGGTCGGCATGCGTTTCCTGCAGCCTGATGGCGCGCCGGCGCCGGCCGACACCCCCGCCACCCTGGCCGACCGCATCCATGCCGACGTGCTGGGCGCGCTCGAAGTCAACCGCAAGCTGATCGATGCCGACCGCATCGATCAGGCCGCGCGCCTGTTGCTGGGCGCACGCATGGTCTACGCTTTTGGCATGGGCGGCGGCTCGTCCTTCATGGCCGACGAGGCGCGCCACCGCCTGGCGCGGCTTGGCCAGCCGGTGGCCAGCTACCAGGATGCGCTGCTGCAGAAGATGGTGGCGGCAACGCTCAGCCGCGACGACGTGGTGCTTGCGTTTTCCGCCAGCGGCAGCGTCCCGGAAATGCTGGCGAGCTGCGATATCGCGCGCGAGTACGGCGCCACGCTGGTGGCCGTGACCGCGCTGGGCTCGCCGCTGGCCGCGCGTGCGGACGTGCTGCTGCCCGTGCGAACGCTGGAGACCGATTTCATCTTCAAGCCGTCGGCCTCGCGCTACGCGATGCTGCTGGTGCTGGACGTGCTGGCCACGCAGTGCGCGCTGCTGCAGCCGGACCAGAGCAAGGAACGGCTGCGCCGCCTGAAATACGTGCTCGACGCTCACCGCGGCCCCGGCGGCGAGCGCGGCCAGGACACAGGCGCCGGCCCGGACGGCCGCCAGCCGCTGGGAGACTGAACCTATGCCACACCTGTTCGACACCCTGATCCGCTGCGTCACGCTGCTCGACGGCTCGGGGGCCGCGGCCCGCATGGCCGACGTGGCCCTGCGCGACGGCCTGATTGCGCGCATCGACGAGGCCGGCGCCATCGAGCCCGACACCGCCGCGCACGTGGTCGAAGGCCACGGCCTGGTCCTGTCGCCCGGCTTTATCGACGTGCACACGCATGACGACACCAACGTGGTCCGCCAGCCCGAGATGACGCCCAAGCTGTCGCAAGGCGTGACCACGGTGATCGTCGGCAACTGCGGCATCAGCGCGGCACCGGTGGTGCTGTCGGGCGATCCGCCCGATCCGATGAACCTGCTCGGGCATGCCGACGCCTTCCGCTATCCGGACTTCCGCTCGTATGTGGAAGCCGTAGATGCCGCGCGGCCGGCCGTCAACGTCGCGGCACTGGTCGGCCATACCGCGCTGCGCAGCAACCAGATGGACAAGCTGGACCGCGCCGCCACGCCCGCCGAAATTGCCGCCATGCGCGCACAGCTGGAAGAAGCCCTGCAGCATGGCGCGCTGGGCCTGTCCACCGGGCTGGCCTATGCCAACGCCTTCTCGGCGACCACGGAGGAAGTGCTGGCCCTGGCCGAGCCGCTCGCCAATGCCGGCGCGCTCTACGCCACGCACCTGCGCAGCGAGTTTGCCGAGATCCTCGACGCAATGGACGAAGCGTTCCGCATTGGCCGCCATGCGCGCGTGCCGGTGGTGATCTCGCACCTGAAATGCGCCGGCGTGCCCAACTGGGGCCGCAGCTCGGAAGTTCTTGGCGCGCTGGACGCCGCCCAGCGCTGGCAGCCCGTGGGCTGCGACTGCTACCCCTACACCGCGAGTTCGTCGACGCTGGACCTGAAGCAGGTGACCAGCGATTTCGACATCATGGTGACGTGGTCCGAAGGCGCGCCGGAAATGGGCGGCCGCCTGCTGGCCGATATCGCGGCCGAATGGCAGGTCGACCTGCACGAGGCCGCGCGCCGCCTGATGCCGGCCGGCGCCGTCTACCACTGCATGGAGGACGCCGACGTCGACCGCATCCTGAGCCATCCGGCCACCGTGGTGGGCTCCGACGGCCTGCCCAACGACCCGCTGCCGCATCCGCGCCTGTGGGGCGCGTTCCCGCGCGTGCTTGGCCACTATGCGCGCGACCGCGAACTGTTCCCGCTCGCGGTGGCCGTCAACAAGATGAGCGGCATGTCCGCCGAGCGCTTCGGCCTGACCGGCCGCGGCTTCGTGCGCGAAGGCTACTGGGCCGACCTGGTGCTGTTCGACGCCAACACGATCCGCGACGCGGCCAGCTTTACCGATCCGATGCAACCGGCCGAAGGCATTGCCGCGGTCTGGGTGAACGGCGAGCTGTCCTGGCAGCAGCGCCAGCCCACCGGCGTGCGCGCCGGCCGGTTCCTGCCGCGCGGCTCCCGGCCGGCGGTTTGATCTCCCCTTTTTTGTTTCACCGATTTCAGGAGTTTTCATGGATATCAAGCGATTTGGCGTAGAAGGCGGCACCGGCCAGGGCGGCCAGCATATGCCGTTTGCCCGTGCGGTGGCGGCCGACGGCTGGCTCTATGTTTCCGGCCAGGTGCCGATGGTCAATGGCGAACTGATCGACGGCGGCATCATTGCGCAGACCCACCAGGCCATCAAGAACGTGCTGGCCATCCTGGCCGAGGCCGGCTACGGCCCCGAGCACGTGGTGCGTTGCGGCGTCTGGCTGGACGACGCGCGCGACTTCGCCGCGTTCAACAAGATCTTCAAGGAATACTTCGGCGCCAACCCGCCCGCCCGGGCCTGCGTGCAGTCCAGCATGGTGGTGGATTGCAAGGTCGAAGTGGACTGCATCGCGTACAAGAAGCCGGCGGCCTGAGCCGATCGCCCGCTGATTGCCCGCTGATTGCCTGATTGCGTTTTCCCCGCCCGCAATCCGGGCGGGACATGAACTGAACTACAAATACTGCCGCCACAAGCGGCCATTTTCCACACAAAGGAGACAACATGGGTGCCGTCACCGGAACCACACTGTTGGTGTACGCGCTGATCGCAGTGATCGCCCTGGTCATACTGATCGCGCGCTTCAAGCTGAATCCCTTCATCACCCTGGTTGTCGTCTCGGTCCTGCTCGGCTTCGCCGTCGGCATGCCGATGGGCGACATCATCAAGTCGTTCGAAGCCGGCGTGGGCGGCACGCTGGGCCATATTGCCCTGGTGATCGGCCTGGGCACCATGCTCGGCAAGATGATGGCCGAGTCCGGCGGCGCCGAACGCATCGCGCGCACGCTGATTGACTTCTTCGGCGAGAAGAACGTCCACTGGGCAATGGTGACCATCGCCTTTATCGTCGGTTTGCCGGTTTTCTTCGAGGTCGGCTTTGTGCTGCTGATCCCGATTGCCTTCAACGTGGCCAAGCGCACCGGCACGTCGATGGTGCTGGTCGGCATCCCGATGGTGGCCGGCCTGTCCGTCGTGCACGGCCTGATCCCGCCGCACCCCGCTGCCCTCCTGGCCGTAACGGCATACGGCGCGGATATCGGCAAGACCATCATGTACGCGCTGATCGTGGGGGTCCCGACCGCGGCCATTGCCGGCCCGCTGTTCGCCAAGCTGATGGACCGCTACGTCAAGCTGCCCGACGTCAATCCGCTGGCCGCGCAGTTCACCGAGGAAGACGAAGGCGTCAAGGCTTCGCACCAGTTGCCCGGCTTCGGCATTACGGTGTTCACCATCCTGCTGCCCGTGATCCTGATGCTGATCGGCAGCTGGGCCGACCTGTTCACCACGCCCAAGACTTTCGCCAACGACTTCCTCAAGCTGATCGGCAACTCGGTCATGGCGCTGCTGATCGCCGCGCTGGTGAGCTTCTACACCTTCGGCAAGGCACGCGGCTTCAACCGCGAGGCGATCCTTAAGTTCACCAACGAGTGCGTGGCGCCTACGGCCATCATCACGCTGGTGGTTGGCGCGGGTGGTGGCTTCGGCCGCATCCTGCGCGACTCGGGCGTGTCCAATGCAATCGTCGACGTGGCCACCAACGCCCACGTTTCCGTGCTGCTGCTGGGCTGGCTGGTGGCCGTCATGATCCGGATCGCCACCGGTTCGGCCACCGTCGCCATGACCACCGCCGCCGGCATCGTCGCACCCATCGCGGCCAGCGTGCCGGGCACCCGACCCGAACTGCTGGTGCTGACCACCGGCGCCGGCTCGCTGATCCTGTCGCACGTGAACGATGGCGGCTTCTGGCTGGTCAAGGAGTACTTCAACATGACCGTGACCCAGACCTTCAAGACCTGGTCGGTCTGCGAAACGCTGATCTCGGTCATCGCCCTGCTGCTGACGCTGGCGCTCGCCACCGTCGTCTGAACCGCCTGAATCGGGCCAGGGCACCCGTATCAATCGGGATTGCCTTGGCCCGGGCACCCTCCTACACTGCCTCCTCGATGCGGCCGCAAGTGCCGCACACGCCCTGATTCGAGGAGAGAATCCATGAGCTTCCCGCTATTGCAGCGCGCCATTGCGGCCTGCGGCGCCGTCGCCCTGCTGTCGGCCCCGGCCCTTGCCGCCGAGCCGGTCAGGATCGGCCTGATCGCCCCCTTCTCAGGCAGCTTCGCCGACTACGGCAAGCAGATGGAAGCCGGCGTGAAGGCCTACCAGTCGCTCCATGGCGATACCGTGGCGGGCCGCAAGGTGCAGGTCATCATGAAGGACACCACGGGCCCGGTGCCCGACGTCGCCAAGCGTCTCGCACAGGAACTGGTGGTGCGCGACAAGGTCGACATCCTGGCCGGTTTCGGCCTGACGCCGGAAGCCCTGGCGGTGGCGCCCGTCGCCGAACAGGCAAGGAAGGCGATGGTGATCTTCAATGCGGCGTCGTCCGTCATCACCACCAAGTCGAACTACATTGCGCGCGTGTCGATGACGCTGCCGCAGATCTCCGCGCCGATGGCAAAGTGGGCCGTGAAGAACAATGTGCGCAAGGTGGTCACGCTGGTAGCCGACTATGCGCCGGGCATCGATGCGGAAACCGCGTTCAAGACCAACTTCATCGGCGGCGGCGGGCAGGTCGTGGAATCGATCCGCGTGCCGCTGCGCAACCCGGAGTTCGCGCCGTTCATCCAGCGCATCAAGGACGCCAGGCCCGAGGCGGTCTTCCTGTTCCTGCCGGCCGGCGAACAGGGCGTGGCCTTCATGAAGGGCTTTCGCGAGCGCGGGCTGGCGGAGGCCGGCATCCGCGTGATCGCCACCGGCGACCTGACCGACGACCACGTGCTGCCCGCCATGGGCGATTCGACGCTCGGCGTCATCACCTCGTTCCACTATTCGATGGCGCACGACTCGCGCGAGAACAAGGCGTTCCTGAGCGCCTATTCCGCTGCCAATCCCGGCGCGGGCCGCCCGAATTTCATGACCGTCGCGGCCTATGACGGCATGGCCGCCATCTACGAGGCACTGAAGAAAACCAGCGGCGCGGCCGATGGCGACAAGATCATCGGCGCGCTCAAGGGCATGAAGATCATGAGCCCGCGCGGGCCGATCCTGATCGATCCGGCCACGCGCGACGTCGTCCAGACCGTCTACATCCGCAAGGTGGAGAAGCGCGGCAGCGAGCTGTACAACATCGAGTTCGACAAGTTCGCCGACGTCAAGGACTCGGGAAAGTAAACCCCTCGCCGCCCCATGGTCCCACCTTCGCGCCGCTCAGGGCACCCACCAGTAGCGCGTGACATGGAAGAACACCGGGGCGGCGAACACCACCGAGTCCAGGCGGTCGAGCATGCCACCGTGGCCTTCGATCATGTGGCCCCAGTCCTTGATGCCGCGGTCGCGCTTGATCGCCGACATGACCAGGCCGCCGAGGAAGCCCATCAGCGCGATGACCAGCGCGATTGCGCCGGCCGTCAGCGGCGAGCCGTATGGCGTGATCCACCACAGCGAGGCCCCCAGCGCCGTCGCGCTGGCCACGCCACCGACAAAGCCTTCGACCGTCTTCGACGGCGACAGCAGCGGTGCGATCTTGCGCTTGCCGAGCAGCTTGCCCCAGACGTACTGGAGCACGTCGCTGCCCTGCACCACGATGACGAGGAACGCGATCAGCAGCAGGTTGCGATCCTCGTAGCCCGGAATCGGCAGCGTGAGCAGCGCGGGGACGTGCGAGATGCAGAACACGCAGATCATCACCGCCCACTGCACGCCCGCGCACCGTTCGAGAAAGCGCGTCGTCTCCGATGACAGCGCCGAGAGGATCGGCAGGATCAGGAAGGCATAGACCGGGATGAAGATCGAGAACAGCCCGTACCAGCCGGTATAGACCAGCAGGTACTGTCCCGGCAGGAAGACGAAGAATGCGGCCACCATGGCCCGATGGTCGCCGCGCCGGGTCGTCGTGATCGTGATGAATTCGCGCAGCGCGTAGAACGACAACAAGCCGAAGAGTACGATGATCGCCGTGCGCCCCATGGCGAAGGCAATGCCGAGGATCGCCACCATCCACCACCACGCCGAGACCCGTGCCGCAAGGTTGTCGATCACCGTATGAGGCGCGCCGCCCGCCACGCGCCAGCGCAGCAGCGCGGTCACCAGCGAGGCCAGCAGCAATACGCACAGCACCCCGCCAAACAGCATGCGGGTGTCGTGGATAACCTGGATATTGGACATGGTCTTACTCCAGCACCGGTGCCAGCGCGAGCAGTTGCTGCCGGCAGCGGGACAGGAACGATTCTTTCGGTTCTTCGGGCTGCAGCCGCAGCGGCGCGCCAAAGGTCACGGTGCATAGCAGCGGCACGGGGATGATCTCGCCCTTCGGCATCACGCGGTTGAGGTTGTCGATCCATACCGGCACGAACTCGATGTCCGGGCATGCCCTGGCCAGGTGGAACACGCCGCTCTTGAACGGCAGGAGGCGGTCGTCGGTGGTGTTGCGCGTGCCCTCGGGAAACAGGATCAGCGAGGCGCCCGCGCGTAGCGCCTGCTCCATCTGCGCCACCGGGTCGGGGCCGGCGCCATCGCGCCCGCCGGTGCGGTCGATCAGCAGGGCACGGAAGACATCGCGCCCGATAAAGCGCCGCACCGGCGAGGCTTCCCAGTAGTCCGCGCCTGCCACGGGCCGGGTCACCGCACGCAGGTCCGGCGGCAGGCAGCCCCAGATCAGCACGAAGTCACCATGGCTGCTGTGGTTGGCAAAATAGACCCGCTGCACGGCTGCGGGCAGGCAGCCGTTCCAGCGCGCCTGCATGCCGGTCAGCATCTGTGCAAACAGGATGATGGCGCGTGCCACCAGTCGTGAAAGCCACGTCATGGCGAAGTCATCTCAATAGCAACAAAAGAAGCGCGAGCAGCAACTGGGTCGCCGCCAGTGCGCCGGCGAACTTCAGGAAACGCAGCGTCGCGCGCGAGCGCTCCGCCAGCGAGCGGCCCGCGCGTCCAGGCGCCTGCCAGCCGAGGGCGGACAGTGCCTGGTCGAGCGCGCCCAGTTCGGCGGTGTCGGCCGCGACGGCAAGCGCCTCGAACAGGCGGCGGTCCAGCTCGATACGGACCAGCAGCCAGAGTTGCCCGGCACCCATGAGCGCCACCACCAGCCCGAGGATCAGGTAGACCAGCGCGGCGGGCGCGAACAGACCGGCAAGCAGCAGGTTGGCCATCGCCAGGACCAGCCCGGCGCCATTCAGCCGGGCGGCGGCGTGCATGGCGGCAGCGGTGATACGCGCCACCCAGGCCGCTGTACCGGGATCGGGCTCGGGACGGGAATCTTCAGACAGCATGGTCGGCTCCTTGCGAGTCGGAAACCTGGGGGCCGGCTACGGTGGTTTGCAGGAAGCGCGTCAAGGCCGCCGCGCTCTGCGGGCCCAGCACCACTGCGGGCCGGCGTTGGCGCAACAGGGCCAGCACCTGCTGCGCATCACGCAGCTGCGCATGCGCGCCCAGCCATGCGGCAGCCACCAGCGCGCTGCGCGAGTAGCCAAGCGCGCAACTGACCAGCACCGTGCGCCCTGCCTGCCGCCAGGCCTCGATGGTCTCGACGCCGGCATGCAATTGCGCCTGCGATGGCACGGTCAGGTCCAGCACCGGCACGCAGCGGTACAAGACGCCTGTCACCAGCCGAGGCAATTCCGCCGTCAGGTCGAGCACGGCATCGGCGCCCGATTCGCGCAGCTCTGCCTCACCGGGCAGGCGGCCGATCCAGACGCCGTCGGTCAACCGGCTGACGGCGGGCTCGCGCCTTGTCCACCAGCGCGAGTTGGCGAAGGCCCCGAGCACATAGGGCCACAGTACCCACCAGGCCGACATCGGGAGCGTGCCATCGACGCGCTTCTGGAATGCTCCCGGCCTGCCGGCACGGTAAATCACGGCCACGCAGCCCAGCGCAATGGCCGCCCACGCCAGCATGAAAGCAGCCACAACCGACACGCTCAAGGCCGCGACGGCGGTGAGCCCCGGCAGCATCGCAGCCATCCCGTAGCGGCGCGCAAGCCGGGCATCCGGTGAGCCGGCAGTCTCTGCCGGCTCAAGCGGAAACGCAAATACGCATAACCACCCGACCAGCCAGCCAGTCGGGACATCGATGAAATGGTGCTGGTAGGTCGTCAGCACCGACGCACCGATCAGCGCAAACCACAGGTGCATCAGCCAGCGCCAGCCGCCCCGCAGGTGCGCGGCGTAGGCCACCCAAAGAATCACGAGCAGGCTGATATGCAGCGACGGCGCCTGGTTGAACGGCTTGTCAAATCCGCCGAGCAGCGTGAACAGCTGCCCCGGCAGCCCGTCCGCTTCGGGACGTGCAAAGGCGAAGCGCAGTGGAAATACGATAAAGCAGGCCACCGAGACAAGCTGCGCCGCCAGCAGCCGCTTCACGTGGGTCAGCAGGTCCGCGCGCGTCGACCAGAGGAAGAACGAGAGTCCGTAGAGCAGGTCGATCGACCAGTACGGCACGATGCTCCACGGCACGAACGGAATCCCGCGTTCCCAGCCGAAGTGGAAGTACGGCACGTCCGCATGCTGGCTGGCCAGCCAGTTGGCCAGGCCGTAGCTGGAGAAGAACAGCACACCCATGCCGGCGAGCAAACCCACGGCCAGGCCCCAGGGCCGGCCCGGCGCGGGCGCCGGACTCCGATCCTGCGCCGCGGGGCCAAGGTGTGCGCCGTCGCCCCGCATCAGCGCCCCTCGCCCTTCCTTCGCGCCAGGCTGACCGTGAAGATGCCCCACGGGTCGATGCGCTGGGCGAGCTTTTCGAAGCCGGCGTCGCGGACGAGTTCGTCCATCTCGGCCTGCGAGCGACGGCGCATCACCCATGCCGATCCGGCACGGTGGCTGGTCAGCGCCCGCGCAATGAACTCGAGTTGCGGGTGCCACGGCTGGCCCGTATAGACGAGATAGCCACCCGGCCGCACCGCCTGCGCCAGCCCGCGCAGCGAACGCCCGACCATCGCGTTGTCGCCGAACAGCTCATACAGGCCCGATACGATGGCCAGGGTCGGTGCCGGGTCCAGCGCGGCAAGGCTGTCGGCATCGAAGGCATCGCCCTTCTCGAAGCGCGCAATCGGATCAAGCCCTTTGCGGCGGATGAGGCTTCGTCCCTGTTCGATGTTGATATCGCTGTAGTCGCGCAGCAGGATGCTCTCCACCGCATTGCAGTCGATGCTGCCGCGCTGCGACGTCAGCGCCTCCAGCACATAGCGGCCATGGCCCGCCGCGATGTCGACGATGCGCACCGGCGCATCCGCGGCCTGCAGGCGGCGAATGGCCTCGCCGATCAGTTCCTCCACATGCAGCTTGCGCTGCCGGATGCCGCGCCAGCCGATGGCATCCAGGTAGTTGCGGTCCACGAGCTGACCGATGCCGAAGCGGCCCGTCGCCTTGTTGCGGTAGACGTAGTCGAGCGTCGAACCCGAATCGAAGCCGGTCTGGTGGCCCAGCCGGACACCCTCGGAGAGCATGCCGCCCAGGCGCAGGCCGGCGCGCACCGTGCCCCAGTAGATGCCCGCGGGGCTTGCCGCCATCAGCGGCACGGCGAGCCGGTCCGACTCATCCTTGAAGGGCCCGCGGCGGTCGGCCCCAAGCAGCGACACGGGCGCCGAGGGCGTATCGAATTCGCGCACGATGAACTTGCGCGCCGCGGCCACGGCGGATGCCCGGTCGCGCTCGCCGAGCGTATCGTGGTAGAAGCCGTCGAGGACGATGCGCTCCTTCACGCGCGAGCCCAGGCGGTCGAAGAACGCGTCCTGCGGACCGCGATGCACGACCCAGTCCGCCCCGGAAATCAGCAACTGCGTGGGGACGGTGATGGCGCCGGCATCGGCCACGACGCGTTCGCCCGCATCGTAGAGCTCGAGCAGCATGTTGACGGCGATCGGCCGCGTGATCAGCGGATCGGCGTCGTAGCTGGCCACGCGCTGCGGATCATGCGTCAGGAACTTTGCCTTGACGTAGCTGTTGACGAAAAACTTGCCGCGCAGCCGATGCATCAGCTTCAGGCCGGGACGCGCGAATGGTACGTAGAGCTTGACCTTGAACGCCGGCGAGGCGGCGACCAGGCAGCGGATGCGCGGCGCGTAGTCATGCACCCAGGTCGCGGCCAGAACCGCGCCGACGCTCTGGGCGACCACCGCCAGGCGTTCCACGCCAATGCCGTGCGCGGCTTCGATATGGTCGACAAAGGTCTGGATGTCGCGCACCGAACAGGCAAGCCCCGGGCTGCCGCGCTCGCCGGGCGAGCGTCCGTGGCCACGCGCGTCCCAGGCAAAGAAGTCGTGGTCCGGCAGGTTCAGTTCCTCGACGAGGTGCGCGACGCGGCCGGAATGTTCGTGGCCGCGATGGAACAGCAGCACGGCCCCGCGCGGCGTTCCGCTCGCGGCTGGCCAGTGCCGGTAGAACAGTTCCTGCCCGTCATGGGTGGCAAAGCGCGATTCGATCGGGGTACGTTCCACGCGGCGCGTCTCCACAGGTCAGGAAGCCGACTGGCGGGCCTGGCTCTCGCGAGCCTCCTGCACGCCGCGCCGAACGCGGTTGATGATGGTCGCCACGGACAGCAGCGACAGCAGGATCCAGAACCAATGGCCGTATGTCGCCAGGCCCAGGCCGCAGCCGACCCAGAGGCCGAGCGCGCCGAGAACCAGCGCGCGGTCGCTCTTGCCAAGCGGGCCGTCATAGCGCCGGGTGGCGCCTGCCAGCGGACCGACCAGGCCCGCGCACTCGGACACCACGGCCAGGATGGCGAACAGCATGACCTCGCCGCCCGATGACGGCATGGCCCAGGCGAACGGGATGGTCAGCGCCAGGTCCGAAACGATGTCGCCGAGTTCGTTCAGGTACGCGCCCAGCACGCTTTGCTGCCCGTGTTCGCGCGCCAGCATGCCGTCGATCGCGTTCAGCGCCATCCGCGCAAACAGCCACAGCGGCATCAGCAGGAATACGCCGGGCAGCCACGCCAGTCCGCCGGCCAGCGCGCCGACGACCAGCGAGCCGGCCGCTGCCGCCAGCGTCACCTGGTTGGCCGTCACGCCTGCGGCGGCAAGCCGCTCCACGGTGGGCCGCAGCCAGGCCTGGAACTTCGGTTTGATCTGGTAAAGCGTCATATCGGGTCTCGGGATCGGATCTGCTGCCGCGTCACGGTCCTGCGGGGGCGCCGAACGGAACTGGCCGGCACAGATTGCGCAGCATAGCGGCAGTTCGGGTTTCCGCAAACCATCGTGAACGCCCTTGATACATTTGCGCCGGCCGCCCGGCCACCCGCAAGGCCGCTACCCAACGCCCATCAACCGGTCCAGGCGTTCCTTGTCCGCCAGCAGGCCGGTGCTGTCCGACGCATGCGCCACCCTGCCCCGGTCGAGCACCATGGCCCGCCGTGTCATGGCCAGCGCCAGCCGCGCATGCTGCTCGACCACGATCACCGCCATCCCGCCCTGCCCGATCAGCGTGCCGATTACGCGCTGCAGCTCCTGCACGATGATGGGGGCCAGGCCCTCCATCGGTTCATCGAGCAGCAGCAAGGCAGGATTGAGCATCAGCGCGCGCGCAATCGCCAGCATCTGTTGTTCGCCGCCCGACAACTGGTTGCCCAGGTTGCGCCGGCGCTCCTGCAGGCGTGGAAACAGATCGTAGATGCGCGCAAGCGTCCAGTGTCCGGGCCGCGACACGGCACTCAGGTTCTCTTCCACCGTCAGGGACGGGAACACCCATCGCTCCTGCGGTACCCAGCCAATGCCGGCCTGGGCGCGCTGGTGCGGCGGCAGCCGTGCCAGGTCGCGCCCCTGCCAGCGCAGCGTGCCGCGGCGCACGCGCGTGAAGCCCATCAGCGTCGCGAGCAGCGTGGTCTTGCCCACGCCATTGCGGCCCAGCAGCGCCAGGCTGTCCCCGGCATCCAGGGCCAGGTCGATGCCGTCGATGACCACGGCGTCGCCGTAGCCCGCGCTCAGCGCTTCCACCCGCAGCAACTCAGCCATGTGCCGACTCCCCAAGGTAGACCTCTTTCACGCGCGGATCGGCGGCGATTTCGGCCGGCGTGCCTTCGGTGAGCACCTTGCCGCCCACCAGCACCGTGATGCGCTCGGCAAAGCGGAACACCAGGTCCATGTCGTGCTCGATGAACACGATCGTGATCTCGCGCGGCAGCGCGGCGATGACGGCGAACAGCTCGGCGCTTTCCGCTGACGGAATACCCGCCGCGGGTTCATCGAGCAGCAGGATCGATGGCCGCGTGGCCAGTGCCAGTGCGATCTCCAGCAGCCGCTGCTTGCCATACGGCAGGCGGCGCGTCTCGACATCCGCTTCGTTCTCGAGCCTCAGGTTGGCCAGCACCGCCATGGCTTCGTCCACCAGCGCGCGCTGCGACGCCACCGTGCGCGACCACTCGCGCGCCGCGCCGGTGCGCTCGGCCACGGCCAGCACCACCGATTCGAGTACGGTCAACCCCGGGAACAGCGTGTTGATCTGGAAGGTCCGGGTCATGCCCAGGCGCGCGCGCGCATGCTGGGGCAAGCGGGTGATGTCCTGCCCGCCGAGCCAGATGCGCCCGGACGTGGGCGCCAGCGCTCCGGTCAGCAGGTTGATGAAGGTGGTCTTGCCCGCGCCGTTCGGGCCGATCAGCGCATGGCGCGCGCCGGGCGCGAAGCTGAGCGAGATGTCGCTGTTCGCCACGAACCCGCCCCACTGGCGCGACAAGCCTTCGGTCCGCAAGAGCCCGCTCATTGCGCACCGCTTTCGGGCTGCTGCCCCGCGCGCGCGGCCAGCCACGCACGCGCCGCATCGACCGCCCCCATGATGCCTCCCTTCGCGAACAGCACCATCACCACCAGCATCAGGCCGATCCAGAACTGCCAGTACACCGGATTGATGCCGGCGAGCACATCCTGGGCAATCATGAACAGCGCCGCGCCCGCCAACGCGCCATACAAGCGTCCGGCGCCGCCGAGCACCAGCATGACCAGCAGCTCGGCCGAACGTGGAAAACCCAGTACGTCCATGCCGACAAACTGCGTGGTCTGGGCCAGCAGCGCACCGGCCACGCCGGCAATCGCCGCCGACAGCGTGAACACCGCGCGCAGCCGGCGCGGCACGTCCGCACCGAGAGCCGGCATGCGCCGCACGCCTTCGCGCACGCCGCGCAGCGACAGGCCGAACGGCGATTGCGTCAGGCGCCGCAACAGCAGGAACAGCACGAACATCACCGCCAGGCTGTACAGGTAGGCGGTCTTGCCGAACAGGTCGAATTCGAATACCCCGAACAGGTGATCCACGGCCACGCCGGACAAGCCATCCACGCCGCCCGTGACGAAGGCGGCCTTGTTGGCCGCCTCGAACAGCATCAGGCCGATGCCCAGCGTCACCATCAGCCGCGTCAGGTCGCCGCCGCGCACCACCAGGAAGCTGCAGAGCCAGCCGCCCGCGCCCGCCACGGCGGCGGCCGCCAGCAGGCCGCTGAGTGGCTCGCCCCAGCCATGCGCGGCCAGCAGCCCGGCCGTATAGGCACCGAGGCCGAAGAATGCCGCGTGCCCCAGCGAAACGATGCCCGCATAGCCCAGGATCAGGTCCAGCGACAAGGCGAAGAGCCCGGTGATCAGGATCTGGCTGCCGAGGATCAGGTAGTCCGGCAACGCAAAGAAGGCCGACACTGGCAGCAGCCAGAACACGAACTCGGCCGGATGCCAGCGCCCGTCCGGCAATTTGCGCCCGGCGGGCGCCGGGGTGCCGGCCTCGCGCGGGGCAGCGGGTGGCCGCAGTGACCGCATCAGCGTCTTCATGCGCGTCTCCCGTACAGTCCGGCCGGGAACAGGACCAGCAGCAGCACCATCATCGCGTAGATGACGAAGGCGCCGACGGCCGGCACGTAGTACTTGCCGGCCACGTCCGCGACGCCGAGCACCAGCGCCGCGAGCAGCGAACCGCGGATCGACCCGGCACCGCCCACGGCGACCACGAGCAGGAAATACACCATGTACTTGAGCGGGAACGCCGGGTCCAGACCCAGCACGTCCACGCCTAGCCCGCCGCCCAGCCCCGCCAACCCGGAGCCCAGCGCGAAGGTCAGGCTGAACACGCGCCCCACGTTGATGCCGAGGCCGCGCGCGGCCTGCTGGTGATCGACGGCGGCCCGCACTTGCGCGCCAAAACGCGTGCGCGCAACCAGCCAGCCAAGCGCCGCGGTAATCGCCAACACCACGCCAATCAGGAACAGGCGGTATGCGCCGAGTTCCAGTCCACCCACGCGCACCTGGCCGCGCAGCATCTCAGGTAGTTCCACGGGTTGCTGGCCCGGGCCGAACAGGTAAGTAGCGCCGGCCATCGCCATAAAGGTCAGGCCGATGGAAAACAGCACCTGGTCGAGATGGCTGGCCTGGTAGAGGCGGCGATACAGCGTGCGTTCCAGCACCCAGCCCACCGCCGCCGCGCCCGCGAAGGCGGCCGGCAGCGCCAGCAGGAACGGCACGCCGGCACGGTTCATCAGCAGCACGGCCACATAGCCGCCCAGCATGGCAAAGGCGCCATGCGCGAGGTTGACGAAGTTCATCAGCCCCATCGTCACCGACAGGCCGACGCTGATCAGGAACAGCAGGCTGCCGTAGGCCAGGCCGTCAAACAGCACGCCCAGAAGACTTGTCATCGTGGTCGATACCCCGCACAGGGAAGCCAACGTTGAAGGAAAGGACTGGCCATGTTCACGCGGCCAGCGGCCCGAACGGCAGGCCGACATAGTTTTCCGCAAGCATGCGCGACGCCGCCTGCGATGCGCACACATAGGCCAGTTCGGCATGCTGCAGCAGATGGCCAGGCAGCAGCACGGCCGGGCCCGCGCCGGTGATTGCGCCCCGGGTATGCATGTTGCCTGTCTTCCGTTTGATTCTGGGTGAGGGGCCAAACCCAGCCGCGCCTGGCCACGCCTGGCCACGCCTGGCCACGGCGGGCCATTGCGGGCCATTGCGGGCCATTGCGGGCCATTGCGGGCCATTGCGGGCCATTGCGGCCGACTCCCCTTATCGGCCGGATTGTTCGGGCAGCAGGTAGTTTTTGCAATCCGGCCCCACCCGGAGTGGGGTGCGTACGCAGGCCTGATACTTTACAAGGCAAACCCGGAGGATTATGGTCAGTGAGTGCCTTTTGCGTGGAAATCCATCCATGTCGATCGACCGCTGCTCATTTCTCGCGATAGCCGCCGGGCTGGCCGCCGTGCCCGGTTTTGCGGCCAGCGCCGGCACCGCCGCGGCATCCACGGTAGCGGCGCCGATGCGGCGGACCATCCCCGGCAGCACCGAGGCGCTCCCCGTGATCGGCATGGGCACGGCCGACACCTTCAACGTCGGCACCGGCGCCGATGAGCGCGCGCCGCTTGCCGAAGTCATGGGCCTGCTGCTGCAGAACCAGGGCTCGATCATCGACACCGCGCCGAGCTACGGCAGCGCGGAAACCGTGACGGGCGACCTGCTGCGCAGCGCCGGCGCGCGCGGCAAGGTCTTCCTGGCGACCAAGGTGTCGGCCCCCGCCGGCGCACCGGCCCAGGCGCAGTGGGCGCGTTCGCTGGCCGACCTGCATACCGACAAGGTCGACCTGCTGCAGGTCCACAACCTGATCGACTGGCGCGAGAACCTGCGCTGGCTGCGGCAACTCAAGGAACAGGGAAAGATCCGCTACCTCGGCATCACGCACTATCGCGAGGACGCCCACGAGACGCTCGCGCAGATCGTGCGCAGTGAACGCGTCGACTTCGTGCAGGTCAACTATTCGCTCGCCGAGCGCGGCGCTGAGCGTACGCTGCTGCCGCTGTGCCAGTCGCGCGGCGTGGCGGTGCTGATCAACCGGCCGTTCCAGGACGGCCGCATGTTCCGCGCGGTCAAGGACAGGCCGCTGCCACCGTGGGCCGGGGAAATCGACTGCCACTCCTGGGGCCAGCTCTTCCTGAAGTTCGTGGTCAGCCATCCGGCCGTGACCGCGGCCATTCCCGCCACATCCAAGCCCCGGAACATGGCGGACAATTTGGGCGCCGCGCTCGGACGCATGCCGGATGCCGGCCTGCGCGAGCGTATCGCGGCGTTGCTCGCCTAGCCCATGGACCACCATCCGGGCCAGGCCGCCACCGGGACGCTTGCCCGGCTGCGCCATGGCCTTGGCCTCCACCCCGGCGAAACGGGTGCCGTCGTCGCCGGCTTCCTGTTCTTCTTCTGCCTGTTTGCCAGCTATTTCATGCTGCGCCCGGTGCGCGAGACCATGGGCATTGCCGGCGGCGTCAAGAACCTGCAATGGCTGTTCACGGCTACGTTCGTGGTCATGCTGGCCGCCATTCCGCTCTATGGCGCATGCTGCGCGTGGTTGCCGCGCCGGCGCTTCGTGCCTTGGGTCTATGGCTTCTTCATTGCCAACCTGGTCGGCTTTGCCGTGGCCACGCGCGCGGTGCCGGACAGCGTCTGGCTGGCACGCGTGTTCTATGTCTGGCTGTCGGTCTTCAACCTGTTCGTAGTGTCCGTGGCATGGAGCCTGATGGCCGATGTGTTCCGGCCCGAGCAGGCCCGGCGGCTGTTCGCGCTGCTGGCCGCCGGCGCCAGCGCGGGCGGCCTGGCCGGCCCGGTGATGGGCGGCTGGCTGGTGGTGCATATCGGGCTTACCGGGCTGATGCTGCTGTCCGCTGCCCTGCTGGCCGCCACGCTGCCGGGCGTGGGGTGGCTGTTCGGCTGGCGCCGCCGCGCCGGCGCTGGCGTGGCCAAACCCGGCGACGCCGTGGCCGCGGATCCGGCACACCCTGTCGGCGGCGGACTGTGGGCCGGCCTGTCGCTGGTGATGCGATCGCGCTACCTGCTGGGCATCAGCCTGTTCGTGATCCTGCTGGCCACGGCCAGCACCTTCCTGTATTTCGAGCAGGCACGCCTGGTGGCGGAGTCGTTTCCGGAGCGCGCGCGGCAGACGCAGGTTTTCAGCGCGCTCGACGCCGTCGTGCAGGCGCTGACGATCATCGTCCAACTGTTCTTTTCGGGCCGCGTAGCGCGGCGCTACGGGGTTTCTGCGCTGCTGACGATGGTGCCGCTCGCGGTCGTAGCCGGGTTCCTGATGCTGGCGATGTTACCGACCTTCAGCGTGCTGGCGAGCGTGATGATCCTGCGCCGCGTCGGCGAGTACGCGCTGCTACGGCCAGGCCGGGAAATGCTGTTCACCGTAGTGGACCCGGAAACCAAGTACAAGGCCAAGAACGTCATCGACACCGCGGTGTACCGCGCGGGCGATGCAGTGAGCGCGTGGGTGAAGACAGCGATCGACGCGATCTCCGGCCATGCCGCCACGGTGGCGCTGGCCGGTGCCGCGCTGGCCCTGGCGTGGGCCTTGCTGGGTTGGTGGCTGGGGCGCCGGCATGACCTTCAGCTCGCGCAGACGGGCGCGGGCTCGGCCGGCTCGACCCGCAATGCCACATCGTCGGCCGCCCAGCCGCGTTAATCTGCAGCGTTCAGAATTTTTCCCAGTCTTCGCCGCCGGCACTGTCAGCGCGCGCCGCGCGCAGTGGCTGCGCCTTCTGCGCGACTGGCTGGCGCAGAGCCGCAGCGGGCCTGCGCGGCGCGCCGGCATTGCCGCCGTCATGCCGTGCAATCCGGAACGCCGCGACGGCCTGGCGCAATGCTGCCGCCTGCTCTTCCAGCGAGTGGGCCGCCGCCGTGGCTTCTTCGACCAGCGCGGCATTCTGCTGGGTCACCTGGTCCATCTGCGCGACCGACTGGTTGACCTGCTCGATGCCCGTGCGTTGTTCCACGGACGCCGCCGCAATCTCGCCCATGATGTCCGTCACGCGGCGGATCGACTGCGTGATCTCCGTCATGGTCGCGCCCGCGCGCGTCACCAGGTCCGAACCGCTGCGCACGCGATCGACCGACGTGCTGATCAGCGTGCGGATTTCCTTGGCCGCGCCAGCCGAACGCTGCGCCAGGCTGCGCACCTCGCCCGCCACCACGGCAAAGCCGCGCCCCTGCTCGCCCGCGCGCGCCGCTTCCACCGCGGCATTGAGCGCCAGGATATTGGTCTGGAATGCGATGCCTTCGATCACGCCGATGATGTCGGCAATCTGGCCAGAGCTGTCCGCAATCTGCGTCATGGTGGCGATGACCTGCTCCATCACCTCGCCGCCGCGATTGGCGATCTCCGACGCATTGTCGGCCAGTCCGCTCGCCTGGCGCGCGCTGTCCGCGTTGTGCTGCACGGTGGTGGTCAGCTCTTCCATGCTGGCTGCCGTCTCCTGCAGCGAGGCCGCCTGCTGCTCGGTACGCGAGGACAGGTCCGAATTGCCCGCGGCGATCTGCGCGGTGGCCGTGGCCACCGAATCGACCGAGGCACGGATGCCGCTCACGGTGCCGGCCAGTTTGCCTTGCATGCGCTGCATGGCATAGAGCAGGCTGGAGGTGTCGTCCTGGCGCAGGTCGATCTGGCGCGTGAAGTCGCCATCCGCGATGCTGTTGGCGACCGATGCGGCATAGGCGGGCTCGCCGCCGAGGTCGCGGCGCACGCCGCGCAGCAGCCAGGCGGCCAGCAGGGTCGCCGCGCCGCCCACGATCACGAGCATCAGTAAGGAGTGGAATAGTGCCTGCCGGAATGCCGCCTCGATGTCATCGACATAGGCGCCGGTGGTGACGGCCCACTCCCACGTCTTGAAGGCCTTGATATAGCTGACCTTGGGCAGCGGCGCGCTCGCGCCCGGCTTCGGCCACATGTAGTTGAGGAAGCCCGAGCCCTGGCCGCTGGCGATCTTCGCGATTTCCACGTAGATGGCCACGCCGTTGGGATCCTTCATCCCGGTCAGGTTCTTGCCTTCGTTCTCGGGCTTGAACGGGTGCATCAGCGAGCGGCCCGAGAAGTCCGTGACCGAGACATAGCCGTCGGTTCCGAAGCGCAGCGGGCGCAGGCGCTCTTTGGCCAGCTTCTGCGCGTCTTCAAGGGACATGCCCTGGCTGGCAGCCTCTTTCTCGACGGACGCGATCAAGCTGACCGAGGCCTCGGCGACGCTCTGGATCTCGCGTTGGCGGCCGGCGAACATCTCCGCGCGCGTCGCGAACGCCTCGAACGTGCAGATGCCGAGCATGGCGATCCAGATCAGGCCGAAGGGAATCCAGAGCCGTTGGTTAAGGGTCAGAGTCTTCATTACTATTTGCGATGTGGGGGCAACGGGTGGGTCATTGGGACGGGATGCAACCGCGAGCGCCAATGTCTCCAGCAAGCAAGCAACGGAACGATCCGGCGATTGCTCACCCCACTTTCGTAGGGCATCTCGCACGATGCGGCCGATCAGCGGCCAGGCACATCGAAGAAGTGATGCCTGTGTCTCCCCGTAAGGCCGTATAGTCATGCCTCCGGCCCAGGCGGGCCGACCACTTTCTCTTTCCCAGGAGGATTCCATGAAGACCAAAGCCGCTATCGCCTGGAAAGCCGGCGCCCCGCTGACCATCGAAGAGGTGGACCTGGAAGGCCCCCGCGCCGGTGAAGTGCTGGTGGAAATCAAGGCCACCGGCATCTGCCACACCGACTACTACACGCTGTCCGGCGCCGATCCGGAAGGCATCTTCCCGGCGATCCTGGGCCATGAGGGCGCCGGCATCGTTACCGACGTCGGCCCGGGCGTGACTTCGCTCAAGCCGGGCGACCACGTGATCCCCCTGTACACGCCGGAATGCCGCCAGTGCAAGTTCTGCCTGTCGCGCAAGACCAACCTGTGCCAGGCCATCCGCTCGACGCAAGGCAAGGGCCTGATGCCGGACGGCACTTCGCGCTTCTCGATCGACGGCAAGCCGATCTTCCATTACATGGGCACGTCGACGTTCGCGAACCACATCGTGGTACCGGAGATCGCGCTCGCGAAGATCCGCCCTGACGCGCCGTTCGACAAGGTCTGCTACATCGGCTGCGGCGTGACGACCGGCGTGGGCGCGGTCATCTTCACGGCCAAGGTGGAAGCCGGTGCCAACGTGGTGGTGTTCGGCCTCGGCGGCATCGGCCTGAACGTGATCCAGGGCGCGAAGATGGTCGGTGCCGACAAGATCATCGGCGTCGACCTGAACCCCGCGCGCGAAGCCATGGCGCGCAAGTTCGGCATGACGCATTTCGTCAACCCGAAGGACGTGGGCAACGTCGTCGACCATATCATCCAGCTGACCGACGGCGGCGCCGATTATTCCTTCGAATGCATCGGCAACACGCAGGTCATGCGCCAGGCGCTGGAGTGCTGCCACAAGGGCTGGGGCAAATCGATCATCATCGGCGTGGCCGAGGCCGGCGCGGAGATCTCCACGCGCCCGTTCCAGCTCGTGACCGGACGCGAATGGAAAGGCTCGGCCTTCGGCGGCGCGCGCGGCCGCACCGACGTGCCGAAGATCGTCGACTGGTATATGGATGGCAAGCTCAATATCGACGACCTGATCACGCACACGCTGCCGCTGGACCGCATCAACGAAGGCTTCGACCTGATGAAGCGCGGCGAGTCGATTCGTTCGGTGGTGCTGTACTGAGGAGCCGGCCGTGACTCTGGAACTGTTGTCCGAACACGGCTGCCATGGCGGCGTGCAGCGCTTCTACCGGCACGCCTCGACCACCATCGGCCTGCCGATGCGCTTCTCGGTGTACCTGCCGCCGCAGGCGCAGCCCGGCGCCAGGCTGCCGGCGCTGTTCTACCTGGCGGGGCTGACCTGCACCGAGGAAACCTTCATGATCAAGGCCGGTGCGCAGCGCTTTGCCGCCGAGCACGGCCTGGTCCTGGTTGCGCCGGACACCAGTCCGCGCGGCGCCGGCATGCAGGGCGAGGCGGATGCCTGGGACTTCGGTGTGGGCGCGGGCTTCTATGTCGATGCGACCGAGGCGCCGTGGCACACGCACTGGCGCATGGAAAGCTACGTCGCGCAGGAGCTGTTCGATCTCGCGAGCCGCGAATTGCCGGTCGATCCGGACCGCGTCGGCATCTTCGGTCACTCCATGGGCGGACACGGCGCGCTGGTGCTGGCTCAGCGGCATCCGCGGCGCTTCCGTTCGGTGTCGGCGTTCGCGCCCATCGCCGCGCCGATGCAGTGCCCGTGGGGAGAGAAGGCGTTCACCGGCTATCTCGGCACGGACCGCGGCCGCTGGGCCGAACATGATGCCAGCGCGCTGATGGCGGCCCAGAAGGCAGCGCCCTTCCCGGCCGGCATCCTCGTGGACCAGGGCCTGGCGGACCAGTTCCTGGCGAGCCAGCTCCATCCCGGGGCGTTCGAGGCCGCCTGCGCGGCGGCGGGCCAGCCGCTGACGCTGCGCCGGCATGCCGGCTATGACCACGGCTATTACTTCATCAGCACCTTTATCGCCGACCACATCCGGCACCACGCCGCGCAACTCTGACCATGCGGCATCGAGGACGATGATGACGATGCGCGGCGGCCGCCGCGCATCGCTCAGATGTAGCGTTCCGTCATCGCCAGCGCGCTCAGGCGCCGGCGCTTCCAGAACATGCCGTGAATCCGCGTCAGCAGCTTGCGCAGGGTGGCCGGGTCCAGTGCGCTGAATGTCAGCATGACCGCGGGATTGCTGCCATCGCCGGGCACGTGCTCCAGGGCATCGAATGCCGGCAATCCGTACTTGACCAGGAATGCGCGGATCTCGTCTTCGGTCGTGCCGGGCTCGATATTGCCGAGCAACAATACAGACATCGCGACCTCCCTCCGTTCACTACGGCCCCGTCACCATCCACTTCATCCAGCGTCTGCGGCATCGGCCTGCTGGTCCAGCTGCAATGTGACGATGCGCAGGGTCGCGTCATCGGGGCACCCGACATCGGAAAAACCAAGGCGGCGCGCCAGGCGCCGCATGGGCGTGTTCATGGCCAGCACGAATCCCTCCATGCGCGCATAGCCACGCGCACGCGCCGTCTCGATCAGCGACGACATCAGGATGCGCCCCAGGCCCGCGCCATGCCAGTCGTCATCGAGCGTGATGGCGAACTCGCAGACATCGCTGCCGGGCGCGGCCACGAAACGCGCACCGCCCACCAGACGGCCGCTTTGTTCCCCGACTTCCGCCTCGCTCCAGGCGACGAGCGCGCATTCATGGTCCGGCTCGGGGTGCGTGGCATGCTCCAGCATGGCCTCGGGCAACTCCCGCATGGGCGCCATGAAGCGGGTGTAGCGGGCGTCGGCCGACAACCGCGAAAACGCGGCGAGCAACCCCGAGCGGTCTTGATCGCAGATTTCGCGAAGCAGGATATGGCGGCCATCCCGCAACGTCAGGCGGGTGGGCGTGAAGGGCAAGGGAGTCGGTACGGGCATCGGTGCGAGGTCTTCGTCACTGGCTGAAATGGGAACCCGGGCTGAATCGCCGAAGTTCATTCACTGTAGTGCCAAATGACGCACCATGCAGAACGGCGCAAGCGTTGGAATTGCTCGCCAAAATGGCCGAGGTTCGCTGCGAACTCGAGCAACGGCGCCAGTCATCCCGGCGGGCGGCGTGCAAGCTACGGCGTAGCGGTCCAGCCGTGATGCAGTTGCATGGCTCGAAGGCGCACGCCTGAAATCGCAACGGAACAAGTTGACACTCCCCGGGCCCAACAAGCGTTGCATGACGCGATGAAACGAATGCGTGCGCCGGAAATGAAAAAGGGCTTCCGGTTCCGGAAGCCCTTTTCTTTCTACATAGGTGGCGCGGCTGGCAGGATTCGAACCCACGACCCCTTGGTTCGTAGCCAAGTACTCTATCCAACTGAGCTACAGCCGCACGCGAGACATAGATTGTAACCCAGTTTGGGTTTTGTGCAAGCCCCTTCCGCGAAAAATTTTCAATCAGCAGGCCAATCGACTGTGCGGCAATGACGGCTACCAGCGATAGCGCGCGCCCACGGTGCCGCCGGCATTCCGCCCCGCCTTCACCTTGAACCAGAGCTTCACGCCCGATGCGGTATTGCCGTGCGCGCCGATATTGAACGAGAACAGGCCGCGCAGCAGGTCCGTATCGATCTTCGTGCCGTTGATGTTGATGGTCTGCTTGCGGCTGTCCTGCCACCAGTCGGCTTCGACGAACGGGTACACGCCCGCGAGCCGGGTCGGCTGGGCGCCGTAGAGCCGAACGCCGAAGCCCGTGGCACTGGAATCGCCCAGCATGTCGGGCGCCTGCGTGCCCGTGGCCGGCGTGCCCGGTTGATACGCCAGTTGCACGCGCGGCTGGATGGTCAGGCCACCGGCATGCGGCACGACGGCGTCCAGCGCCACCGCCATGGTGCGCACGCGGCTGTCCACGAAGCCGCTGGCGGTGGTGATGTCGTCGACATGAACCAGGATCCGCCGCGGGCCGTAGCGCAGGCGCTCAGTATCGACGTCGATGGCCGCGAGGCCGGGCGCGTCGTCATCCGGCCCAGCACCTGTCGTGACCTCGATGCGCGGGGAGTACGCGTTGTGTTCAACGGCAGACGAGGCAGAACCACGTGCCGGTGCCATCCCGCCAAAGTCGCTCGCTTGCACATGCTGCCAGCCGAGGATCGAATCGGTGCCCGGGGCACCCTCGTCGGCCCTGGCCACGGAACACACCAGCATCGCCAGCACGCAGCAGCATTGCAGGGGGTGTTGACGCACCCCATGCGGTGTCGCGGCACAGTCGTGCCACGCAGGGCATGCCCCTGCCTCCCTCTCTCTTGATGATGACAAGACCTCAGTCATGGCAACCACCTTCGGACGTTATCCAAGCTTGCCCGATTTGTTTGAGCATAGGCGATATGCCCGCCATCGGGAAAGCGGCGAATGTCCGCTTTCGCGCGGCCGCTGAGCTTGCGTTCCGGACAGCCGCCCGGTCGTCCCGTTTAGTGGAGCAATGGCGTCGGCTTTGCCCGAAGCCCTGATGGTTTTCGTCAATAATGTCGAAAACTCAACGATTTCCTATGCCTGCCTTCCTGACCGAACAGGCGCGGGAGGAGACCACCATGGCGTTCTGGCGAAGACTTCGCCCTGCCGGGAACACCGGCGCCAGCCATCCGCTGGCAGCAGGCCGAAGCCGGAGCCTGAAGCGCAAGCTGTCTGCCGTGACAACCATTGCCGCGCTGTGTACGGTTGGCCTGGCTGCGCTGCTGATGGCGCATTCGTATGGCGATTTCGCCGCGGCGCGCCAGAACCTGTATGACATCTCGGAATACCGTGTCCTGCTGGACGCGGCCAATGTGCTGTCGGCCGAACGCGGCCCCGCCAACAGTGTGCTCGGCGAAGCCCCCGCGGAGAAAAGTGCCGCGCGCGACCGGCTGCGCGAATTCCGCGCTCGCAGCGACGCCGCGCTCACGCGGCTGCTGATGCCGCCGGCGGCGCCCGCGGGCCTGCACCAGCACCATCTGCCGCCATTGATGGTGGAACGCGTGCGCGAGCGCCTGCGCCGGGCCCGCACGGAGGTCGATGCCCTGGCCAGCCGGCAGCGCGAAGACAGGCAGATGGATGAACTCCAGCACGCCATCGAAGGCATGTTCGAGGCCGTCGATGCGCTGCAGCCGCTGATCGGCTGGCAGGTCAGGCAGTTGTCGGCATGCCACCCGGGCCTGGCCGCGCCCGCGCTCACCGGCAAGATGCTCGGCGATTTGCGCGAGTACGGCGGCCGCGCGGCCTCCCAGATCATGGCGCCCGTTGCCGCGCACCAGCCGATCCCGATCCGCAGCCTCGCCGATACCTCGCGCTCGCGCGGGCGGCTGCTGGAGCTATGGGAACTCGCCGGTCCGGCCTACAACATGTATGGCGACACCCCGCAACTCGAGCAGGCGTACGCCGACGCGAGCCACCAGTTCTTCGGCCACGGCTTGTCCATGGTCGACAGCATGGTGGCGCAAGGCCGCCTGTCGGGGCATTACTCGATGACCCCGACAGAATTCACCAACCGCTATGTGCCGACACTGGAGCCACTGGAGCGGCTGCGCCGCGCGTTCCTGGACGAGGTAATCGCGCATTTCGAGGTCGACCGCACGCGCGCGCTACGCGTCCTTGCAATCGCCGGCAGCGCGACCGCGCTGATCCTCCTGGTGCTTGGGTACCTGCTGGTGTTCGCACAGCGCTCGGTATTCCTGCCGTTGCTGCATGCGCGCGATGCGGTCATTGCGCTGGCCGAAGGCCGCAGCCGACCGGGCTTTGGCGTGCCAACGACCGGCCGCGAGATGCGCCGCCTGTTCGATGCGCTCGACATCCTGCGCCGCAAGCTGCGCGAGCGCGCGTCGCTCACCGAGCAGCTCGAACATCTGGCCCGCACCGACAGCCTGACCGGACTGCTGAACCGGCGCGCGCTGGAGCATGTTGCCGTGCAGCCGTCCGATCCTGCCGGACCGGAGACGGTGAGCCTGATCCTGATGGACGTGGATCGGTTCAAGCAAATCAACGACCGGCACGGCCACCCCGCCGGAGACGAGGTGCTGCGTGCGCTGGCGGACCTGATGCGCGACCGGGTGGATCCCGCATTCGCGCTGGCGCGCTTTGGCGGCGAGGAATTCGCGGTGCTCGTCCCTGGCGCCGGGACCGAAGACGCGGCGTCCATGGCGCAGGTATTGCGCACGGCGATCTGCGCCGAACCGATCCGACTGGCTGACGGTACACGGCTGCCGGTCACCGCCAGCTTTGGCGTGGCGACTGCCCGCAGCGGCGCTATCCATTGGCCGCAACTGTTTGCCGCGGCGGATGCCGCGTTGTACCGCGCCAAGACCGATGGCCGCAATTGCGTGCGGCGCGCCGATGAACCTGAAGAGGCCATCGAAGATTGAGCGCCAGCAAGCCGCGCGGCCCTCGCGCGGCGACCGCATCCGCCGCGACACCTGCCGACACCCGCCAATAGCCAGCCGTAAACGGAAAAAGGCCCGCATTGCTGCGGGCCTTTTCTGAATTTGGTGCCCAGAAGAGGACTCGAACCTCCACAGTGTTGCCACCGCTAGGACCTGAACCTAGTGCGTCTACCAATTCCGCCATCTGGGCTTCGTTTCACTGCATTTCTGCTGCGATGCGAAGAACGCAATTATGCTGACCACCAGAGACCTTGTCAACACTCTTCGGTAAAAAATCTCTGCATGTCAGCGCCCGCGCGCCGCCTCGCTGCGCCTGGCGACGAAGTCCACCTGCGGCGGTCGATCTGGCAAATGCAGCGTAGCCGTGGCCGGCGGCGTGCTGGCCACGGTCTTGCCGCCGCGCACAACAAGCAAACGCGTCGCGCGCAAGCGGATGGCCTCGACCGGATCGCGCGCCTGCAGCAGGACCAGGTCCGCGCGACAGCCCGGCGCAAGGCCATAGCCATCGAGGCCCAGTATCTGCGCGGGCGCGGTCGTCACCGCAGCAAAGCAGCTGCGCATGGCGTCCTGCCCGGTCATCTGCCCCACATGCAGGCCCATGTGAGCCACCTCCAGCATGTCTGCGCTGCCCAGGCTGTACCAGGGGTCCATCACGCAGTCATGCCCCAACGCGACCGGCACGCCGGCCGCCAGCAACTCGGGCACGCGCGTCATGCCACGCCGCTTCGGGTAGCTGTCGTGGCGGCCCTGCAAGGTGATGTTGATCAGCGGGTTGGCGATCGCGGCGACGCCCGCCTCGCGCATCAGCGGCAGAAGCTTGGACACATAGTAGTTGTCCATCGAATGCATCGACGTCAGGTGCGAGCCGGCGACGCGTCCGTGCAGCCCCAGCCGCACGGTCTCGCTGGCGAGGGTTTCGATATGGCGCGACATCGGGTCGTCGCTCTCGTCGCAATGCATGTCGACGCGCAGGCCCCGTTCGGCGGCCAATTCGCACAGCACGCGCACCGATGCCGAGCCGTCCGCCATGGTCCGCTCGAAATGCGGAATGCCGCCGACCACCTCCACGCCCATGTCGAGCGCGCAGCGCAGGTTGTCGAGCGCGCCCGGCGCGCGCAGCACGCCGTCCTGCGGGAACGCCACGAGCTGGAGATCGAGGTAGGGACGCACGCGCTCGCGCACGTGCAACAGCGCCTCCACGGCAAGCAGGCGCGGGTCGCACACGTCGACATGCGAACGGATCGCCAGCAGCCCCTTGGCCACGGCCCAGTCGCAGTACGCCAGCGCGCGCTCGACCAGCGCCTCCTGCGTCAGCAGCGGCTTCAGCTCGCCCCACAGCGCAATGCCTTCGAGCAAGGTGCCGGACTGGTTCACGCGCGGCAGCCCGTAGGACAGCGTGGAATCCATATGGAAATGCGCATCGACAAACGGCGGCGTCACGAGTTGCCCCGCGGCATCGACCTCGGTGGCGGCCTGCGCGGCGAGCGCCGCTTCCACCGCGACAATGCGGCCGTTGTCGACGCCGATATCGATGTCATGGCGCCCGTCAGGCAGCGTGCAGTGGCGCAGGATCAGTTCCAGCATGGTCGCTCCAGGATCGGATGGTTCGTAGTTCAGGGTTCAGGCTCGGCGCGACGATGCGGAGCAGGCAGGGCACCTACGGCGTGGGCACGCCCCGGACAAGCGGCGCAGCCACGGGCCCCAGCCCGCAACCGCGCAAGAGCAGCGTCACCAGATGCTCGGTGGCCAGTTCGAAATCGCGCCGGCCCAGTTGGCTCACGCCCAGCACGGCGCAAATCTGCGATTCGAAATCGGCGTAGGTCTGGGTCGCCGCCCAGATGGTGAAGAACAGGTGCTGCGGATCCACGCTGGCCATCTGCCCATTGGCGATCCACTGGCGGATGACCGCGGCCTTGTGCGCCACCAGTTCGCGCAGCGCATGGCGCAACACTTCGCCGATCTCCGGCGCGCCGTGCAGCAATTCATTGGCGAACACGCGCGATGCATCGGGATGGCTGGCGGACAGCCGCATCTTCGCGCGGATGTACGCTTCCAGCGCCACCTGCGGCGGCAGTTCGGCGCGGATGGCCTCGGTCTCGGACAGCCACAATTGCAGCGTGTGCGCCAGTACCGCGCGATACAGCGCCTGCTTGGTGCGGAAGTAGTAGTGCAGGTTGGATTTGGGCACGCCGGCGCGCACGGCGATCTCCGCCATGGTGGCCCCCGCGAATCCGGCACGTGCGAACACGTGCTCGGCCGCGCGCAGGATCATGGCCTCGTTCTCCTGCCGGATGCGCCCGCCGCTTGCTTCGCGCGCGAGCGGCAGGCGCCGCGCCGTGGCCGTCGCGGGCCCGTCCATCACCGCGTGCCGTAGAGGCGGTCCCCGGCGTCGCCAAGGCCGGGCACGATATAGCCGTGCTCGTTCAGCTCCTCGTCGATGGCCGCCGTGACGATGGCAACGTCCGGATGCGCGGCCTGCAGCGCGTTCAGCCCCGGGCGCGACGCAATCAGGCAGACGTACTTGAGCATGGTCACGCCGCTCTCCTTGAGCCGGTTCAGCGCCGCGATGGCCGAATTGCCCGTGGCCAGCATCGGATCCACCACGATCACGATCCGCTCCTGGATATCCTCGGGCATCTTGAAGTAGTACTCGACGGGCTCCAGCGTTTCCGGGTCGCGGTACAGGCCGATATGGCCCACGCGCGCGGCGGGCAGCAGTTCGAGCATGCCGTCCAGGAAACCATTGCCCGCCCGCAGGATCGACACCAGGCAAAGCTTCTTGCCCGCCAGCACCGGCGACCGCGTGGGGCCAATCGGTGTCTTGATGGCGATGGTCTCCATCGGCAGGTCGCGCGTCGCCTCATAGGTCAGGAGCTGGCTGATCTCGCGCACGAGCCGGCGGAAGTTATCCGTCGTGGTCTCCTCGCTGCGCGCCAGCGTGACCTTGTGCTGGACCAGCGGGTGGTCCACTACCAGTACGGGGGCGGTGACGGCGGGGGCGTTGGCGGCTTCGGCCGGCGCCACGGGGACGGCAGACACGTCGTTCATGATGACGCTCCTATGCAATCGGGCTGGCGGGGAATCGCGGGTGAATCAGGGATTGCACCGCCGGGCGGCATCGGCCGGCGGGCAAGCGCTACGGCGTAATCACGGCGCTCAGAACACGGTGCCGTCGCTGTAGATCGCGAAGGGCGGCGGCCCGCCGGGCCTGCGCTTGGCGGCAATGCGCCGTCCCGCGGCCCAGGTGCCGCCTTCGAGCACGCGCGCCAGCGGGAACGCCGCCTCGGTCAACCCGAGCGCCTGGCGTACGCCATCGGCCACGAGATCCAGCCCCGTCACGGTGAGCGCACGCCATTCGACGATGACCGGCTCCTGCACCTCGTGCGCCACGGCCGCGAATCCCGGGTCGCGCGGCACCATCAGCTCGAAGTCGAACAGCAGGCCGCCGTTGCGGTACTCGGGCAGCCCGGTCAGGGATGCCAGCCCCGTGACAATCAGGCCGGCGTCCTCGAGCGGCTCCAGCAGCGAATACGTCAGCCACTGGGTCAGCTTGTGGAACGGCACCAGCCCGCCGGGGGCGGCCGGATGCCGCCAGGTATCGCCGAGCGAGACCCCCTCCAGCACCACCCGCCCCGGCCAGACCGGACCGAGCGCCACCAGCAGCGTCCTCAGGATGAAGCTCGCCTCGATACGGTCATCGACCGCATTGGCCTTCAGGTAGTCGAACAGGTTGCCCAGGCGCGCCGGCGAGCCGAACACGGCTGGCGTGGCCTGCATGACTTCACCCAGGCGGCGCAGCAGCCCGGCGCGCCCTTCCAGGCCCACCAGCGGATTGTGCTGTGCAACCTGGAAGGCCGTGGCGATGGTCGAGGCGTCGATGCGCATCAGCCGCTCGGCATCGGCGCGCAGCGGATCGCCCGGCTCGGCCGAAAAGCCGCCGCGCGCGAACAGGTCGAAGCTGGCCACGCCGAGCCCTTCCGAGCGGGTCAGGATCAGGTCGCTGGCCGGATCGCGGTAGCGCCAGTCGGGGCCGGCACCGGCATCCAGCAGCACGCTGGGAATGACCAGGTCGATGCCGATCCGGGCGCGGTCCTCGCGGTGCTCGGGGCCGCTCAGCGCGGCGCGCTCGCACAGGATCTGCCAGCGGTCGAGCCGCTCGCCGGAGCCGCCGCTTTCGAAGTGGCGCCAGCGGCTGTGGTACGGCACGCGCAGGTCCGGATAGCGCTGGCGGATGGTGCTGGCGACATAGTCCGCGATCGCATGGACCCGGTCGGGATGCCAGGTGAACAGTTCGGACTGGCCGGCCGCCACGTGCTCGGTGACGGCCGCGCAATGCGTGCGGACCGCCTCGGCACAAAGCAGCGCTGCAGCCGGATGCCCCGCCGGCACCGGACTGTACCAGCCGCTGCCGTGGCCGTCGGTCGATCCGCCCGGCCGGTCCGCTTCGGGATACGTGCTCATTCGTTCAACCCCCTGCCCTTTGCCAGGGCGAGTTCGTTGGCGTCAGGCGGCGTGTAGTGCGTGAAATAGCCGGCCGCCACCTTGGCGTCGATTTCCACGCGCGCGTCCGCCGGGATCAGTGCTTCGGGTATGGCCACCTGCTCGACCACTTCAATACCCTGGGCCACCAGCGCACCGTGCTTCATGTTGCTCATCGACGCCCAGCGGTCGATGCGCCGGATACCGAGCCAGTGGAAGACATCCGGCATCAGTTCCTGGAAGCGCATGTCCTGCACACCGGCCACGCACTCGGTGCGCGCGAAGTAGGTCTCGGCGCGGTCGCCGCCGACCTGGCGCTTGCGGGCGTTATAGACCAGGAACTTGGTCACCTCGCCCAGCGCGCGTCCTTCCTTCCGGTTATAGACCACCAAGCCTACGCCCCCTTGCTGGGCCATGTCGATGCAAACCTCAATGCCATGCGCGAGGTAGGGGCGGCAGGTGCAGATGTCGGAGCCGAACACGTCCGAGCCGTTGCACTCGTCATGCACGCGGCAGGCCACGTGGGTGTCGGGCTTGCCGAGCTTGGCGATATCGCCGAAGAAATAGAGCGTCATGCCGCCGATCGGCGGCAGGAATACCTTCAGGTCGGGCCGCGTCACCAGCTCGGGGAACATGCCGCTGGTCTGCTCGAACAGGCTGCGCCGCAGCACGGTTTCCTTGATATCGAAACGGCGCGCGAGCCCGGGCAGGTACCAGACCGGATCCACTGCCGCCTTGGTGACCTTCACGTCGCCGTTGGCGTGGAGGATGTCGCCATCAGGCCTGAGCCGCCCCGCCGCAATCGCCGAGGCCAGCTCCGGCATGTTGATGTGCGCGCGCGTCACGGCGATGGTCGGGCGGATGTCCACGCCCGCGGCGATACGGTCGGCAAAGACACTGGAAACGAGATGGCCCCATGGGTCGAGCGAGACAATCTTGTCCGCATCCGCCCACTGCGGGTGCGGGCCGATTGCCTCGGCCGGCGCGGTATCGGTCAGGTCCGGCCGGTGGTCGCGCTGAAGGCGGCCCGAAGCCACGGCCAGCGCCCGGTAGATGGCATAGGCGCCCGAATGCGTGCCAATCACATTGCGCCGCTCGGGGTCCGTCAGGCTCGCAATCACCGGGCCGCGTTCCGCTGCCGTTGGCGCTCCCCAGTGAATCGGCTCGGCCGGTTTGTCGCGGCGCGCGTGCGAAGTCAGGACGATATGGTCGGACATGACAGCCCTCGATTCCATGATGGAATCCTGACCAAACGGTCAGGTTTACGCTTCCATACTAGGCAATCTTCATGCCATCCCCAATGCCCGTTGCCGTCCCTTGCGTGGGCCGTCGCACGCGGGCAACGGTCGCGCGCCGCACCATGAACGGGCAAGCGGTATCGCCGCGCGCGGCGCGCACGCACCACGAAAAAGCGGCACGTGCCGGGATGGCTACGTGCCGCTGATGTCCGTTGCGGTCCGCGCGGGAGTGCGGCGGTCCGGCCCCAGGGTCAGGTGGTCGATTCCTTCGGCGCGCCACGGCGGCCGCCCGGCACGAGCGCACGCAGCGCGGCGAACGGACTGGCACTTTCTACATAGCGGTAAAACAAGGTTCCGGCAACATTGCTCGCCAGCCAGGCGAACAGCATGCCCAGCGCGTTGAGCACCGGGTTCCCCGGCGCCAGGCGGGAAACCACCGCGTTCACAATCAGGCAGACCGGGAAATGCACAAGGAACACCGAATAGGAGATCCGGCCAAAGAAGCCCACCACCGCCGCGCGCGGCCAGCTTTCAAGCCAGCCGCCGCGCCTGGCCACCGCCAGCAGCAATGCCGTGGCCAGCGCCACCGCGATCCGCAGCCGGAAATCGACGATCAGTGCCGCGAGCCCAAGCGCCCCCAGCAACAGGAGCGGAATGGCCGACCGTTCGGCATTGGAGGCCCAGTACGCCAGCGTGCCCATGCCGTAGGCACCGAAGAAATACACCGCCCAGATATCCCACCCGGCATCGCGGTTGAACCAGAACAACGAGGCCACCGCCAGAGCCGACACCACGACCACGCCCGCCTGGGCACCCTGGCCCGACACGCTGCGCGCCAGCCACAGCGCCGTCACCAGCAGCGCGAACAGCTGCAGGTCGATCGCCACGTACCAGACGCCCGCCGACAAGGCATCGACATCCAGCACGTTATGGAGCAGCAGCACATGGGCAAGGAACTGCATCAGGTGCGGCGGCGCGGGGATCGAGTCATGGACCATCCACGTCCGCGCAATGGCAGCCCCCGCAATGCTGACCAGGATCGCCGCCGCATACGGCGTGACCAGCTTCTGGTAGCGGCGCCAGACCGCGGTCAACGGATGCTGCCGGATCACCAGCCTGCCCTGTGGCGCAAGGCTGCGTGCCGCCAGGAAACCGCTCACCACCAGGAAGACCTGCACCGCGATGCGGGCGTATTGCGACAGCCAGTCAAGGACATCCGGCGCCAGCGAATAGGCCGAATCGGACATGGGGCCGTAGAACGCCAGGTGATGGAGCACGATCAGTTGCGAGCTGACGGCCTTGAGGGCGTCAATGCACGCGAGGCGCGAAGGACGGGGGCTCATTGATTGTTATAAGAACGTTACAAATGCGATGGGGGCGATTTTACCGCCTTCCCGGCATCTGTTTGCGCCTCATTTGTCACAATTTGAGTAATCGTTACACAAATCACCGAGGTATGCCTTTTTCGGAATCGCCATGTTCAATGTCTTAACGGCGAAGCATTTGCTTATGAAAAAGTTGTCGTTCCTCCAGGCAGAGCGCGGGTATACCCTTCCGGTTTTGCTGCAACTGGCGTGACTACGCCTTCCCCGCACCCTATGTCGTTCGCCCGCTCGTTCGCTCCTCGCAAGCTGTTCCGTCCCCTGACCGCCCTGCTGCTGTCGCTGGCCACACTCGCCCCGCTCGGCGCCCGCGCCGAAAGTCCGGTGCTCGACAAGATCCGCGACAGCGGCACCATCGTGCTCGGCTATCGCGAGTCCGCACTGCCGTTCTCGTTCGCCGATGACAAGGGCAAGCCGGCCGGCTATGCGGTCGACCTGTGCCTGCGCGTAGCCGAAGCAACCCGCCAGAAACTGGGCCTGAAGGACCTGAAGGTGCGCTGGATGCCGCTCACGCCGCAGAACCGCTTCCCCGCAATGGTCAATGGCCTGGTGGACCTGGACTGCGCCCCCAATACCAACTCGCTGGAGCGGCAGAAGCAGGTAGCGTTCAGCGTGTCGCATTACGTCTCGACCGTGCGCATGCTGGTGCGGGCCGACTCCGGCATCCAGTCGTTCGAGGACCTGCGCGGCAAGACCGTGGTCACCAGCGCCGGCTCGACCGGCGACCGCCATGTGCGGCACATGAAGCAACAATACGGTTATCGCGACATTTACGCGAAGGACCATGGCGAATCGTTCCTGCTGCTGGAATCGGGTCGCGCACAAGCCTTCGTGATGGACGACGTCCTGCTTGCCGGCCTGCGCGCACGCGCCAAGGACCCGGCTCAGTGGGTGATCGTCGGCCCCGCCCTTTCGACCGAGCAGAACGCACTGATGATGTCGAAGGCCGATCCGCAATGGAAACAGGTCGTCGACCAGACCCTGGCCACCACGTTCGCGGGTCCGGGCATCGCGTCTCTGCAGAAGCGCTGGTTCCAGCAACCCATCGGCAGCCGCAACATCAACCTCGCCCTGGCCCCGTCGAACCAGGTGCGGGAGGCATGGAAGCACCCGTCCGACACCACCACGGAGTGACGCCGTGATTTCCGGCATAGGCGCACGGATACGGCAATCCATGGTTTCCATGAATGCTTACCGCCGGGTAGGTACCAAGTTGACAGCGTGGCGATAGCTTGGCGACACTGAAACCGGTTGTCCCCGCCAGAGGGGCAACCGAGAAGAACCGCCCAACGGGGTGGCATAACCAGGCTGGACTCAGGAGAAATCATGAACAAGTTCGTTGCGACTGCCATCGTGCTCGCATTGGGCACGGCTGCTGTAGCCGCCCAGGCGCAAACGGGTGGCAAGAAGTTCGACCCGTATACGCAGGGCGCCAAGTCTGGTCAGAAATTCGACCCGTACACCGAGGGCGCCAAGTCCGGTGACAAGTTTGATCCGTACAGCCAGGGCGCCAACAAGAGCACGCGCAGCGACCTGACCGACGCTCCGGCTCCGGACGCCAAGAAGCCGGCCAAGAAGTCCAAGACCAAGGCCAAGAAGAAGGCGGCTCCGGCGGCACCGGCCAGCTGATACCCGGCACCAATGCAAAAAAAGCCCGTGCATAGCACGGGCTTTTTTGCGTCTGGGGGGTGATGCAGGCTACGGTGCCTGCGTATCCTGCTCCATCGCCGTCACGTCGATGCGCTGCACCTTGCCTTCCTGCATGACTTCGGTACGCAACACGAAGGCCTCGGCCGGACAGTACCAGTCGGTGATATGCATGACCGTGGGTTCGACCTGCACGACTTCCTCCCCCACCAGCAGCGGCCCTAGCGACGTGCGCTTGTCATAGGTGACGGGCAGGCATTCCTTGCGGCCCATGACGGTATTGATCATCTGGCGGCGGCCAACCTGGCGCGAACTGATATGGATGGAGGCGTGCGGCACGTGCATGGTGCTGACCACCTCGTCGGAGCCGAGCGGATAGACCTTGAGCGACAGGCTCGATTCGAACGTCTCGCCTTCGAGCGTGGCCCCTTCGCGCAGGCTCATGCCGGCATAGTTGAACACGCCACGGCCTTTGAACGCCGCCTCGCCAAACATGCGCGCGTAGCGCGCTCGCGCGTTGATGACGGCGTGCTGGCTTTCAATGCTGGTCTGGTCGGCAGGCGTGCGCCGGTCAATATTGACCTGATGCACCTGATCCATGACGACAGGCGGTCCCATCAGCGCGGACATGGCCGATTTCGAGTTGATTTCGAGTTGGGCGTGGCAGCCCGAGGCACTGCGCCCGACGTCGCGCAAGGTCATGGTAATCGACATCGGCAACGCGCCGTCCCCCTCCATCTGCACGTGCGACCCCGAGCGGAACCACTGCGCGTCGCAGAGCGCGGCGCCGGGCGATGGTGGCAAGGAAGCGTGGGGTGCCGGGGCGGCGGGCCGCTCTTGCGCCCAGGCGCAGCCGGCCCAGAGCAGCGCCAATGCCACCGCTGCCGCCTTTCGCCGAACATGCTGCGCCTTTGTCTTCACATCATTCCCTGTCTAGAATGGTCTTGCCGTCTGCTTCTGACTGGCCTGGCCGGCACGCGGTCTGTGCCAGCGCCAGCGCGTTTCCCGCCCACTGTCCCATCCGGCTCCACGGGGCCGGGCCCGTGGCGTTCCGGCGTTCCGGCACCTTGCAGGAGAATTCCATGCTTCAGTACTACGCGAAATTATGGTGGGTGATTGCCCTGCGCGGTCTGCTGGCGCTCGTTTTCGGCCTCTGCGCGCTCTTCGCCCCGATCGCCACGCTGGCCGCGCTGATCATCATCTTCGGCGCGTTCGTGGCAGCCGACGGGTTGATGGCACTGCTGATGGCAATCTCCGGCAAGCAACGCGAGAGCAGCGACCGCTGGATCCTGGCGCTGCAGGGCCTGCTCGGCCTCGGTGTCGGCGCGCTCACCTGGCTGAGCCCGACGATTACTGCGTTGTCCCTGCTGATCTATATTGCCGCGTGGACCTTGGCCACGGGCGTGCTGCAGATGGTTGCGGCCGTGCGCCTGCGCAAGGAGATCCCGAACGAATGGTCGCTGATCCTGACCGGGCTGGTCAGCATCGGGTTCGCGTTCTTGGTGCTGTGGCGACCCTTGGCCGGGGCGCTCGCTGTGCTCTGGATGATCGGCTCGTGGGCCATTGTGTGCGGCATCCTGCTCCTTGGGGTGGCGCTCCGCTTGCGCAGTGCCCGCCGCACCCCCTTTGCCCAACCAGCCTGACGGCGACGGACCGTGCCATCGCCAGTTCCTTGCGCCTCAGGATAGCTTCGGAAGGCGGGTGGGTCCCTCGCCCGTGCTACCATTGCCGCCCGCGAGAGGGACGGTACGAGCACCGCGAACAAGATACGCTTGCGTCACAACTTGGCCCGAAAACGAGGCCTGTCGCCAGCGCTTGTCCACCGGCACGCGCCGGCACGCGTTGTGACGACTTCCCGCCATGCCCGGCACCTGCGAGCAGGCCTGCATGGCGGACGGTCCTCGACCGGACAAACCGTAGTAAGGAAGCGACTGAATGCAGAGCCCGCGCGGACCGCTGATGCCAGCGAAGCGCGGGGCCCCGCAACGGTCGGCTTCGCCAGTCGCGCCACGCGACGCAAGCGATTCATCCGTCGATCATTCCAGGGAGTTCTATGCGTAGTTCATCGACCGCGCGCTATGCCGGGCTGTCAGTTGGCGTAATCGCCGCGATCAGCCTCGGCATCCTGCTGGTCTGGTTCGGCACGCTCGACATGCGCCACCTGCTGCGCTCGGACGAAGGCCGCTACGCCGAAATTGCCAGGGAGATGTTTGCCACCAGCGACTGGGTCACGATCCGCTACCAGGCGCTCAAGTACTTCGAAAAGCCGCCCTTCCATCTCTGGGTGACAGCGCTGTCCTATTCGCTGTTCGGGATTGGCGACTGGCAGGCACGGCTGTGCGTGGCGCTGTCCGGCGCCATCGGTCTGCTGGTTTCCATGCTCGCCGCGCACCGCTGGTTTGGCATGCGCGCGGCCCTGCTGAGCGGCCTGGTGCTGGTCGCCGCGCCGATGTGGAACGTGGCCGCGCATTTCAATTCGCTCGACATGACGCTGTCCGGTGCCATGGCCTGCGTGCTCGCCTTCATGCTGCTGGCCCAGCACCCGGACGCCACGCCGGCCGCGCGCCGCAACTGGATGCTGGCCTGCTGGGTCGCCATGGGCGTGGCCATCCTGACCAAGGGCCTGGTCGGCATTGCCCTGCCGGGACTGGTGCTCGTGGTCTACACCCTAGTCACGCGCGACTTTGGCCTCTGGCGCCGCCTGCATCTGTTGTCCGGCATCGTGCTGATGCTGGTGGTCACCGTGCCCTGGTTCTGGCTGGTGTCCGAGCGCAACCCCGAATTCCTGAATTTCTTCTTTATCCACGAGCACTGGCAGCGCTATACCTCGACCGTGCATTCGCGCAAGGGCCCGCTATGGTACTTCCTGCCGCTGCTGGTTGCGGGCTTCCTGCCGTGGCTGGGCGCCTTTCCGGGCATGTGGCAGGCCGTGCGCGAACGCGCCGGCGTGGCGCGCGGCAGCGCCCCGCGGCCGTTCCAGCCGGCGATGCTGGCTGCCATCTGGGCCATTGCCATCTTCATCTTCTTCAGCCTGTCGGGCTCGAAGCTGCCGGGCTATATCGTGCCGATCTTCCCGGCGCTGGGCATCCTGGCCGGCGTGGCGCTCGACACCGCCACGGAACGCTCGTGGCTGCGCCAGGTGAATTTCATGCTGGTGCTGGCGGTGCTTGGCTTGCTGGCCACCCCTTATGTGGCAACGCTGGACAAGCCCAGCACGCCCAACGTGGTCTACCGCGAATTCGCGCTGTGGATCGGCCTGGCCTTTGCCTGCATGCTGGCGGGCACGTTGCTCGCACGGCACCTGGTGCGCTCGCGTGGCGTGTTCCCCAGCATCGTCGCCTATGCTGTGGCCATGTTCCTGTGCGCGACACTGGCCTTCCGCGGGCATGAAGCCATGGGCCGCCCGGCTTCGGGCGCCGATCTGGTGCCGGCGATCAACGCGGTGCTGACCCCCGACATGCCGATCTACAGCGTGCGACTGCTGGACCACACGCTGCCGTTTTACCTGCGCCGGACTACCATCCTCGTCGAGCACCCCGACGAGCTTGAGTTCGGCGTCGGCCGGGAACCGCAGAAATGGATTCCGACCGTCGATGCCTTTGTCGAGCGCTGGAAGCAAGGACCGCACGCCATCGCCATCATGTCGGCCGACACGTTCGGGGACCTCACCGCACGCGGCGTGCCCATGAACACGATCGCCGAGGACAAGCGCCGCATCGTCGTTGCCAATTTCCCGCTGCCGGCACAGGCCCGGCCGCAACCCTCCAAGGACTGAACCGGGCGCCATGACGCTATCGACCTTTGCCTTTATCTTGACCGGCGTGCTGCTCAATGCCGCCGCGCAGTTGCTGCTCAAAGCCGGCGTCAACGCCGTCGGCGCCATCACCATCGAGCGCAGCACCCTGCTGGTGACGGCACTGCGCGTGCTGACCCAGTGGCCGGTGCTGGCCGGGCTGACGCTCTATGTCGTCAGCGTGGGCGTGTGGATCGTGGGTCTGTCGCGCGTTGACGTGTCGATTGCCTACCCGATGCTCTCGCTCGGCTATGTGGTGAACGCGCTTGCCGCGTACTGGCTGTTCGGCGAGATGATCGGCCCGCTGCGCGTGTGCGGCATCCTGCTGATCCTGGCCGGCGTATTCCTGATTGCGCGCTCGTGATCCGGCGCCCCACTGTGTTGCATCTTTACTGGCAAGCTATCCGATGACCGCTACCGCCGCTTCCGAATTCCTTCCCTTCGTCCGGCCCGAGATCGACGCCGACACCATTGCCGAAGTCGGCAAGGTGCTGGCCTCCGGCTGGATCACCTCCGGCCCGAAGATGCAGGCGTTCGAGGACGCGCTGTCCCAGCTCTTCGGCGGCCGTCCCGTGCGCACCTTCGCCAATGGTTCGGCGACGATGGAGATCGCGCTGCGCATCGCGGACATCGGCCCCGGCGATGAAGTCATCACCACGCCGATCACGTGGGTCGCCACCGCCAACGTGGTCCTGGCGGTCGGCGCGAAGCCCGTGTTCGTCGACATCGACCCGCGCACCCGCAACATCGACCTGGACGCCGTGGAAGCGGCCATCACGCCGCGCACGCGCGCCATCATGCCGGTGTACCTGTCCGGCCTGCCGGTCGACATGGACCGGCTCTACGCGATCGCTGGCAAGCACAAGCTGCGCGTGATCGAAGACGCCGCGCAGGCCATCGATTCGCGCTGGCAAGGCCAGCGCATCGGCGCCTTTGGCGACCTGGTCAGCTTCAGCTTCCAGGCCAACAAGAACATCACCAGCGTCGAAGGCGGCTGCCTGGTGATGAATACGCCCGAAGAGGCCGTGCGCGCCGAGCGCCTGCGGCTGCAGGGCGTGATCCGCTCCGGCATGGATGGCATGGACGTGGAGGAACCGGGCGGCAAGTTCAACCTGACCGACGTCAACGCCGCGATCGGCCTGGCGCAGCTCGGCAAGCTCGATGCCATCACCGCACGCCGCGCGGAACTGGCCGAGACCTATTTCCGTTGCGCGGCCGATGCCGGTTTGGCCGAACTGGGCATCGAACTGCCGCTGCCGCTCGATCCGCATCAGGCCACCACCAACTGGCACATGTTCCAGGTGGTGCTGCCCACCGAACGTCTGGAAGGCGGTGCGCCCCAGGCGCGCCAAAACGTCATGCAGGCCCTGCGCGAGCGCGGTATCGGCACCGGCGTGCACTATCCTCCGATTCATCTTTTCACCTACTACCGTTCCCTTGGCTGGCGCGAAGGCATGCTGCCGCACGCCGAGCGCATCGGGCGCGGCATCGTCACGCTGCCGCTCTTCCCCGCCATGCAGGCCACCGATGTGGAACGGGTCTGCGCAACTCTTAGCGAAACATGCAAACGTCTCTCCAAATGAGTCCGGTCGAGGTTTCGGTCGTCATTCCGGTCTACAACGAAGAGGACGGGCTGCAAGCCCTGTTCGACCGCCTGTACCCGGTGCTCGACGGCCTTGGCGACTCGTACGAGATCATTTTCATCAATGACGGCAGCGCCGACCGCTCGGCGGCGATGCTGGCCGCGCAGTTCCACAAGCGCCCGGACGTGACCCGGGTGGTGCTGTTCAACGGCAACTTTGGCCAGCACATGGCCATCCTGGCCGGCTTTGAACACACGCGCGGCAAGATCGTCATCACGCTGGACGCCGACCTGCAGAACCCGCCCGAGGAAATCCCGCGCCTCGTGCAGACCATGCGCGAAGGCCACGATTACGTGGGCACCATCCGCCGCCAGCGCAACGACACGGCCTTCCGCCGCTATGCGTCGCGCGCCATGAATGGGCTGCGCGAGAGAATCACCCGCATCCGCATGACGGACCAGGGCTGCATGCTGCGCGCCTATGACCGCAACGTGGTGGACACCATCAACGCGTGCCGCGAGGTCAACACCTTCATTCCCGCGCTGGCCTACACCTTCGCGTCGAGCCCGGTGGAAATCGAGGTGGGCCATGAGCAGCGCCACGCCGGCGAATCCAAGTACTCGCTGTACCAGCTGATACGCCTGAACTTCGACCTGGTGACTGGCTTCTCGATCGTGCCGCTGCAGTGGTTCTCGGCCATCGGCACGGTGCTGTCGCTGCTGTCCGGCGTGCTGTTCGTGGTGCTGCTGATCCGCCGGTTCCTGTTCGGTTCGGAAGTGCAGGGTGTGTTCACCCTGTTCGCCATGAACTTCTTCCTGATCGGCATCCTGCTGTTCGGCCTGGGCCTGCTGGGCGAATACGTCGGCCGCATCTACCAGGAAGTGCGCGACCGCCCGCGCTACCGCATCAAGGCCGTGCTCGAAGCGGACCCGGCCCGCCAACGGACGGAGGCATGATGCGCGCGGTTGTCTTTGGCTACCACAACGTCGGCGACCGCTGCCTGCGCGTGCTGCATGCGCGCGGCGTGGAGGTGGCGCTGGTCATCACGCACCGCGACCGCGCCGACGAGAACATCTGGTTTCGCCGCGTGGCCGATACGGCGGCGGAACTGGGCATCCCGTTCCAGTACGGCGAGGACCCGACCGACCCGGAGATCGCACAGGCCGTGCGCGACGCCAGGCCCGATGTCATCTTCTCGTTCTACTACCGCTCGATGATCCCGGCCAGCGTGCTGGCGCTGGCCCCGCAGGGCGCGTTCAACATGCACGGCTCGCTGCTGCCCAAGTACCGCGGCCGCGTGCCGGTCAACTGGGCCGTGCTGCACGGCGAGACCGAGACCGGCGCCACGCTGCACGCGATGGACGCCAAGCCCGACGCGGGCTACATCGTCGACCAGACTTCCGTGCCGATCCTGCCGGACGACACGGCCGGCGAGGTCTTCGAGAAGGTCACCGTAGCCGCCGAGCAAACGCTCTGGCGCGCATTGCCGGCCATGATGGCGGGCAACACGCCGCAGCTGCCCAACGTGCTGGCCGAAGGCAGCTACTTCTCGGGCCGCCGGCCTGAAGACGGCCGCATCGACTGGAGCCGCCCCGCGGCCGAGGTCTACAACCTGATCCGCGCGGTGGCGCCGCCCTACCCCGGCGCGTTCACCGAACTTGCCGGCCAGCGCTTCGTCGTGGCGCAGGCGCGCCGCCCGCTGTCCGCGCCGACGCTGCCGACCGGTTGGCGTCCCGGCCTGCACGTCAGCCAGGGCCAGATCGTCGGCCTGTGCGGCGACGGCGGCCAGGTGCGCATTGACACCCTGCTCGACGCCGCGTCCACGCCGGTCACCGCTGCGTCGCTGGCCACCATTCTTACCGAACCATCCAACGAGGAAAACCGATGAAAAAGGTCCTGATTCTTGGCGTCAACGGCTTCATCGGCCACCACCTGACGCGCCGCATCCTGGAAACCACGTCGTGGGAGGTCTACGGCATGGACATGTCGTCCGACCGCCTGGGCGACCTGGTCAACCATCCGCGCATGCACTTCTTCGAGGGTGACATCACCATCAACAAGGAGTGGATCGAGTACAACATCCGCAAGTGCGACGTGATCCTGCCGCTGGTGGCCATCGCCACGCCGGCCACCTACGTGCGCAACCCGCTGCGCGTGTTCGAGCTCGACTTCGAAGCCAACCTGCCGATCGTGCGCAGCGCCGTCAAGTACGGCAAGCACCTGGTGTTCCCGTCGACCTCCGAGGTCTACGGCATGTGCGCGGACGAGGAGTTCGATCCGGAAGCCTCGCCGCTGATCTACGGCCCGATCAACAAGCCGCGCTGGATCTACGCCTGCTCCAAGCAGCTGATGGACCGCGTCATCCACGCCTATGGCATGGAGCAGGGCCTGAACTACACGCTGTTCCGCCCGTTCAACTGGATCGGCGCCGGGCTCGATTCGATCTTCGAATCGAAGGAAGGCTCCTCGCGCGTGGTCACGCAGTTCCTGGGCCATATCGTGCGCGGCGAGCCGATCAAGCTCGTTGACGGCGGTGCGCAGCAGCGCGCGTTTGCCGATATCTCCGACGGTATTTCGGCGCTGATGCACATCATCGAGAACAAGGACGGCGTCGCCAGCGGCAAGATCTTCAACATCGGCAATCCGTCCAACATCCACTCGGTGCGCGAGCTGGCCGAGATGATGCTGAAGATGGCCGCCGACTACCCCGAGTACGCCGAAGAGGCGCGCAAGACGCAGATCGTCGAGACCTCGTCGGGTGACTTCTACGGCAAGGGCTACCAGGACGTGCAGCACCGCGTGCCGAAGATCGACAACACCATGCAGGAACTGGGCTGGAA
>NZ_JBYOJS010000009.1:0-238612 GCF_057798895.1 Cupriavidus sp. 22TCCZM04-2
CCGAAGCCCAAGAAGTCCGTTGCCCTGTCGGGCGTGACCGCCGGTAACACCGCCCTGTGCACCGTTGGCCGTACCGGCAACGACCTGCACTACCGCGGCTATGACATCCTGGACGTGGCCGATGCCTGCGAGTTCGAGGAAATCGCCCACCTGCTGGTCCACGGCAAGCTGCCGAACAAGGCCGAACTGGCCGCGTACAAGACCAAGCTGAAGTCGCTGCGCGGCCTGCCCGCCAACGTCAAGGCCGCGCTGGAATGCGTGCCGGCCTCGGCCCACCCGATGGACGTGATGCGCACCGGCGTGTCGGTGCTGGGCACCGTGCTGCCGGAGAAGGACGACCACAACACCCCGGGCGCGCGCGACATCGCCGACCAGCTGATGGCCAGCCTGGGCTCGATGCTGCTGTACTGGTACCACTTCAGCCACAACGGCCGCCGCATCGAAGTCGAAACCGACGATGACTCCATCGGCGCCCACTTCCTGCACCTGCTGCACGGCAAGAAGCCGTCGGCCCAGTGGGAACGCGCGATGCACACCTCGATGATCCTGTACGCGGAGCACGAGTTCAACGCATCGACCTTCACCGGCCGCGTCATCGCCGGCACGGGCTCGGACATGCACTCGGCCATCTGCGGCGCGATCGGCGCGCTGCGCGGCCCCAAGCACGGCGGCGCCAATGAAGTGGCCTTCGAGATCCAGAAACGCTACGACAACGCCGACGAAGCCGAGGCGGATATCCGCCGCCGCGTGGAGAACAAGGAAGTCGTGATCGGCTTCGGCCATCCGGTGTACACCATTGCCGACCCGCGCAACCAGGTCATCAAGGCCACCGCGCGCGAACTGTCGAAGGAAGCCGGCTCGATGAAGATGTTCGACATCGCCGAGCGCCTGGAAACGGTGATGTGGGATATCAAGAAGATGTTCCCGAACCTGGACTGGTTCAGCGCCGTGAGCTATCACATGATGGGCGTGCCGACCGCGATGTTCACGCCGCTGTTCGTGATCGCGCGTACGTCGGGCTGGGCTGCGCACATCATCGAGCAGCGCATCGACAACAAGATCATCCGCCCGAGCGCCAACTACACTGGTCCTGAGAACCTGGAGTTCGTGCCGATCGAGAAGCGCTGATCACATCGCGCTGACTGGGGAACGTGGATCGGGGCGCTTGCGCCCTGCTCCACGCGTCCTTGTGCATTACCCCGTATTCCTCCCCACGCCATGAACACTGCACACCGCAAACCACTGCCGGGCACCAAGCTGGATTTCTTTGACGCGCGCGAAGCCGTCGAGGCAATCCAGCCGGGTGCCTATGACAAGCTGCCCTACACGTCGCGCGTGCTGGCCGAGAACCTTGTGCGCCGCTGCGACCCGGCCACGCTGACCGATTCGCTGAAACAGCTCATCGAGCGCAAGCGCGAGCTGGATTTCCCGTGGTTCCCCGCGCGCGTGGTCTGCCATGACATCCTTGGCCAGACCGCGCTGGTGGACCTGGCCGGCCTGCGCGACGCCATTGCGGACCAGGGCGGCGACCCCGCCAAGGTCAACCCGGTGGTGCCGGTGCAACTGATCGTCGACCACTCGCTGGCCGTGGAGTGTGGCGGCTTCGACCCGGACGCGTTCGCCAAGAACCGCGCCATCGAGGATCGCCGCAACGAAGACCGCTTCGACTTCATCAACTGGACCAAGAAGGCCTTCGAGAACGTCGACGTGATCCCGCCGGGCAACGGCATCATGCACCAGATCAACCTGGAGAAGATGTCGCCGGTGATCCACGCTGACAAGGGCGTGGCGTACCCCGATACCTGCGTCGGCACCGACAGCCACACGCCGCACGTGGACGCGCTGGGCGTGATCGCCATCGGCGTGGGCGGCCTGGAAGCCGAGAACGTCATGCTGGGCCGCGCTTCGTGGATGCGCCTGCCCGACATCGTCGGCGTGGAGCTGACCGGCAAGCGCCAGCCTGGCATCACCGCCACTGACATCGTGCTGGCCCTGACGGAATTCCTGCGCAAGGAAAAGGTCGTCGGCGCCTACCTGGAATTCCGTGGCGAAGGTGCCTCCAGCCTGACGCTGGGCGACCGTGCCACGATCTCCAACATGGCCCCGGAATACGGCGCCACGGCCGCGATGTTCTTCATCGACAACCAGACGCTGGACTACCTGCGCCTGACCGGCCGCGAAGACGAGCAAGTCAAGCTGGTCGAGACTTATGCGAAGACCGCCGGCCTGTGGGCCGACTCGCTGAAGCACGCCGAGTACGAGCGCGTGCTGAAGTTCGACCTGTCGAGCGTCGTGCGCAACATGGCCGGCCCGTCGAACCCGCACAAGCGCCTGCCGACTTCCGCACTGGCCGAGCGCGGCATCGCTGTCGACCTGGACAAGGCCCAGGCGCAGGAAGCTGAAGGCCTGATGCCTGATGGCGCCGTGATCATCGCAGCCATCACCAGCTGCACCAACACCAGCAACCCGCGCAACGTGATTGCCGCCGCGCTGCTGGCGCGCAACGCCAACGCGCGCGGCCTGACCCGCAAGCCGTGGGTGAAGTCGTCGCTGGCGCCGGGATCGAAGGCGGTCGAGCTGTACCTGGAAGAATCGAAGCTGCTGCCGGACCTGGAAGCGCTCGGCTTCGGCATCGTCGCCTTCGCCTGCACGACCTGCAACGGCATGTCGGGCGCGCTCGATCCGAAGATCCAGCAGGAAATCATCGACCGCGACCTGTACGCCACGGCCGTGCTGTCCGGCAACCGCAACTTCGACGGCCGCATTCACCCGTACGCCAAGCAAGCCTTCCTGGCTTCGCCGCCGCTGGTGGTGGCCTACGCCATCGCAGGCACCATGCGCTTCGACATCGAACGCGATGTGCTGGGCACCGACAAGGAAGGCAAGCCGGTGTACCTGAAGGACATCTGGCCGAGCGACGAAGAGATCGACGCCATCGTCGCGCAAAGCGTGAAGCCCGAGCAGTTCCGCAAGGTCTACGAGCCGATGTTCGCGATCACCGCGCAAAGCGGCGAGCAAATCAGCCCGCTGTACGACTGGCGCGCACAGAGCACGTACATCCGCCGTCCGCCGTACTGGGAAGGCGCGCTGGCCGGCGAACGCACGCTCAAGGGCCTGCGTCCGCTGGCGGTGCTCGGCGATAACATCACCACCGACCACCTGTCGCCGTCGAACGCGATCCTGGCCAACAGCGCAGCGGGTGAATACCTCGCCAAGATGGGCCTGCCGGAGGAAGACTTCAACTCCTACGCGACCCACCGCGGCGACCACCTGACGGCGCAGCGCGCAACGTTTGCCAACCCGACGCTGATCAACGAAATGGCTGTGGTCGACGGCCAGGTCAAGAAGGGATCGCTGGCACGCGTCGAGCCGGAAGGCAAGGTCGTGCGCATGTGGGAAGCCATCGAGACCTACATGGACCGCAAGCAGCCGCTGATCATCGTCGCGGGTGCGGACTACGGCCAGGGCTCGTCGCGCGACTGGGCAGCCAAGGGCGTGCGCCTGGCAGGCGTGGAAGTCATCGTCGCCGAAGGCTTCGAGCGCATCCACCGCACCAACCTGATCGGCATGGGCGTGCTGCCGCTGGAGTTCAAGCCGGGCGTGAACCGCCTGACGCTGGGCCTGGACGGCACCGAGACCTACGACGTGACCGGCGAGCGCCAGCCGCGCGCCGACCTGACGCTGGTGATCCACCGCCGCAACGGCGAACGCGTCGAAGTGCCGGTGACGTGCCGCCTGGACAGCGACGAGGAAGTGTCGATCTACGAAGCCGGCGGCGTGCTGCAGCGCTTCGCGCAGGACTTCCTTGAATCCGCGAAAGCGGCTGCTTAAGGTAGCGAGATGAGCGGGCGGTGCGGCAACGTACCGCCCGCTGCAGTTTTGACCAGGACAAAGACTTCCATGGCCCACGTACCCCAGATCAAGATTCCCGCCACCTACATTCGCGGTGGCACCAGCAAGGGCGTGTTCTTCCGCCTGCAAGACCTGCCCGCGACCGCCCAGGTCCCCGGCAAGGCGCGCGATGCGCTGCTGATGCGCGTGATCGGCAGCCCGGATCCGTACGGCAAGCAGATCGACGGCATGGGTGCCGCCACGTCGAGCACCAGCAAGACCGTGATCGTGTCGAAGAGCAGCCGCCCGGACCACGACGTCGACTACCTGTTCGGCCAGGTCTCGATCGACCAGCCCTTTGTCGACTGGAGCGGCAACTGCGGCAACCTGTCGGCCGCCGTCGGCCCGTTCGCGATCAGCGGCGGCCTTGTCGATGCATCGCGCGTGCCGCAGAACGGCACGGCTGTCGTACGCATCTGGCAGGCGAACATCGGCAAGACCATCATCGCCCACGTGCCCATCACCAACGGTGAAGTACAGGAAACCGGCGACTTCGAACTGGATGGTGTGACCTTCCCTGCCGCCGAAGTCCAGCTCGAATTCATGGACCCGGCCGCCGACGAGGACGGCGATGGCGGCGGCGCAATGTTCCCGACCGGCAACCTGGTGGACGACCTCGAAGTGCCGGGCGTCGGCACGTTCAAGGCGACCATGATCAATGCCGGCATCCCGACGATCTTCGTCAATGCGGAAGCCATCGGCTACACCGGCACCGAACTGCAGGACGCCATCAACGGCGACCCGAAGGCGCTGGCGATGTTCGAGACCATCCGCGCCTACGGCGCCGTGCGCATGGGCCTGATCAAGAACGTCGACGAAGCGGCCAAGCGCCAGCACACGCCCAAGGTCGCCTTCGTCGCCAAGCCGAAGGACTATGTTGCGTCCAGCGGCAAGCCGGTCGGCGCCGGCGACGTGGACCTGCTGGTGCGGGCGCTGTCGATGGGCAAGCTGCACCATGCCATGATGGGCACGGCAGCCGTGGCCATCGGTACCGCGGCGGCGATTCCGGGCACACTGGTGAACCTTGCCGCTGGCGGTGGCGAACGCAATGCGGTCCGCTTCGGCCATCCGTCGGGCACGCTGCGCGTGGGCGCCGAAGCCAGCCAGTCCAACGGCGACTGGACCGTCACCAAGGCCATCATGAGCCGCAGCGCCCGTGTACTGATGGAAGGCTGGGTACGCGTACCGGGCGACGCGTTCTGACGTGCGCCGGGACCCGTTTCCGGCGCGGGCCGCCACGCGGTGCCTGATACCAGGCACGTCCACCCTGGACGGTGCCGCATGACCCGCTCGCCTTTTATGTGAGTTGAGTTATCAAGATACCGGGTTCATGCCGAATCGGCATAACCCGGGTATCGCCCCTTCCCGCCAGAATTTCTCCTCCCTTATAGTGGCAGCCGCTGTCGACAGTGGTCCTGAAACCCAGGCCCTGCCCGGCAGTCACTGACCAGATATGGACGGCGGCGTCCTGCCCAAAAGGCACGCCATGCCGCTCCGACACGAGGAGAATCATGAAACGCTTTGCCCGCACTACGACGCTTGCCGCCGCCCTGCTTGCCGCCAGCCTGATCACCGGTACCGCCCATGCCCAGCTTGCTCCGGCCGCACAGCCATCGGCCACGCCCGGGACCCAGGCAGAGGCCCGCAAGGCCAATATCGTCATCATCGGCACGGGGGGCACCATCGCTGGCGCCGGTGCATCGGCTACCAACACGGCGGCCTATCAATCCGCGGTGGTGCCGGTCGACAAGATCATCGCCTCGGTGCCGGAGATCTCGAAGGTCGCCAACGTCAAGGGCGAGCAGATTTTCCAGATCGGTTCGGAGAGCTTCAACAACGAGCGCCTGCTGAAGCTCGGCAAGCGTGTTTCGGAACTGCTCAAGCAGCCTGACGTGGACGGCATCGTCATCACCCACGGCACCGACACCATCGAGGAAACGGCCTACTTCCTGAACCTGACGCTCAAGAGCGACAAGCCCGTGGTGGTGGTCGGCTCGATGCGCCCCGGTACGGCGCTGGGCGCCGACGGCGCGCTGAACCTGTACGACGCCGTGGTGGTGGCTTCCAACCCGGCATCCCGGGGCAAAGGCACGCTGGCGGTCCTGAACGACGAGATCCACACCGGCCGCGATGTGACCAAGTCCAACACCTTCAAGGCCGAGACCTTCCGCTCGCCGTTTGGTCCGCTCGGCTATGTGGTGGAAGGCCGCACGCTGTTCTACCGCCTGCCTGCCCGTCCGCACACCACGCAGACCGAGTTCGACATCGACAAGATCGACAAGCTGCCTGAAGTGGCCGTGGTCTATGCCTATGGCAACGTGAACCCGGCCAGCATCGATGCCGCGGTGAAGAATGGCGCCAAAGCCATCGTCTATGCCGCCACCGGCAACGGCAGCGTCGGCGACTACATGGTCGAGCCGCTTAAGGCCGCGCGCGCCAAGGGCGTGCAGATCGTGCGCGCGTCGCGCACCGGTAGCGGCGTCGTGGTCCGCAATGCCGAGCAGCCGGACGACAAGTACGACTGGGTCGTCACGGATGACCAGCTGCCGCAGAAGGCGCGCATCCTGACCGCCCTGGCGCTGACCAAGACCAACGACAGCAAGGTTCTGCAGCAGATCATGTGGAAGTACTGAGACCCGGGGGCACCAGCCCCCGGGTGGTAGCGGTTGCCAGCGCCTCAGGGCTGGCAGCAGATAGCGCGCCGGAGAATCCGGCGCGTTTTCGTTTTGGACATCCTGTTCTGTCGGTTAATTGCGTTAATAGGGGGAATGCCCTCGTGCGGTCCCCATGCCGCGAGCCTTACATCGATCGGACCTCATTTGGCGCCATGCCTGCGTGGCTGGCGTTGCGCGCCGCGCAACGCAGACTTGCATCCCGATGTGATTCAACTCACGCCCATAGCCCCCTAAGCTTCGAGCGTCGTAACTGAACCGATACCCGAAGCCATGAACTCCGCAAATTCCCCGGGCATGAACGCCCTCCCCCATGCGGCCGCCCCGATGTCCGGCGCGCTGGTCGCGCTGTTTTCGCTGTGCGCCGGCGTGCTGGTCGCCAACCTGTATTACGCCCAGCCCATCATCGAGATGATTGCCCCGACGGTGGGCCTGACCGCCCAAGGCGCCAGCGTGATCGTGTCGCTGACCCAGATCGGCTACGCCATCGGCCTGTTCTTCCTGGTACCGCTGGCCGACCTGCATGAAAACCGGCGCCTGCTGACCATCAGCGGCGTGGCGGCGACGGCGAGCCTGGTGGGGGCTGCCACGGCTTCGCAGCCGGGCGTGTTCCTGCTGGTATCGCTGCTGCTGGGCCTGAGTTCGGTGAGCGTGCAGATCCTGATTCCGCTGGCTGCGCACCTGGCGCCCGAAGCGCTGCGCGGGCGCACCGTCGGCACGATCATGGGCGGTCTGCTTTCCGGCATCCTGCTGTCGCGTCCGTTGTCGAGCCTGCTGGCACAGTACCTCGGCTGGCGTGCCGTCTTCTATGTCGCTGCCGCGATGACACTGGCAACGGTCGCAATCATCGCCACGACACTGCCGCGCCGTACGCCCCAGCATCGCGCCACGTACGCAAGCCTGATCTCGTCGCTGTGGCACCTGCTGGCGCGCTACCCCGTGTTGCGCCAGCGTTCGCTGTACCAGGGCCTGCTGTTTGCGGCATTCAGCCTGTTCTGGACCGCCGCGCCGCTGGAGCTGGCGGGCCGCTACGGGCTGTCGCAATCACAGATCGGCATCTTCGCCCTGGTCGGCGCACTGGGTGCCATCGCAGCACCGGTGGCCGGGCGTCTGGCCGACGCAGGCCACACCCGCATTGCGTCGTACGCGGCGATGATTGCGGCAGCGCTCGGCTTTATTCCAGGGATGGCCGGCGGCGCGGGCGGCGTGTACGGGCTGGCAGTGACCGGCATCGTGCTCGACTTCGCCGTGCAAATGAACATGGTGCTGGGTCAGCGTGCCATCTATGCGCTCGACGCCGCCAGCCGTGGGCGGCTGAATGCGCTGTACATGACCGCCATCTTTGCCGGCGGCGCGGTCGGCTCCGCACTGGCCAGCACGCTTTACACGCAGTTCGGCTGGACCGGCATCGTGGTTGCCGGCAGCGGGCTGGCGCTGGTCTCGCTGGTGGCGCTCGCGGCCACCGCACGGCGCTGAGAAAGCGCTGAACGATACGGCGAACCGCGTCGCAAGCCTTCTTGGCACAAGTACTGGCACCTGGCCCCCGCCTTGCAATTGGAAAAGCCAGCTCTCGTCGCTGCCCAATGAGGCATCAGTCGTCGAAAAGGGAAAGAGCCAGCGTCGCGCACCATCGCGGCGCGCGATTCCCTGCCTTGGGGAGTCGAGCGGCGTTGATGCTAGCTTCCGACTGACATTCACGCCTCTTTTTGGCGACATATCTTGCATACAAGCATGGCATACCACTTGCTCAACTGGTAGCCGTGAACGCAACGACTGAAAACTCTCCCGCCGAAATTGCCAATCGCATCACCGAGGCGATGCTTGGCCAGAAGTTGCTGCCCGGCTCTCGCCTGGGCGAGCAGGAACTCGCCACGCTGTTTGGCGTAAGCCGCACGCTGGTGCGAGAGGCGCTGTCGCGACTGGCCGCGCGAGGCATGGTGACCGTCAGCTCCCGGCGCGGCTGGTTCCTGGTGGAACCGGGCGCCGAGGATATTCGCGCGGCGTTTGATGCCCGGCGCATTATCGAAACCGGCTTGTTGCGCGAAATCGGCCCCGAGCGTCCGCCCGGTGCACAGGCCATTCACACGCTCAAGGTCCATATCGCACGCGAGAAGGCTGCTCTCCTAGGCGACGACGCCAGCATGCGCAGCTTCCTGCTGGGCGATTTTCATGTTTGTCTGTGCGCCTCTTTGGGGTATGGCCTGCTCGTCGACACGCTGCGCGACCTGACTGCGCGCACGACACTGGTAGCCAGCCGCAATCAATCCGCCGCCGATGCCGGCCGCTCATGCAGCCAGCACGAAGACATCGTCAATGCGTTGGCCGACGGCAATGGTGCGCTGGCCGCGCGGCTGATGACCGAGCATCTGGGCGAAGTGCATACGAGTCTCGATGCCGTGGGCCCTGCCGATCCACTCGCACATCTGCGCCACGCGCTGGCACCGGTTGATCCGGCTCGCACGCCACATGCCACGACGCCCGCCGCGGAAGTTTCCGAGGCGCCGCAAATTCTCTCCCCTTCCCCATCCCGAACCTGAGGAAACACGCGATGTTCCAAGCCCTGTCCCAATCGAAGTTTTCCCGTCGCGGCCTGATGTGCGCATTGCTGGCCGGTCTTTGCGCGGCCTCGTTGCCAGCGCAGGCCGATACGCTAGCCGACATCACCAAGGCCGGCGTGCTGCGCGTGGCCGTGCCGCAGGATTTCCCGCCGTTCGGCTCGGTGGGGGCCGACATGACGCCTCAGGGTCTCGATATCGATGTGGCCGCGCTGATGGCCAAGAAGATGGGCGTAAAGCTGCAACTGGTGCCGGTGACCAGTACCAACCGCGTGCCGTATCTGCAGACGCGCAAGGTGGATCTGGTGATCTCGAGCATGGGCAAGAACCCCGAGCGCGAGAAGGTGCTTGATTTCTCGGACGCCTACGCGCCCTTCTTCAATGGTGTGTTCGGGCCGGCGGACATTGCCGTGAAAAGCGCGGTCGATCTGGCGGGCAAGACCGTAGGTGTCACGCGTGGCGCAGTCGAAGACCTGGAGTTGAGCAAGATTGCCCCGGCCAGCGCGAACATCAAGCGCTACGAAGACAACAACGCCACGATCTCGGCCTTCCTTTCGGGACAGGTGCAGTTGATTGCCACCGGCAACGTGGTGGCCTCCACGCTGATTGCCAAGCACCCGCCCAAGGCGCCGGAGACCAAGTTCCTGATCAAGAATTCGCCGTGCTTCATCGGCCTGAACAAGGGCGAAAAACCGCTGCAGGACAAGGTCAATGCCATTCTGGCCGAAGCCAAGAAGGACGGCTCGCTGAATACGCTGTCGATCAAGTGGCTGCTGCGTCCGCTGCCGGCCCAGCTCTGACACGCGCCGCCCAGGAAAAAGCATGGCATACGCGTTCGATTTCGTATCGGTGCTGGATTACACCGACGTGCTGCTAAAAGGCATTGCCGTCACGGCGCAGCTGACGCTGACGGGCGGTGTGCTCGGCGTGGCAGTCGCCGTGGCGGGCGCCTGGGCCAAAACCCAGGGCCCTGCCTGGCTGCGCGCCGTGGTCGGCACCTATGTGGAGCTGATCCGGAACACACCGTTCCTGATCCAGTTGTTCTTTATCTTCTTTGGGCTGCCTAGCCTTGGCGTGCATCTGCCCGAAATGGTGGCGGCATCGCTGGCCATGGTCATCAACCTGGGCGCCTATGGTACCGAGATCGTGCGCGCCGGTCTGGCTGCCACACCGCGTGGACAGTTCGAGGCGGGCGCAAGCCTCGCGATGTCACCGTTCCAGGTGTTCCGGCACGTGGTGCTGCGCCCGGCATTGCAGAAGATCTGGCCCGCGCTGTCGAGCCAGGTGGTGATTGTGATGCTGGGATCCGCGGTCTGCTCGCAGATTGCGGCGCAAGACCTGACATACGCGGCCAATTTCATCCAGGGACGCAACTTCCGCGCGTTCGAGGTGTATCTGGTCAGCACCGGGATCTATCTGCTGCTGGCGATTGCCCTGCGGCAGTTGCTGCGCGGCATTGGCCGGCAGTTATTTGCCCGGAGGGCGGGATGATCGAGTTTTCGTTGTGGGATATCGTCCGCAACCTGCTGCTGGCGGCGCGCTGGACTGTGTTGCTGTCGTTGGTCGCGTTCGTAGGCGGTGGCGTCGTTGGCCTGCTCGTGCTGTTGCTGCGTACCGGCAAGCGTCCATGGGCAAGGCGGCTGACGCGGGGCTATATCGAGCTGTTCCAGGGCACGCCGCTGCTGATGCAGCTGTTCCTCGCGTTCTTTGGTCTTGCGCTGTTCGGCATCGAGGTGCCCGCGTGGCTGGCCGCGGGGCTGGCGTTAACGCTGTGGACATCGGCCTTCCTGGCTGAAATCTGGCGCGGCTGCGTGGAAGCCATCCCGCGCGGCCAGTGGGAGGCATCGGGCAGCCTGGCGATGAACTACGTGCAGCAGATGCGCTACGTGATCCTGCCACAGGCCCTGCGGATTGCCGTGGCACCGACCGTTGGCTTTGGCGTCCAGGTCGTCAAGGGCACGGCGCTGGCCTCGATCATCGGCTTCACCGAGCTATCGAAGGCGGGCACCATGATCGTGAACGCCACGTTCCAACCATTTACCGTGTATGCCGCCGTCGCGCTGATGTACTTCGCGCTGTGCTGGCCGCTTTCGCAATACAGCAAAATGCTGGAGAGGAGATTCCATGCCGCTCATCGCCATTGATCAGGTTCGCAAGTCGTTTGGCAGCAACGAGGTCCTGAAGGGTGTGTCGCTCTCGGTTGAGTCTGGCGAAGTCATCGCCATCATCGGCAAGAGTGGCTCGGGCAAGAGCACGCTGCTACGTTGCATCAACGGGCTGGAGCGAATCGATTCGGGCGCCATTACCGTGGCAGGTGCTCATCTGGCCGACAGCGAGCTGCAACTGCGCGCGCTGCGGCTGAAGGTAGGCATGATATTCCAGCAGTTCAATCTCTTCCCGCACCTGAGCGCCGGGCGCAACGTGATGCTGTCGCCAATGACCGTAAAGGGGGTGCCAGAGGCCAAGGCCCGTGAACTGGCTGAACTCAACCTGGCGCGGGTGGGGCTTTCCGCCAAGTTCGATGCATACCCCGACCAGCTCTCTGGCGGTCAGCAGCAACGCGTTGCCATTGCGCGCGCGCTCGCCATGCAGCCGACCGCGCTGCTGTGCGATGAGATTACCTCGGCCTTGGACCCGGAGCTCGTCAACGAGGTGCTGCAGGTGGTGCGCGGCCTGGCCGCAGACGGCATGACGCTGCTGATGGTGACGCACGAAATGCGCTTCGCGCGGGAGGTGTGCGACCGTGTTGTCTTCATGCATCAGGGCAAGGTCCACGAAACCGGCGCCCCCAACGACGTGTTCGGCCGACCGCAGACGCCTGAACTTCAGCAGTTTCTGGGGATGGTCGAGGCCTGAAGGGGCATGCCGCGGCCAGCGCTCAATCATTAATGTACGAGCGTAAATAGCGATTCCCCGGCGGGTCAGGACCTCGTAGCCGATAGTTCCGGCGCGCGAGGCTGTCCGCATGCAGAGCATCGTCGGCTAGTGTGATGAGCGTTCCCCTGCGAGCTCATGGGCCGGAACATCGGTCACGTCGAGGATCACTGTGTCCATGGAAACGTTTCCGACCCGTGGCAGGCACAGCGCGAGGATGCGCTTCGCCTGCTCGATGACGGGCCGGTCGACCATTTTGCCATCGACCTGCACGGCATGGCTGCCGGACGAGGTGGCTTCGATCACGCGGCGGGCCCACTCGATCTGCTGCGCGGACGGCCGAAAGCCCGCCCTCACGCCGGCCACCTGTGACGGGTGGATACACAGCTTACCCGCGAAGCCGAGTTCCCGGGCGTAGGCAACGTCCTCGGCCAGAACGCTCTCATCCTTCAGCGCAGTGGTCACGCCGTCGACGGGCGGCGGCAGACGGGCAACGCGCGAGGCCAGCACGAGGCGGCTGCGTGCGTAGGCCAGTGCGTCACGGGTGTGCTCGCAGCCGAGGTCGACGGCATAGTCGATGGAGCCGAACGCAAGCCGCGCCACGCCGGGCGCGGTGGCGATGGCGTCGGCCTGGTGCAACCCAATGGCGCTTTCGATGAGCGCCACCAGTACCCCGTGTGGATTGACCCTGCGCAGCGCCTCGGCGACGCCGCCCAACGCCGCAGGTTGTTCGGCCTTGGGAACCATTAGCCCGGCCAGCGGCGTGCCAGCGGGCAGGCTGGCGAGCCACTCAAGGTCGGCACTGCAATAAGGCGAGGCGGCGTCATTGATCCGGACAAGGACATTCGCCGCCTGCGCTGAAAGCCGCCTTGCCGCGAGCCACGAGGCGATTGCCACTCGGGCGGCGTCCTTGCCGTTTGGGTGGACTGCATCCTCCAAATCGAAGATTGTCACGTCTGCGCCGGCGGCAACGGCCTTGTCGAAGCGCTCGTGCCGATTGCCCGGCACGAAGAGATAGGTGGTGGCGATGTTCATGGCGGTGCCTTTCAGTGGGCGGCAAGGTGGAACACGGAGTCCTCGTGCACGTCGTGCTGCTCAATCACGTGCGACGCGGCGCAGTTGATCAGCCGCTCAGTACGGCCAACTGCGACGGCGGTCGACCAGATGCAAGAAAATGAAGACTATGGCTCGCTACGGAAGTCGCGGCGTACCGTTCGAAGCTCGCCATCGTCGAGAACGGCTAGTTGTATCCCAAGAATGCGATATCGGTCACGTCTTGCCGGTCATTCAAATTCGCCATCAGCACCTCGGTCGGTGTCCGTCTCCAAGAAATGGCGATTGGATCGGGGTCCTTAACCGCAACCGGCGTGACAGCGTAGCAAGGCCGGGATACCAGCTCCGGCCTCGTTTCGCTGCCCAAGTGAGCTTCGACTATGGTCATGACTTCTCCTATTGCTGCTATTGCTGAATCCGTAGAGGGTTTAAAGCGGTTTTCACTTTTCCGCCGACCAAGTCTGCCGAAATCATTGCCAACTTCCTTCAAGCCGACACGGAACCCGGCTGATATGCAGTTGCAAGACTGTAGGCAGTCCCTTGGCCTGCTCATCACAGTGCAGTTAACACGAGTCGGCTAATTGAGGATATGGAGCGGGAAGTGCCGGCGCCAGACTTGACTCCGTAACGACGCGCCGCCATCGGGTCAGCTCGGACTCTACTTTTGCCGTCAGCGCCTCCGGACTGCTTGGCTCCGCCGTCGCACCATAACTTTCAAAACCCGCAATGACGTCTGGGTCTCGCAAAACCTCGTTCAGTACTTGATTCAGCTCATCCACCTTAGCGGAGGGAGTGCCAGCGGGCGCGAACAGCGCGTACCACTGTGTCAATTGCACGCCAGAAATCCCCGCTTCAGCCAGGGTAGGAACTTCCGGCAAACAAGAGAGGCGTTGCGGACCCGCAACCGAAAGCGCATGAAGGCGCCCGGCCCGTAGCGGCCGATACGCAGTGAGCAGGCTTGAAAACATCACCTGTGTGCGCCCTTCGATGGTGGACGCGATTGCCGGCGCGGCGCCGTCAAAGGTGAGAGAGCGCATCGATGTGCCGGTGGCAAGCTGGAAGAGTTCCGCACCGAAATGAGGCGGTGTGCCGTCGCCTGCGGACGCGTAGCGCAGACCATGTGGCTCTTGTTTCAAGCGGGCGATCAAAGCGTCCACGTCAGCCGGCACGTTCGACGGATTTGCCACCAACAATATCGGGGATGACCCAATGAGACCTATCGGCGCGAAGCTGCTGAGGGGATCGTACCCAACCTTCTGAAGTGCGGGATTCATTGCATGTGTTCCCACGTAGCCAAGGAGCAACGTATGTCCATCGGGGACCGCCCGCGCAACATACTCGCAGGCTATCCCTCCGTTCGCACCAGCCCGGTTATCGATGACCACCTCTTGTCCCAGCAGCCGCCCGATGCGGGGACCGATGAGGTGAGCCACAGCGTCATTGCCACCGCCTGCGCGTGTAGGAAGGATGATTTGCAAAGGCTTCGCTCGCGATCCCACCGAAGGCTTTGCCATTGGCGCGGGCCGGGAGAAAACGTAGTCGGGCAGATGGAGTTCACCAGCCATGATTTTTCGGGCCGTTCGAACAAGCGCTGCACGAGTGACATTTGTGGCATCACCCTCGCCTTCCAGTTCTACTTCGACTTCGATCCGCCCGGCAGGATGAAGCACCACGAGGGCATGTCGGCCAGAGTGCCTCTCGTTTTGGCTCGCGACGGTACCCGACAATGCGAAGGCGCTGGCCACGCCGATAGCTCCCGTAACGGCATGAGAGGCATGGCACTTGCGCGGAGTGAAGTAGCGCGATGTGATGCTGTCCCGCGAGTCGCCCCCGCTAACCAACACTGGCTTCGGAATGACGCTGTCGGACACATCGCCGAGCCCCATCAGCAGGCCGGCTTGCAATCGCAGCGTCTCCAGTCGCGCCAGCAATGCTGCATCACTGTCAAGCGTGGCCGGTGCTTCACGGCCGCTGACGCCCAGGTCGCAAGCCCGGACAATCATCAGCGGCATGGCCGCGTCGATGCAAGTCACCTCGACGCCGTCGATCACATCGATGCGGTTTCCCGTTGGGAATACTTGACCTGTCACGGCACCCCAGGCATCCAGAAAATCAAGCAGGATCGGAGCGCCGGTTCCAGCGACGCCGTCGATGCGGGTGTCACCGTCATAGGTGATCCGGCCATCCGGCGTACGTACGGTCACGTCAATTCGAGCGCCAGTATTGACGTTATGCACGCGTACGCGAGTCGTGTCGCGCTCGACCTTGACGAGACCCTGTTCGATGGCAAAAGGCGCGACGCCTGACAGCATGTTGCCGCAGTTGGGGCGCGTATCCACCGAGCAGTTCCCCACCCCCACCTGTACAAACAGATAGTCCAGGTCACAATCGGGCTGCGCGGACCGTGACACAATGGCTACCTTGCTGTTAAGCGTGCTGCCGCCTCCAACGCCGTCAAGTTGCAGGGGATCCGATGCTCCGATAGCGCCAATCAGCGCCTGGTCGCGCTCCTCATCGTTTTCCGGTAGCCATTCGCGCAGGAAGAACGGTCCGCGAGAGGTGCCGGCGCGCATCAGGACACAGGGAATAGTTTTACTCATCTCAGTCCGCCTTCAACTTCGCCGCCTGCACAACCGCCTTCCATTTCACTTGCTCCTGTTGCATAAATACTTGCATTTGACCTGGCGTCATCGTCGCGACCTCCGCGCCCTGGCCTTCCAGACGTTGAACAACGCTTTTCTCCGCCAGTGCTTGGTTGAGAGCCTTGTTTAACGCTTCTACGACGGGCATTGGGGTATTGGCAGGCGCGAAGATTCCATACCACTGCGAAACGTCGACATCATTGATGCCCTGCTCTTTTAGTGTGGGGACGTTCGGCATCAATGCAGAACGCTTGCTGCCCGCGACGCCGACCACCTTGAGCTTGCCACCCTTTATATAGGGAATGGCCGTAAAAAGACTTGGGAACATCACTTGTGTCTGGCCTGCCATGGTGTCGTTGATCGCGGGTGCAGACCCCTTATACGGCACGTGCAGCATGTCGGTGCCCGTGGAGAGCTTGAACATCTCGGCGGCAAAGTGTGGGGCGGTCCCATTGCCGGCGGATGCGTAGCTGACCTTGCCCGGCGTCGCTTTCAGCAGCGCCACGACAGCTTTCGCATCGTTCGCCTTCACCCCGGGATTGAGGACCATCACCGTCGCCGACGACCCGACCATGCCGACCGGCACGAAGTCCTTGACCGGGTCGTAGCGCAGACGCTGCAGTGCCGGATTCATCGCATGGGTGGCGACGTATCCAAGCAAGAGCGTGTAACCATCGGGCGGGGCTCGCATCACGAATTCGCTGGCAATTGCGCCGTTGGCGCCGGCCTTGTTGTCCACCACAACGGTCTGCTTGAGAATTGACGAAATGGCTTGCGCAACCACGCGCGCGATCGCGTCGTTGGCGCCTCCGGCCGCAGTGGGCACGACCAGGGTGATGCGCTTGTCCGGGAAGGCGCTCCAGGCACCCGGGCTGGCCATGGCGGCCGCGATGGCGAGACTGCCGAGGATGAGTCGTTGGGTCAACCGCATCTGCCTGCTCCGATTAGTTATCGTTCGATCGAGGCCTCTGCGGCCCGCGAACGTATCGTCGTACTTTTCTGATACCTATGGAATTGCATAATTACGAACGGTTGATGCACACTATGGATCAGTGAGGGCGAAGCAAGGCACACCAATGACCATCAATTTCAACCTCAACGACTTGCAGGCATTCCGTGCCGTTGCCGAGTTGAACAACTTCCGGAAGGCGGCCGACGCACTGCATATTTCGCAGCCGGCCTTCAGTCGCCGAATCGAAAAGCTGGAAGAAGCACTGGGTGTCCGCTTGCTGGATCGCACCACGCGACGCGTTAGCCTGACATCGGTGGGGCGGGAGTTCGACCGCAAGCTCCAACAGATTCTGGATGACCTGGACCAGACGCTGCTTGGCATACGAGGGGTAACGACCACACGCATGGGGGAAGTGACCATCGCCTGCGTACCTTCAACGGTCTATTATTTTTTGTCGCAGGTCATCTCGCGCTATCACGAGCGCTATCCGAAGATTCGCGTCAAGCTCCTTGACGCCAGCGCAAACGAGGTCTTGTCCGCGGTATCGGGCGGTGAAGCGGACTTCGGACTCAATTTCGTGGGTAACCAGGAGCCGGAAATCGAGTTTCGGCCCCTGCTTGAAGAGAGATTCGTGGCGGCATGCCGGCGCGACCATCCACTCGCGAAGCATCGGCGTGTCAAGTGGGCAGACTTGGCCGAGTATGACTATATTTCCGTGAGCAAGGCCTCCGGCAACCGACTGCTGTTAGACCAGGCGCTATCCAACGTATCCGGCCTCCCCTACAGCATCTATGAGACTCAGCACGTCACAACAACGCTGGGACTGGTCGAAGCCGGGCTCGGCGTTGCGGCTGTGCCTTCGATTGCCATGCCCGGTCCGGACCATCCGCTACTCGTAAGTGTTCCGCTGACCGATCCCGTCATCACGCGCAATATCGGACTCATTCGCCGCAAGGGGCGTTCGTTGCCGCCCGCGGCGCAACAGCTCTATGATTTCCTCAGCGAAATGAAGTCAACGCGGGGCAAGCGCGGCAGTCGCCGCGCATAGTTACGAACAGCCACACGCATTCAGCGCGGCGACGGACCGGCCATGACCACCGACGGCACATCGCCCGCCTCGAGCTTTGCCTCCGTGAATGTGTAGTTCGATGTCAACTCGCGCTTCAGTACTTCACGATCGCAAGCGTTCTCCCACATCGAAACCACGATACAGGCAACGACGTTACTGATCGTACTCGTCAGGGCCCGAGCCTCGGACATGAAGCGGTCAACACCGACGATAAGCGCGACGCCTGCAACGGGAAGGTCCGGCATGACGGTCAGCGTAGCTACCAGTGCCACGAATCCGCTCCCGGTTACCCCCGCTGCGCCCTTTGAGGTCAACAACATGATGCCGAGCATGGCAGCAATCTGATGCCAGGTCAGGTGGATGTCGCACGCCTGGGCAATAAACATCGACGCAAGGGTCAGATAGATCGCGGTGCCATCCAGGTTGAAGGAGTACCCTGTCGGAAGTACCAACCCGACGACGCCCTTCTTGCAGCCCAGGCGCTCGAGTTTCAACAACAACCGAGGCAGCACCGGCTCGCTTGACGACGTACCCAGGACGACAAGTAGTTCTTCCTTGATATAACGCAGCAACTGCCAAAGTCGGAAACCATGCAGGCGACACAGGAGACCGAGTACCACTACGACGAAGAAGGAACAGGCTACATAGAAAGTCCCGATGAGGAGTCCCAAAGAGCCAATCGACTTGATTCCATAGCGTCCGACCGTGAAAGCCATCGCCCCGAAAGCCCCGATGGGTGCCACCCGCATGATGACGCCAAAGACGGCGAAAAGCATGTGGGAGAAGCCATCGATGGTGTCCAGTACGGGACGAGCCGCGGACCCAATGCGCGAGAGGCCGAAACCGCACAACACCGCGAGCAACAGGACCGGAAGGACCTCACCTTGCGCGAACGCCCCGACGAACGCATTAGGAATGATGTGCAATGCAAAGTCGGCAAAGCCGTGGATATGGACGTCGTTGGCAAAGCGCGCCGCAACACTTGCATCGAGCTGCTTCGGGTCGATGTGCATACCTGCGCCGGGCTGCATCAGAAATACCGTGACGAGGCCGGTTAGCAAGGCAATGATGGTCAGCACATAAAACAACCCCATCGACTTCAGCAGAGTCTTTCCAATCTCCTTGGTATCGCTAAGCGACGTAATGCCGGTCACTATCGTACAGAACACGACCGGCGCGATCATCATCTTGACCAGCTTGACGAACCCGTCGCCGAGCGGCTTGAGCGATGCACCGATATCTGGCCAGTAGTGCCCGACAGTGATGCCGAGCATCAGTCCTATGAGCACCTGGACGTATAAGTGCTTGAATGGGCTCCGTAGTTTCATAACGGTGTCTCCTTATATTATTGCGACCGGCATGTGAATTGCCGGATTTTCGCCAAGCGTGTCGATCTTTCAACGCCGGCTTGCAAGCACGCGGTCGACCATCACGCCAGCCTGCCCCAGGTTATTGGCGGGGTCGCACATCGCCTCGAGTTGTGCTCGTGTGACATGTCCGCTGATTTCCGGGTGAGCCGCGAGTATGTCGATCAATGGCCGGTTTTCGTCGATGGCCTTGCGGCACAGGTCATAGACCAGGTCATGCGCATATTCCCGGCCGATGTACGGGCCCAACCCCATCATCACCGCTTCGGACATCACAAGCCCGTTGGTCATATCGATGTTGGCGCGCATGCGGTCGGCGTCTACTTCCAGCCCTTGCAGGACAAATTTGGCCTGCTTCAACGCGCCGGAGATCAGGCAGAAGATCTCGGGCAACGACACCCATTCAATCTCCCACGGCCCGGTGGAGCGCTCATGGTCGGCGACCATCGCATCCATCAGGGCCGCTGCGTGTTGCCGCACCACTGAAATGTTCGCGTGGATGTATAGGCACGAAATCGGGTTGCGCTTCTGCGGCATGGTAGACGACGAGCCGCGCCCGGGCGCGAATGGCTCGAACACCTCCGCCACCTCCGTCTGCATCATCAGCTTCACATCCATGGCAATCTTGCCAAGCGATCCACCGACGAGACCCAGGAAGGCGCCAACCTCGGCTACGGTGTCGCGTACCGTGTGCCAGGAGATGAGCGGCTGCGCCAAACCCAGCTCTTTCATCAGCGCGGCTTGCGTCTCCATAGCGCCCGTCTGCAGGGAAGAAAGCGTACCGGAGGCGCCGCCGAATTCTCCCATCAGTACACGCGGCTTAAGCTGCTGCAACCGCTCGCGGTGACGGTCAATGCCAGCCAGGATGCTGGCCATCTTGTAGCCGAACGTAATCGGCGTGGCTTGCTGCAAGTTAGAACGGCCGATGACTGGCGTGTCCCGATAGGTCTTCGCCAGCTTGGCGAGCGCCCCCGCAATGTCGTCCAGATCCGCCTCGATCAGTGCGAGACCCTCACGCATTTGCAGCACTGCCGCAGTGTCGGTGATGTCCTGGGTCGTGGCTCCCCAGTGACAGAACTCGCCGAGGCCGTCCCGGCAGTTCTGGTTGATCTGGTTGACCACGGCGATGATTGGATAGCCGATTTGCTCGGTTTTGGCTTTGAGCTTAACCCAGTCGATCTGCGAGAGTTCGCAGTTGCGCACGATTTCGTCGGCGGCCTCTTTCGGGATGATACCGAGTTCGCCCTGCACCTTTGCCAGGGCGCGTTCGATGTCAAGGTACTTGGCGGTCCGGTTCTCGTCCGACCACACCTCGCGCATGCGCGCATCACTGAACATGTCGCCAAAGATGCGCGAGTCAATAATTGTGGAAGCCATAATGTTCTACCTCTGCTTGATCTTGTCGAACGAGTCGACGGATGGAATCGGATTCACACCGCATTGTCCGAACGCAGTGCCGTAATCTCGTGGGAGGCGTATCCGAGCTCCGCAAGAATGGAGTCGGTGTGTTGGCCAAGGGCAGGGATCGGGTCCATACGCGGCCCTTCGTTCCAGGTGCCAGGCGGCAACAAGGCAGGCAGCGTGCCCTGCGGCGACCCAACCTCAGTCCAGCGACACCGCGCTTTGAGTTGCGGATGTTCCCAGACCCCGTTCATATCGTTGACACGGGCATTGGCGATCTGCGCGATTTCCAGCCGCTCCGCCACCTGCGCGCCGGTCAGCGAAGCGAAGGCGTCGACGATAATCTGCCGCAAGGCTGTGCGCGCGGCCACCCGCTTCGAGTTGGAGGTAAAGCGCGGATCCTCGACAAGTTCGGGCTGCTGCAGCACTTTCAGGCAGAAGCTCGCCCACTCCCGTTCGTTCTGCAGACCCAGCATCACAGTGACGCCGTCGCCTGCAGGGAAAGGACCATACGGATAGATCGTGGCGTGACTCGCGCCAGTGCGCGGCGGCGGCTCCGCGCCGTCGAACGCGTAGTAAAGCGGATAGCTTGTCCACTCCGCCAGCGATTCAAGCATCGAGATATCGATACGCTGACCGCGTCCGGTCTGACCGCGCTGGAGCAGCGCGGCCAGGATATTGGAGTAGGCATACATGCCTGCGGCAATATCGGCGATGGACGGTCCAGCCTTGCAGGGTTCCTCGGGGGTCCCTGTCACCGAGACGAAGCCGGCTTCGCTTTGAATCAGGAGATCATAGGCCTTCTTGTCCCGATAGGGCCCTGGATTGACCGGGTCATCGCCGTAGCCGGAAATATCGCAAACAATCAGTTCCGGCTTGACCGCGGACAGCCTCTCATAGCCCAGTCCCAGGCGGGCGGCCGCCCCGGGCGCGAGATTCTGCACCACGACGTCCGCCTTGTTCAGGATGAGACGCTCGAGCACGTCAGCAGCCGCCGGATGCTTGACGTCCAGCGTCAAGCTCTCCTTCGAACGATTGGTCCATACGAAATGCGACGCCAGGCCGCGCACCCGTTCGTCGTATCCGCGAGCGAAGTCGCCCACGCCCGGCCTTTCGATCTTGATGACACGGGCGCCCAGATCGGCTAGCTGACGGGTCGCAAACGGCGCCGCGATAGCATGCTCGAACGTAACGACGGTGATGTCTTTAAGTGGTTGCATTGTGAGAGTCCGGGAAGCAAATCAGCGCAAGACGGCAGTGGCGTCCATGGTCAGCCATCCTTCATGGTCCGACGCCCAAAGACGAATGGTCTTGCCATCAGCCTGAGGCTGCCCATTGACGTGGAAAGGGTGCAGGTCGAATGTCGGACGCACTGCGCGAAAGCGGAAGCTCGCCACGTCAGCTTGCGGGAGCTCGCGCCGAAGCAGGTCCAGCAGCAGCGTGGCGATAAGCGGTCCGTGTACGATGAGGCCTGGGTAGCCTTCTACTTCCGTCACATAGCGGCGGTCATAGTGAATCCGGTGGCCATTGAATGTCAGCGCCGAATAGCGGAACAGCAGTACATCGTCCGGCACGATTTGGCGTCGCCAGGCCGCTTCAGAAGGCGCCACTTGGGGTGTGGCGGCAACATCACCCGATTGCTGTGCCTCGCGATAGACGATGTCATGGAACTCGACGAGCGAGGGCTCAAGGAGCCCTTCGACGCACACCTCATGACGGACCTTGACGAAGACCAACTTGCCGGTCCTGCCCTCCTTGGTCGAGACGTCATCGATGGTCGAGGTGCGCACAACGCGGTCACCCACCCGAAGCGGAGTACGAAATTCAAACTGGCCACCAGCCCACATGCGACGTGGCAAAGGCACGGGAGGCAGGAAGCCACCACGCTTGGCATGACCATCCGCACCGATCTCGCTCTGTCGGTGCATGGGAAGAAAGTAAAGCCAATGCCACAGGGGGGGCAATGGCGTACCAGTCGGCTGTGGTGCAGCCGGATAGTCCAGCGTAGCCCGCAGAGCAGTCACAGGAACCGCGGTAATCGTATCTTCATGCTGCTCCCTGCGTCCGATCCATGTCCGCGGGTCCATTGCCTGTTCGTTCACTGCTCTCTCCTTGCTGTCCGTGCCAGAGCGGCACCTGCACGCGAATTGATTCTGGTCTCCTCGCTCAAGGGAGGGAATTGCATAATTCCTATAGATTGATCAACACGGTGCATGAATCGCTGCTCGTGCACCGGGTCCGGGTTCTTTAGAAGCGGTGCCGCAAGCCAATACCGCCACCGGCCTTGCTGCCCATGAAGGAAGGAAGCGCGTAACCGCCATTGATTCGGTTGAAGTCAATCTCAGCGCGGTGACGGCGGACCGCACCGGCGAGGCCGTGCGCAACGCACGCAGCGACGCGCTCTATGGCGCGTGACCGTGCTCGGCAGCGTGACGGCAGGACTGCATCACAAGCTTTGCCACACGCTGGGGGGAACGTCGCGGCCGCTCGGGCGTGACCGCATCCGGCAATTGCCGGAAGACGCATTCGAAGGCAGGCTGCCGTCCGCTTGAACCATCGCCCGGCGCGTGCAGTCAGGGCCGGCGGCGCGTCGGCCCTGGCAGTTCCGCCAGGAACTCCAGGAATGCGCCGATCCGCCGCGAGCCGCGCTGGTTCGGCAGATACAGCGCGGAGATCGCCGAACTCGCCTGGTCCGGATTGACCGACCACGCGTCAAACAGCACCGTCAGCCGCTGGCTGTCGATATCGTCATCGACCAGCCAGTCCGGCAGCAGCCCGATGCCGCCTCCAGCGAGCGCCACATCGCGCAGGACATCGATGTTATTGCTGCGGAAATGCCCCCTGACGGGGACCCGAATCTCGGTCTCGCCCTGCCGGAAGGTCCAGACCTGATCCCGCGACCCGTAGCTGAAACGGCTGCAGCGATGGTTCACCAGGTCGACCGGTTCGGCCGGCATGCCGTGCTTTTCCAGATAGGCGGGGCTGGCCACGACGCGGCGGCGAAACACGCCGATCTCCCGCGCCACCACGTTGTCATAGGATGCCGGGCTGCCCAGCCTCACGGACAGGTCGATCCGTTCGCCCAGCAGGTCGACGATGTCATCGGTCAGCGTCACGTCGAGTTCGACCTGCGGATACTTCGCCAGCCAGCCGCCAAGATAGGGCGCGATGCATTGGCGCCCGAACGCCACGGGCAGCGACACACGCAGTTGCCCGACCGGCACGTCGCCCCGGTCAGCGATCAGCGCGTCGGCCTCCGCGACGGCATCCAGGATGCTGCGGGCGCGCTGGTAGTAAGCAGCACCGGCCTCGGTGACCGAAATCAGGCGCGTCGAGCGGTTCAGCAGGACCGCGCCAAGCGAATCCTCCAGGCCGTCCAGCGCGCGCGTGACCGACGACGTCGCCAGGTTCAGGCGGCGCGCGGCGGCGGAAAAGCCCTTGGCATCCACCGTCTCCACGAACATCTTCAAAGCCAGCAGCTTGTCCATCGTTTGCCTCAGCGTTCATGCAGTGGCTGCCATTATTGCCGAGCACGATGCCTTGTGCCGCCGACGACACGCTGCCGGACGCGTTTGCAGCGACACCGTCCCCGTTCATCGCATCCGCCGGATCAGGGTTAATACCACCTTCCCCGCCCTTGGCTGATCGTATCTTTCGCCCTATTATTTATCAACCGATCACTGATCAATTGATAAATTAAGGAGGAAGCGATGGCACTGGCCAGGCTGGCACATTTCTCGATCCGCACCACCGACCTGGAGCGGTCCTGCGCGTTCTACGAACGCATCCTGGGTTTCCGTCGCGGATACCGCCCACCGTTCGACTTTCCCGGCGCGTGGCTCTACATGGGCGACGACGAACGCGACTACGGCACCGTGCACATCATTGGCGTGGACCCCGATGATCCCTCGGGGCTGTCTGCCTATCTCGGCGACAAGGCCCGGCCTGCGTCGGGCACCGGCACGCTCGACCACATCGCCTTCCTGGCCACCGGCGTGCGCGAGATGTGGGCGACCCTGCGCGCCGCCGGGATTGCGTGGCGCGACCGCACCGTCCCAAGCCTCGGCCTGCACCAGGTCTTCCTGGAAGACCCGTCGGGCGTGACCATCGAACTGAACTATCCGGCCAGCGAAGTCGCCGGCCTGGAACTGCCGCACGCGGCGCAATCCACTGACGGAGCCATGGCATGAACCCCGCACCGAACCGGAAACCCAGGGCCATCCTCGTCGGTGGCTCGCTCGGCGGGCTGTTTGCCGCCAACATGCTCTTGCGCGATGGCTGGGACGTCGAGATCTTCGAGCGAACGCCCGAGGCGCTGACGGGCCGCGGCGCCGGCATCGTCACCCACCCCGAGCTGTTCGAGGCGCTCGCCGCCGCCGGCGTGGTAATCGATGACAGCATCGGCGTTCGCGTCGAGGCCCGCGTAACGCTCTCGCGCGACGGCGGCGCCGTGTCCGAACGCCCGATGCCGCAGACGCTGACGGCATGGGGAAAGATGTACGACGTATTGGCCAAGGCCTTCTCCGGCGTCTACCGCACGGGTGCCACGGTGACCGCCGTGGATTCGCATGCCGACCACGCCGTGGTCACGCTGCAGGACGGGTCGACACACCACGCCGATATCGTCATCGCCGCGGACGGCTTCCGTTCCGCCGTGCGCGAACGCCTGCTGCCATCGGTGCGCCTTGAGTACGCGGGCTACATTGCCTGGCGCGGCCTGGTGGATGAGGCGCGGCTTTCTGCGGACACGCATGCCGCCATCTTCGGCAAGTTTGCCTTCTGCCTGCCGCCGCACGAGCAGATCCTGGGCTACCCGGTGGCGGGCGAAGGCAACAGCACCGAACCGGGCCGGCGCCGCTACAACTTCGTCTGGTACCGCGCGACTCGGGAGGTCGATCAGCTGCCGGACTTGCTGACGGACGCCACGGGCAAGGTGTGGGCCCATGGCATCCCGCCGGGCCTGATCCGCCCCGATGTGCTGGCCGACATGGAAAGCGCCGCCACCGACCTGCTCGCGCCCCCGTTCGCCGAAGTCGTCGCCAGGACGCCGCAGCCGCTGTTCCAGCCGATCTACGACCTGACCGTGCCGCGCATGGCCTTCGGCCGGATCGCACTGCTCGGCGATGCCGCCTTTGTCGCGCGTCCGCATTGCGGCATGGGCGTCACCAAGGCGGCCGGCGATGCCATGGCGCTGGTCCGCGCGCTGGCCGGGCACGAACCCGTCGAAGCCGCGCTGGAACGTTACAGCGCCGAACGCGTGCCGGTCGGCCAGGCCGTCGTCGAGCATGCGCGGCATCTTGGCGCGTATATGCAGGCACAACTGCGCAGCGCACAGGACCGCGAAATGGCCGAACGCTATCGCACGCCCGAGGCCGTCATGCGCGAAACCGCCGTGTCGCGGCGCTTCTGAAACCTGAACGACAATCACTGGGAGACAACACCATGCCCCAAGCTGCCCCCTGCCCGGCTGGCCTTGGCCTTGCCGCATCCGACACGCCCGCCGTGCCGCACCCGATGCTGAGCGAGCCGGCCTTCGAGCGCCTGCACCGCATGCGACGGCGCTTCTCATGGTCGCTTACCGCCGCCATGCTGCTGGTCTACTTCGGCTTCATCCTGACCCTGGCCTTCAGGCCGGACCTGCTTGCCCAGCCGCTGGTGGCCGGCCGGCCGATGAGCATCGGCATCCCGATCGGCTTCGGCATGTTCGCGTTCACCTTCGCGCTCGTCGCCATCTACGTGCATCGAAGCAACACCGTCTACGACAGGATGATCGCGGACATCCGCAACGGAGAACCGTCATGAAACACCTGCTGACCACGGTTGCCGCGCTGGCGGCGACCACCCCGGCCTGCGCCGCCACGCCGCCCGTCGGCCAGGGGCTGAACCTGATCGCGATCGGCATGTTCTTGGCGTTCGTCGCGGCGACGCTTGCCATCACGCGCTGGGCTGCCAGGCGCAACCACAGCGTGGCCGATCACTACGCCGCCGGCGGCAAGATCACGGCCATGCAGAATGGCTGGGCCATTGCGGGGGACTACATGTCGGCCGCCTCGCTGCTGGGCATCTCGGCACTGGTCTTCACCAGCGGCTACGATGGCCTGATCTACTCGATCGGCTTCCTGGCAAGCTGGCCGATCATCCTGTTCCTGATCGCCGAACCGCTGCGCAACCTGGGCCGCTATACGCTGGCCGACGTGCTTTCCTACCGTCTCCGGCAGCGCCCGATCCGCGGCTTCTCGGCATCGAGCTCGATCGTGATCGTGCTGCTCTACCTGGTCTCTCAGATGGTGGGCGCCGGCAAACTGGTCGAACTGCTGTTCGGGTTCAACTACACATCGGCGGTCGTGCTGGTCGGCGTCCTGATGGTGGTCTACGTGTTCTTCGGCGGCATGCTGGCCACCACGTGGATCCAGATCATCAAGGCGGTCATGCTGCTGGCCGGGTGCGCGTTCATGGCCTTCATGGTGCTGAGCCGTTTCGGCTTCAGCCTAGACACCTTGTTCGAGCACGCCATCACGGCCCACGGCAAGCATGACGCGATCATGCGCCCCGGCGGCCTGGTTTCCGATCCGGTTTCGGCCGTGTCGCTGGGCATGGCGCTGATCTTCGGCACCGCGGGCCTGCCGCACATCCTGATGCGCTTCTTCACCGTCGCAAACGTCAAGGCCGCGCGCAAGAGCGTGCTCTATGCGACTGGCATCGTCGGCGCCGGCTACGCCATGATCATCGTGATCGGCTTCGGCACGATCGCGCTGGTGGCACCGGACCCGCTCTATCACAACGGCGCGGGCGCGGTGATCGGCGGCGTCAATATGGTGGCCGTGCACCTGGCGCATGCGGTCGGCGGCAATGTCTTCCTCGGCTTCATCTGCGCCGTCTCGTTCTCTACCATTCTCGCGGTCGTGGCGGGTCTGACACTGGCGGGGTCGTCGGCCATTTCGCATGATCTGTATGCGACGGTGATCCGCCAGGGCCAGGCTTCGGACAAGGACGAGATGCGGGTGTCGCGCCTCACCACGCTGGTGCTGGGCGTGCTGTCGATCCTGCTCGGGATCCTGTTCGAGAAGCAGACCATTGCATTCATCGTCAGCCTCACCTTCTCGATCGCCGCCAGCTCCAATTTCCCTGTCCTGCTGCTGTCGATCTACTGGCGCGGCCTGACCACGCGCGGCGCTGTGCTCGGAGGCATGATGGGACTTGTGACGGCGGTCGTGCTGACCATCCTCAGTCCCACCGTCTGGGTGCAGGTGCTGGGCCATGCCTCGCCGGTCTATCCGTACGAGTACCCCGCGCTGTTCTCGATGCTGGCGGCCTTTGCCGGGATCTATGTGTTCTCGGTCACTGACCGCTCGGCGCGCGGCGCCTGGGAACGGGCCGCCTACCAGAACCAGCGCGTGGACTGCGAACTGGGCATGGGTGGCAAGTCGGCGAGCTAGCGCCGCACGTCCCAATGCCGACGGGCGGACGCGGACAACCGCGCCTGCCCGTCTTCTCGCGGATCGCGCGATTGGTACAATCCGCCATCATCCGCATCGCAATGGCGAAAGAGAACGTCATGGAGACAGGCCACGAACCCGACATGGAAGACGCCGTTGCCAAGGGCACGCGGCGGCTGTTGCCGGAGGAACGCGAGCAACAGATTGTCGAAAAGGCCATCGAGCACTTCACGCGCAACGGCTTCGGCGGCAGCACGCGCGAGCTGGCACGGCAGATCGGCGTCACGCAACCGCTGCTGTACCGCTATTTCGAGAGCAAGGATGCACTGATCGAACGCGTCTACAACGAGGTGTTCCAGTGGCGTCCGGACTGGGACCAGCAGATCACCGACCGCTCCCTGCCGCTGACGGAACGGCTCTACGCGTTCTACCTCGACTACTCGTCCGTCATCCTCCGCGAAGAATGGATCCGGCTGTTCATCTTCGCCGGGCTCACGCACGAAGGCATCAACAAGAAATACCTCGGCAAGCTGCGCAGCAAGGTGTTCGTGCCCGTGCTGGCCGAGGTCAGGGCCGAGTTCGGCATTCCCGCCCCCCGTGACGCGGCGGAGACCGAAGCCGAGATCGAGATGATCTGGGGCCTGCACGCCGCGATCTTCTATATCGGCGTGCGCAAGTGGATTTACGGGCTCAAGGTGCCGACCGACATGGAAGCCGTGGTCCGGCAGAAAGTCGACATGTTCCTGAACGGCGCCCCGGCGACCATACGCGCGCTGCGCGCAAAGGCGAAGTAGGCGGCGCCGTGCTGGACCATCGCTTGCACGTAGACGTCCGTGCGCTTCGAGAACGCGTCGAGCTGAAAGATGGCCTTGGTGCCGCCGCCGAGCTCCTCGGTGTCCTTCAGGCCCCCAGCGGCTGCCATGCGGGAAACCGCTCGCCATGGCGACCTGGCTATGGCCCCCGACATTGCTAAATTCCCTTGGGATACGTAGCCCCGGGTGAAGTTGCTATGTCGTCTGACCTGAACCGGACGACGCGGACGCTCGCTCCCCTCGCCCACGCGTAGCCAGCCAGCACAGGACGGAGCCCGCGCAAACCATCGCCGCCCCTTTCCAGAACGCGAGGGAAAGCGGCGCATGCAGCAGCGCAGCGGCCAGGGCAGCCGAAAGCACCGGGATGAAATATGACGCGCCGGCCAGGACCGTCACGTTGCCATGCAGGATGCCGACATTCCACGCGGCATAGCCAAAGCCCATTGCACAAGCCGCCAACGCCAGGTAGATCAGGCCAGCGACGCTGAAGCTGATGATCTCGCCGCCGGTGAACAGGTACTTCGCCCACAGCGCGAGCGCCGTCAGGATGAAGAACAGCGTGACGCCGTTCTTGCCCTGCGCAATGCGCGCCGTCACCGTGCAGTAGCCCGCCCAGATCACCGCACCGGCAAACGCCAGGCCGTAGCTCAAGGGGTTGTCCCGCACGTTGCCAGCCATGCTCTGCAGATCAAGTCCCTGATCACCGCCCAGCACCGACGCAATGCCCAGGATGGCCACCAGGAAGCCGGGCACGATCAGCCAGTTTGCCCGCTGCCGGTTGAACAGGATCGCAGCCAGCATCGTGAACGTGGGCCAGAGGTAATTGACCATGCCGACCTCGATGGCCTGCCTCCCGCTGTTGGCATAGCCGATCGACAGCGACAGGCACAGTTCGTACGAGACGAACAACAGGCTGCCCCAGAGCCGATAGCTGCGCGGCAGCGCGCCTCGCCGCACCGGCCCCACCGAGAACCAGAGCAGCACGGCGGCGACCGTGTAGATCAGGGCTGCCCCGCCCGTGGCGCCGAAGCTTTGGCTGACGCCGCGGATCAGGCCGACGATCGAACTCCAGAGCAGCACGGCCACGAGTCCGATCAGCGTTGCCTGTTTTCTTTGCATGAATGCCATTTGGGTGGGGCCATCGATAAATGCATGAAGGGTCGTACGTTACCGTGCCGGGGCCGGCACGTCGATCCGGATCGTCTTGATTTCGGTGTACTGGTCATGCTTAGGACGGAGATGACCGGTCCCGCGAAGCGAGCTTTATCCGGCCCAGTCGTCCGGAAACGGTTCCGCGCGCCCATATGGATCTGTCGCGGCGGCGCATGACGGAGTATGTGGCGCCCGCGGGCGTGGATGTCCCGCTGACGCTTCAGGCATGGTCGGCCTGCCCCGTCGCGGGCGCGCCGCGCAGTTCCATCCACGCGTACATCGCCGACGCGATCACCATCGGCAACAGGTAATAGAGCGCCCGGTAAGCGATCAGGGCCGCGACCACGACATGCTCGGGGGCGACCGGACGCAGCAGCAGCACGAACACGCTTTCCAGGACGCCGATACCGGCCGGGATATGGGCAATCGCGCCGGCGACCGCGCCGACCAGCAAGGCGGTGAGCGACTGCCACAGGGTCACTTCTTTGGGCAGCAGCAAATTCAGGATGCTGGCGAGCACGATCCAGTTCGTGACGGACAACGCTGTCTGCAGCAAGGCAAAACGGAATCCGGGCAGCCGGAACACGCGCTTCCTGAACCGTATGCTGCGTGTGCTGGCCTTCGCGCAGGCCAGCCAGTAGAGCAGCCCGCATGTCAGCATCAGCAAGCCGATGGCGCGCAGCATCCATGGCGTGACACCCCACTCGACCGGTAATAGGGGCGGCACGATGGCGAGCACGCCGCCGGCCAGCAGCATGTAGCCGGTCCAGTTGGTAATGACGGCAATGGTGTAGACGCCGGCCACTTGCGACCCGCTGACGTTCGCGCGCGAATAGAGCCGCAGCCGCATGCCCAGCCCGCCCACCACCGCCCCCACGTTGAGATTGAAGATATAGGCGATAAACGCGATCAGCATGACGCGCGGCGTGGATAGGTGGTGTCCGGTGTATTGGCGCCCGAGGACGTCGAACGAGGCATGCAGGGCAAAGCTGACGCAGGCCAGGCCCATCACCGGCAACAGCGTGGCGACGTTGTAGCGCGTCAGGGCCTGCCATACCTGCGCCCAGTCGACGCCTCGCAGGCTGTGATAGATCAGGTACACGACGAGCGCCACGAAGGCGATGACTGCCACGCGCCGGATGATCGGCCAGGGCTTGCCGCGCCGCAGAGTCTGGCGGAGGCGGACCGTGGCCTTCATGGACCATCCCGTTGAGCGTTGTCCACGTCCATCCCAGCCGGCGCATCGATGGCCGGCTCCGGTACCTCCGGCGACACCAGCTGCGGCGTATGGGCCGGCAGCCATCCCGCCCACGCGGGAAACTTGCGCAGGAAGTGGAAGATCACCGGCGTGACGATGCCGTGCCACCACGCCTCGTGCCGCCCTTCGGCCGCGGAGATCTCGGTGCAGCTGCGGGACATCAGGCCGCGCAGGTTATCCTTGAGCAAGGCCACGAACGCCTTATCGCGGATCACGAGATTGGCTTCGAGGTTCAGCGACAGGCTCAAGGGGTCGAGATTGCTGGATCCCACTGTGGCCCAGTCATCGTCCACCACGGCCACCTTGCTATGGTTCGGCCGCTCGCAGAATTCGAATATCCGCACACCCGATTCGCGCAAGCGCGCATACAGCATGTCGACGGCGCGCTTGACCCACAGCATGTCCGGCCGGCCTTGCAGGATCAGCCGCACATCGACGCCGCGCTGCGCCGCGGCGCAGATCGCCTGCAGCAGCCGATAGCCCGGCAGGAAGTAGGCGTTGGCAATGATGATCTCGTGCCGTGCCGCGCGGATCGCCATCAGGTAATGCCGCTCGATGTCGTTGCGGTGCTCGTGGTTGTCGCGCGTCACGAGCAACGCGGCCCCGGGCAGCGAGGGTTCGAACGCAGTGTTGCCAGGCGCAGCCGGACGCCGCCACCGGTGCGTGGCGTAAGGCCCGGTGGCAGCCGCGCCAATGGCCTCCAGCATGAATGCGTGGATCACCTGCGCGGCCGGCCCTTGCACCTCCACGGCATAGTCCTGCTTGGCTCTGGGGCTGGCCTGGACCAGGTGATCGACGCACAGGTTCATCCCCGCGACAAAGGCGATGGACGCATCGATCGCCACCAGCTTGCGATGCAGCCGTCGAAACAGATTGGTCCGCTTGCCCAGCAGGTGGTGGCCCGGCGAGAACATGCGCACCGCAACGCCAGCTTCGGCCAGTCGCGCCATATAGTCGGCGGAGAGCTCGGCCGTGCCGAAACCATCGACGGTCAGCGCGACGTCCACGCCCCGTTGCGCGGCCGCCACCAGTGCGTCGGCAAGCGGCTTGCCGACCTCGTCGTCGGCCAGGATGAACGTTTCCAGCAGCACGCTGCTGCGCGCGGCACCAATGGCCACGATCAGGCTCGGGAAGAACTCCTCCCCGTTCTCAAGCAATCGGAACCGGTTCCCCGACGTCCATGCGCTGTCCATTTCCGCCAACTAGCAGGATTGGTGCCCGGCGGACGTGCCGGGGTGGCGGGAGACGAAACCCGCGCCACGGCAAGGCCAGCGCCGACGGGCATGTCCCGCCCACGGCCCACGCATGGTCGAAACCAGCCGCCGAAGGTCGGCAAGATGTAGGAATTGCCCAGCGGGCGAAGCCGGGTAAAGGGTCGTGGCGACCTTCGACCTTTACCCGAACATCGTGCTGCTCATCAGCGCCTTGGCCACCAGGATGCCGGCATCGGACGCTTCGGCGTACACCTCGACATCGCTGATCACCTGCCGGCGGCCGCGCCGCACCACGCTCGCGACGGCGCGCAGGCCTGCTCCGTTTGCCGGGGCCAGGTACTGGATGGTGAGCGAACCCGTGGCCCCGCCCTTCACCTGCTCCGGATCGGCACCGGAGGCCGCGGCGGCAGCGCCCGCGATATCGATCAGCGTGGCGATCACGCCACCGTGGACCGTGTTGCCCAGGGTGACGTTCTCCTGCCTGTACGGCAATACCAGCTCCACGTGCTCCGGCTTGAGCACTTGGAGCTGCACGCCGAGCGCGCGCGCGACCGGCGAGCCCATCAGGACCTCCTCCACCATCTGCCGCATGCGGGGGTGCGTCACGGCGGGAACGGAAACGGCTGGGGCGATGGCTTCGCGCATCTGTGGCTCCTTGGGATCGATGGTCAACGCAACGCAGCGTACGCGGCATGATGCAGCGGCTCAACGACCTCCGAGGTAATCGGAATGATTCCATGCCCTGCCGGCGGCACTCGCTTCAAATCTGTCCGCGCATGGAACCGGGGCCGCAGCAGCAGCCCGTTTATAATGCCCGACTGCCAGCCCTTTCCACGCCTGCATGTCGTCTTCCCCCTCAGACTCCGTCCTGTCCGCCGTCCAGTCCGACGCCACCGGACTGGCTGACCGCCCTGACAGCCCCTGCGTCGGCATCTGCTCGACGCTGTTCGACGAAATCTGCCAAGGGTGCGGACGCACCGCCTCGGAAGTCAGCAACTGGGTATTCCTGAGCGATGGGGAAAAGCAGGCGGTCTGGGAACGCATCACGCGCGAGGGCACGGCCCGGCGCTTCCGCCAGGGCCGAGCGTAGCCGGCCGCTTCCCGTTTCAGCCGCCTGTCAGGCGCTTTTCCATGTCCTCGACTTCGTGCTTCGCCAGCCGCTGGCGGGCCAGCTTGCGCCAGCTCTCGGCCAGCGGCGGCAACTCGGCCATCTCGGCCAACGCCGCATAGTCCAGGCGATCCACATAAAGCACGCGCAGCAGGCGGGCCATGCTCCAGTCCGGATACGGACGGCTGACCAACATTAGTCCGTCGCCCACGCGCAGTTCGCCCTCTTCCAGCACGCGGTAGTACCAGCCCGTGCGCAGGCTCTGCTGCACCGCGCGCGACAAGCCTGCGTGCCCGAAGCGATGGTTCAGCTTCCAGCATGGCTGGCGCGCCTGCGACACCTCCACCAGTGCGGTGCCAAGGCGGAAGCGGTCGCCGATGCAGATGTCCGCTTCGGTGAGCCCCGTGGTGCTCAAGTTCTCGCCAAAGGCCCCCGGCGCGGACAAGACCGTGCCGGCCGGCGCGCAGAGATCCGCAAGCTCGGCCCGCCAGGCCGCGTAATGGTCGTATGCGTAGTGATGCAGCGCCTTTTCCGGACCGCCATGGTGCTTCGGATCGCCCTGGCCATCGCCCGACAGGCCAAGCGCAGTCACCCGCACAGCATCCGCGATCGCCCGCTTGTCGATGCCGCTCGGCACACCCTGCGGGCCGAAAGGGCGAACCTGGCCGATCAGGACCGCATCGACCGGAACGCCACGCAGCGCGGGCAGGTCGGTGCGGTTCACAGGCCGGCCTCGTCGAGCCAGCGCGCGAACATGCGGCGGCCCGCCGCCGCGACTGTCTCGCCGATTTCCGCGGTACGCGCGCGGATGGTGCGCGGGTCAATGCCCGCCTTGCCCAGTTCAACCGTGTGGCCGATCAGCCAGGCCTCGATATCGCGCGGCAGCACTTCCGGATGGAACTGCAGCGCCAGGACCTGGTTGCCGATGGCGTACGCCTGGTTGGGCACCGCGGCGGTCGATGCCAGCAGTTCCGCCCCCGCGGGCAGATCGAAGGTGTCGCCGTGCCAGTGCAAGACCTCCCAGTTGGCCGTGGCCAGTTCGGCCAATGCCGAGGCACGACCAGTGGCGGTCGGCACGATCGGCGCCCAGCCGATTTCGCGCGTTCCCGGGTACACGCGCGCACCGCAGGCCCGCGCAATCAGCTGCGCCCCGAGGCAAACCCCGATCACCTTCCCCTTGGCGGCAAGGCGCGCGCGAATCAGCGCGATTTCCTGTTCCAGCCACGGGTACGCCTCGGTCTCATAGACCCCGATCGGTCCGCCGAGCACCAGCAGCAGGTCGGCCGGATGGTCCGCAATGGGCTGGAGGTCATCGACGCCGGCCTGGAATACCTGCAGGGCGTGGCCGCGCGCGCGCAGCGCTTCGGCAATCACGCCGCCGTGTTCAAAGGCGACGTGCTGGATGATGTGAGTGGTACGCGAAGGGGTGGACGTTGCCATGCACGGCTCCTGCCGATGGGATGGCCCGAAATAGTACTGCCATTCGGTCAAGGACGTCCGCAACGCGGCTATTTGCCACGACTGCCCCCTTCCTTTGCCGTGGCGGGCTCCAGCACCAGCGTGTCGAACGGTTCGCGCGCCGGTTCACGCCGCCGCGCCAGCGTGATGTACTCCACCGCCGCCCACTTGCCGGTCCAGTCGCGGTAGTTCGGCGACACCGGATTGCCCGACTGTCCGGTCGAATCCATGAAATGCGAGGCATCCAGGTCGGCCAGGTCATAGAGCGCGCGCAGGCTGGCTGCGTGCGTGCTCTCGAACGGCGCCTGCTCGTCGCGCGGGTTGTTGCGCCCGACATTGACCGTGTAGGTGTCGCCTCCGGTCGGCACGCGCAGGTTGAACAACCCCGACAGGTACGGCTGCTTGCCGAACGGCTTGTGTTCGGAGCGGGCCGCATGCGCATTGCCCCAGCGCCATTTGCCGGGGTTGTCGCCATAGCGCCGCGAGAGGTCGGCGAGCGCGAGTGTCCACGCATCCGCGACAGCATCGGCGCAGGTCTCGTGCTCGGTCGTCCCAGACTTGTCGCACCAGAAGCTGCCGAGCGAGCCGGGGCCGGCGGCATTGCGCAGGATGTTGAGCATCGGCTGCTGCACGTTGCGCTGCTCCCACATGCGCTGGAACAGCGCCTCGCCGACCTTGTCCTCGAACAGCCGGCGCGACAGCTCGCGCAGCCAGGCAGTGACGATCAGCGGCTGCGGCGCCGCGGCATCCATGGTGCCGTCCCAGTTGCGCAACGCCTCGAACAGTTCGCGCTCGCGCTGTGGCCGGGTGGCGTCATTCGCCACGGGCGCTGCCAGCAGCAGCGGCAGGACATCGCGCATGGCCAGCGAGACCACGTCCTTCTGGATGGCCCCGAACGACTCGAACGTATGGCGCGGCACGCCATCGAGCAGCGCGCGGATGCGCTGGTAGCGATACGGCACGGTCCATTCGCTCGTGATGAAGTAGGGATAGTCGGGCCCGACGATGCGCTGGTTCGCCGTCACGATGATGCCGTTGGGCGGGTTGTAGGCACGCGGCAGGTGCTCGAACGGGATAAAGCCGTTCCAGTCATAGCGCGCGTCCCAGCCCGGTGCCGGCGCCAAACCTTTGAGATCGTTGTCGGCGCGGCGCAGCGGAACCCGTCCCGGCGCGATGAAACCGATATTGCCGTCCACGTCGGCATAAACCATGTTCTGCTGCGGCGAGTGGAAGTCGCGCAGCGCTTGCGTGAAACTCGCCCAGTCGGTGGCCAGGTTCATCTTCAGCCCGGCCTGGAAGGTGAGATCGTCAGGGCGCAGCGCCGTCCACTGGAACGCCACGACGTAACGCGCGCCTAGCGGGGCCGCGGCATTGGCGACGGGTTCGGCCACATCGGAAATGACCGGGCCGTGACGGGTTTCGCGCACCGTCAGGGTGACATCGGCCGCGCCCTTGACATGGATGGTCTCGGCACGCGTCAGGAACGACACCCAGCCATCCGGCGTCTGGTATTTCTCGGTGCTGCCCGGCTGCAGGCGTTCGAGGAACAGGTCCTGGACGTCCGGCGCCGTATTGGTGAAACCCCAGGCAATGCGCGCGTTATGGCCCAACACGACCAGCGGCGACCCAGGCAGCGTGGCGCCGGCCACGTCCAGCCCCGGCGCCTGCAGCCTAGCCAGGTACCAGAGCGCTGGCGCCTGCAGGCCGAGGTGCGGGTCATTCGCCAGCATGGGCTTGCCCGACCGCGTATGCGCGCCGGACACCACCCAGTTGTTCGATCCCATTCCTTCCACGTAGCCGGGCGGCGCCATGTCGCCGGCGCGGGCCAGCGCCGAGGCCAGCGGGGCCAGGTGGCGGTACAGGTTGCCGTAGTCCAGCGTGCGGACCGGCCGCTCGCCCGGATACGGTGCCAGCAGCTCGCTGATGCGCGCGGTCGGCAATACCTGCGACAGCGCCATGCGCAGGGTTTCCTGGGTCCAGTTGCCGCCCAGGTCCCATGCCATCATGGTCTGCCAGCCGAGCGTGTCGGCGGGCTCCCAGTGCTCCGGACGCGTCCGCAGGATCACGAACTCGGGCGGCAGCGGTTCCTTGCGCTGGTCGATATAGGCGTTCACGCCGGCCGCATAAGCCTGCAATGCGGCACGCGAGTCCGGTTCGAGCTGCGCGAAGATTGCCTCGGCATTGCGGCGCACGCCCAGCGTGCGAAGGAAGCGGTCGGTATCGAGCGCCTTGGGCCCGAGGATCTCGGCGAGCCGGCCCGCGACGATGCGCTTGTTCATCTGCATCTGCCATAGGCGGTCCTGCGCATGCACGAAGCCCAGCGCGTAATACGCATCCAGCCGCGAAGCAGCCTGGATATGCGGCACGGCGTTGCGATCGCGCACGATGGTGACGCGTCCGTGCAGCCCGGGCAGCGCCAGCGTGCCCGCCGACTGCGGCTGCGACGCCTGCCGATACCAGATATAGCCGCCCGCCAGCGCCGCCGCGGACACCAGCAACAGCACCGCTACCAGCCAGGCCAGCCGTCGGAACCAGCGCATCGGTCATCTCCCCGAGAGAATTTTTGTTTGGCGGCAATTATCGCCACCAACGCGCACAAACAAGAAGCCCCGCATGCTGCCATGCGGGGCCTTGGACCCAGATACCCGGACGGATTATCGGCTATCAGGCCGGCTTCTTGAGTTGCAGGGCCTTGTACTCGAGGAATTCCTCGAGCCCGTACTTGCCGGCCTCGCGCCCGTTGCCGGACTGCTTGTAGCCGCCGAACGGCGCCTGCATGTTGAACGGGCCGCCGTTGATGTCCACCTGGCCGGTACGGATGCGTCGCGCCACGCGGATCGCGCGCGCTTCGTCACCGGCCCAGACACCGCCACCCAGGCCATAGACGCTGTCGTTGGCGATACGCACCGCGTCTTCCTCGGTGTCGTAGCAGATGATCGACAGGACCGGCCCGAAGATCTCCTCCTGCGCCACCGTGGCGCGCGGGTCCACATTGCCCAGCACGGTCGGCTTGACGAAGAAGCCCTTCTCCAGGCCCGCCGGCGCGTCGGGGCCGCCCGCGACCAGTTCGGCACCCTCTTCCAGCCCACGGCGGATATAACCTGTCACGCGGTCCTTCTGCACCGCGGAAATCAGCGGCCCGAGCCGGGTGGTTTCCTGCAGCGGGTCGCCCACCGTAAAGCCTTCGGCCACCTTCGCGGCCAGCGCCTTCACTTCGTCATAGCGGCCGCGCGGTACCAGCATGCGCGTATGCGCCGAGCAGGTCTGGCCGGAATTCAGGAAGCACGCATTGATGGTGCCCTTCACCGCCGCCGGCAGGTCGGCATCGTCCAGCACCACCGAGGCGGACTTGCCGCCCAGTTCCAGCGCCACGCGCTTGACGGTCTGCGATGCCAGTTCCGACACACGCTTGCCGGCCCGGGTCGAGCCCGTGAACGACACCATGTCGACCTCGGGATGGCTGGCCAGCACCTCGCCTACCACCGGACCATACCCGGTCACCAGGTTGAACACGCCCGGCGGCAGGCCTGCCGCTTCGATCACCTCGGCCAGCACGAAGGCATTGAGCGGCGCCACTTCCGACGGCTTGAGCACCACCGTGCAGCCGGCGGCCAGCGCGGGCGCCACCTTCAGCGTGATCTGGTTGAGCGGGTAGTTCCATGGCGTGATCGCGGCCACCACGCCGACCGGCTCGCGCACGACCAGCGAATTGCCGACCTCTTCCTCGAATTCGAAGCTTTCCACCAGCTTCGCGGCCTGGCCCCAGTTGTAGACCGGGCCGCCGACCTGGATCGCGCGTGCCAGCTTGATCGGCATGCCGACCTCGCCCGCAATCAGCTGGGCCAGTTCTTCGGTCCGCGCCTTCAGGCCCTCGGCGATCTTGCGGATATAGTCGGCGCGCACCGCCGGCGGCGTGCTGGCCCAGCCATCAAACGCGGCCCGGGCAGCCTGGATCGCGTCTTCCGCGTCGCGCGGGCTTCCCTCGGGGATACGCCCCATGACCGCTTCGGTGGTGGAATGGATGACGTCGATCAGCCCCGTGCCGTGCGGGCTGACCCATTTGCCGTTGATAAAGAGTTTGTCTCGTTGTTGCATGGCCACAGTTGTCAGTTTGGTCAATCAGCGGTTGCAATTATTTTGTTACTTTTATGGTGCACCACATTGTAGAGCGGATTGGAGCAGGCGGTTTTTCAGGCTGCGCCATCCGCGAGGCAACAGATGGCGATAATCGGCCGCGCCCCTGGGATCTCGCCAGCGCGGCGGATACATAACAGGGAGCGAGACGTGGTTAACCCGATTTACCGCAAGACCGAAGCCGGCCTTGACGAGATCAAGACGCGCGCGCGCAAGCTGGATCACAAGCTGCGCGCCCTGCTGCTGATCGTCAATGGCGAACGGCGCGAGCAGGAACTGCTGTCGCAGCTTGACGGCATGGGAATAGGGTCGGAGTCGCTCAAACAGCTGGTGCAAATGGCCCTGGTCGAGACCGTGCCGGAAGCCGCCCCGCAGCAGCGGCCCGCCCCGGTGAAGGCCGCACCCGCCAGCGAGGACAGCAATCTCTTCTCGATGTATGCCATGCGCCGCGTCGAAGCGCAGGAGTCCGCCCAGGCGCCGGCTACGGCGCCCCACTCAGAGGCGGATATCCGGGCCTACCAGCGCCTGTACCACTTCTACACGGACGTCATCAGCCAGCACCTTGGCCTGCGCGGTTACGTCATGCAGGTCAAGGTCGAAAAAGCCACCGATCTCCCGGCGTTGATCGCCCTGCGTGACCCGCTCAACGGCGCACTGCTCAAGGCCAAGGGCGAGATCACCGCGCAAGCCATCACCGGGCAGCTCGACGAGCTCGTCAGGATGATGGGGATGGACGCAGGCGGCTGAACTCGAGCCGTCGCAAACAGCGAACGAGAAGCACAAAGGCCGCCCGGAGGCGGCCTTTGCGTTGACACGGGTTCGGGCGCTTAGCCGTCGATGCCCTGCGACTGCAGGTACTCGTCATACGTGCCGAGGTAATCCGTCAGCGTGCCATCGGTACGCACTTCGATCACGCGCGTGGCCAGGCCGCTCACGAACTCGCGGTCGTGCGAGACGAAGATCAGCGTTCCCTGGAACTTGTCCAGCGCGATCTGCATCGACTCGATCGACTCCATGTCCATGTGGTTGGTCGGCTCGTCCAGCGCCAGCACGTTGTGGCGGCCCAGCATCAGCTTGCCCCAGATCATGCGGCCCTTTTCGCCACCGGACAGCACCTTGACGTTCTTCTTGATGTCGTCCGCCGAGAACAGCAGGCGGCCCAGCGTGCCGCGCAGCGAGGTCTCGTCGTCGCCGGCCTGTGTCCACTGGCTCATCCAGTCCATGACGTCGCGGTCGGTCGGGAATTCCTCGTAGGTGTCCTGCGGCATGTAGCCGACGTTGGCGTTCTCGGCCCACTTGACCAGGCCGCGGTCGACCTCGACACCGCGCTGCACGCCGGTCTGCACCGCGCCGTTCAGCAGGCTGCGCAGCAGCGTGGTCTTGCCCGCGCCGTTTTCGCCGATGATCGCCACGCGCTCGCCGGCCTGGATCGCCAGCGACAGGTTGTTGATGATCTTGCGGTCGTAGGTCTTGGTGATGCCTTCCACCTCGACCGCCAGGTTGTGCAGCTTCTTCTCGAACTCGAAGCGGATGAACGGGTTCTGGCGCGACGAGGGCTTGATGTCCTCGACCTTGATCTTCTCGATCTGCTTGGCGCGCGAGGTCGCCTGGCGGGCCTTGGACTTGTTGGCCGAGAAGCGGCGCACGAAGTCCTGCAGTTCGCTGATGCGCTCCTTGGCGCGCGCATTGGCGGCCATCTGTCGCTCGCGGGCCTGCATCGACGCTTCCATGTAGTCGTCGTAGTTGCCCGGGTAGACCTTGAGCGTGCCGTAGTCCATGTCGGCCATGTGCGTGCACACGGAGTTCAGGAAGTGGCGATCGTGCGAGATGATGATCATGGTGGAGTTGCGCTCGTTGAGCACAGTCTCCAGCCAGCGGATCGTGTTGATGTCCAGGTTGTTGGTCGGCTCGTCGAGCAGCAGCACGTCCGGGTTCGAGAACAGTGCCTGCGCCAGCAGCACGCGCAGCTTCCAGCCCGGCGCGACGTCGCTCATCGGGCCCTGGTGCTGGGTGGTGGGAATGCCTACGCCCAGCAGCAGTTCGCCGGCACGGGCCTCGGCGGTGTAGCCGTCGTACTCGGCATACTTGGCCTCCAGTTCGGCGGCCTTCATGTAGTCTTCGTCGGTCGCTTCGGGGTTGGCGTAGATGGCGTCGCGCTCCTGCGCGGCGGCCCACATCTCGGTGTGGCCCATCATCACGACGTCCAGCACGCGCATGTCTTCATAGGCGAACTGGTCCTGGCGCAGCTTGCCCAGTCGAATGCCCGGCTCCAGCATGACGTTGCCCGACGACGGCTCCAGGTCGCCACCGAGGATCTTCATGAAGGTGGACTTGCCGCAGCCGTTCGCGCCGATCAGGCCGTAGCGGTTGCCCTCGCCGAACTTGACCGAGATATTCTCGAACAACGGCTTGGGGCCGAACTGCATGGTGATGTTTGCGGTAGAAAGCACGTCTGGAACCTTGTCTGGAAACGGGTATGGCGCCAATGCGCCAGGCTTCCCGGAACGGGGCGGCGCCGCCGAATGCGATGCGCCCCGGTTCATGGGAGAACCCCGGAGGAAATGGGGGAAATAACCGATTATTTTACCATCCGCACGCCTTTCCGGCGACCGGAGGGTGCGGGTCGAAAGCGCGTCAGGCCAGGGCCGGCAGCACCGGATAATCCGAAAGGCCCAGCGTGAACCCCTCCGCACTTGCGCTGAGCTGCGCCTGCGCGCCAACCGGCAGCGTCAGCTTGCGCGCACAGTGGCCGAACGGCAGGCCGGTCACCACCGGCACCTTCAACTCGTCGCGCAGGTAGGCGACGACGGCGTCCATGTCGTAGCCGTTGTCGTAGTCCGTCACGCGGTAGTTCGAAAAATCACCAAGGACGACGGCGCGCTGCGCACCGAGCACGCCGGCCTGGTGCAACTGGACCAGCATGCGTTCCACGCGATACGGCGGCTCGTTGATGTCCTCCAGGAACAGGATGCCGCCTTCCACCTTCGGCATGAAGCGAGTGCCCAGCAGGCTGCACAGCATGGCCAGGTTGCCGCCCCACAGCGTGCCCGCCACCGTGCCCGAGAACGGCTGCCCGCCGTCCTGCGGGGCCAGCACCGTCACCGTGTAGGCCGGATCGCGCAGGATGCCTTCGAAGTGCTCCCACATGAACGGGTCGACCATGTCCGCGCCGAAATCCGCCAGCAGCATCGGCCCGGCAAACGTCACGCCGCCGGTTGCCGCCAGATAGGCCAGCTGGAACGCCGTGAAATCGCTGTGGCCGACGATGGGCGTGCCGCTGGCGCGCGCTTGCTCGGCGATCTGCGCGAAATCGAGCCGCTCCAGCAGTCGTGCGATGCCGTAGCCACCACGCACGGCCAGCGTGAGCTCGTGCGGAGTACCGGTGCCGATCGCATGCAGGTCCGCGAGCCGTTCGGCATCGGTGCCGCCAAAGCGCAGGTAGCGCCGCGCCAGCACGTCGGGGTTGGTCGTGTGGTACCCGTGCGCCTTGAGCCAGGCACAGCCGCGTGCCGCGATGGCGACATCGTGCGGATACCCGGACGATGCGATCAGACGGACTTCGGTATGCGGCTGGATGCTCGGTGTGCTCATACGGGTTGGCTTGATCAGGGTTGTTCGGGATCGGACAAGCTTCGTGCAGCGAGTTGCGCGGCCTTCTGCGCGCGGCGCCGGGCGCCGAAGAAGTCCTTCAGCATCTGCCCGCATTCGGCTGCCAGCACGCCGCTCGTCATGGTGGTCTGGTGGTTGAGCTGCGCCTGCTCGAACAGGTTCACCACGCTGCCGGCCGCACCCGTCTTCGGGTCCGTCGCGCCGAACACCACATGGCGCAGGCGCGCATGGAGGATGGCGCCGCTGCACATCGCGCACGGTTCCAGCGTCACGTACAGCTCGCACTCGGGCATGCGGTAGTTGCCCAGCACTTGCGCGGCCGCGCGCAGGGCCTGCATCTCGGCATGGGCCGACGGATCCATCGACGTGATCGGCAGGTTGTGCCCGCGCGCGATGATGGCATCGTTCCACACCACCACCGCGCCGACCGGCACCTCGCCCGCGGCTTCGGCCAGGCGCGCCTCGTCCATGGCAGCGCGCATATAGCGCTCGTCGCGCGCGATGTCCTCCGCCGTGCGGGTTTCCGACATGGGCGACTCAGTCCTGTGCCGGCAGCTCCGCCGTGGCGGTGACTTCGGCCCAGCAGTTGGGCGTTTCGAACAGGACCAGGCGGGTCAGTTGCAAATGGTGGCCGAAGCAGTCCTTGAACACCGGGGCCAGCATGTCGAAGGCGATCTGCGCCAGGTTCTCGACCGTCGGGATGGCGTCCAGCACCACGGTCTTGTGCCCTTCCATCGACTGCAGGAAGTTCAGCAGCGCGGTGTCGCCGCGATAAATCAGGAACGCATGGTCCCATTTGGACACCAGGTGGTCCTGGGCCAGCGACTTTATATCGCCGAAATCGAGGATCATGCCGTCATCCGACGCACCCTCGCGATGCAGCACCTCGCCCGACAGCGTCAGGTCCAGGCGATAGCGATGGCCATGGATATTGCGGCACTGGCCGCAGTGGTTCGGGATGCGATGGCCGGAATCGAATTCGAGCCGGCGGGTAATGGAAACTTGTTTTCTCATGGGTACGGGCGCTTGCAAGGCGGCCTGCATTGGGTGGACTTCATGCCGGAGTCCGCAGGCTCTATTGTGGCCCACGCTGCGGCCACGGGACAGGAATCCGCCTGAATCAGCGGATGCCCAGCAGCTTGTGGGTCTGCAGCGACAGGCGCCAGCGCGGGTGTCGCTGGCAGAACGCCACGGCGGCGGCGGTATTTTCGCGGGCCAGCGGGCCGTCCATGGCTTGCACCAGGAAATACCGGAAATCCAGCTGCTCGTATGCGGCGAAGTCTTGCCCGGCCTGCGGCATCACCACCTTCAGCTCGTCGCCCTTCCTGACCACGAGTTCGGAGCCCATCTTGGGGCTCACGCAAACCCAGTCGATTCCCGGCGGCACCTCGATCGTGCCGTTGGTTTCAATCGCGATCTCGAAGCCCTGCGCGTGCAGCGCGTCGATCAGCGGACCATCGAGCTGCAGCAGCGGCTCGCCGCCGGTGCACACCACCAGCGGCTTGCCGCCGGCGCCTTGCGGCCATTCGGAAGCGACCGTCGCGGCCAGTTCCCCGGCCGTGCGGTACTTGCCGCCGCGCGTGCCGTCGGTGCCGACGAAATCCGTGTCGCAGAACTGGCAAACCGCAGTGGACCGGTCCTCTTCGCGCCCGCTCCACAGGTTGCAGCCGGCAAAGCGGCAGAACACCGCGGCTCGGCCGGCGTTGGCGCCTTCGCCCTGCAGCGTATAGAAGATTTCCTTGACGGCGTAAGTCATGCTTTGCGGCGCGCTCCGGTCAGGAACGCAATGGTTTCAGCGGCCAATGGCGGCCAGTCTTTCATGGGTCGGGAGAGCGAGGCCAGGACTCCGGATCAGAGATGGCTTGAGGCAAGGCGGCCTCCGGCAGTGCATCGGGGCGGGGCTCCGCATGGCCTCTCGCAGGCTGTATCCGGCAGCGGCCAGACAACGCGGAAGTATACCAGACGAGTCAGGGTTTTCGCTGAGATGGCCACCGCACCGCACGTGGCGCAAGGGTCGCCGCCATCACCTCGCCTCTCGCCCGGGCACCGGACAGCCTCGTCAGGACGCACGAACCATTGTTGCGTTCATTTCAAATATCTTCTGTCGTTCACCACCTTAATCCGCAAAGGTAAGACAGGCACACTGCCGCCATCCCATCTTCTCCTGGAGGCAGACCATGCCCATTGCCCTGTTAGCGCTGACACTCAGCGCGTTCGCCATCGGCACGACGGAATTCGTGATCGTCGGACTGATCCCGACCATCGCCACCGACCTGCACATCAGCGTGCCGTCGGCCGGCATGCTGGTCAGCCTTTATGCCCTTGGGGTAGCGGTCGGCGCTCCGGTGCTTACCGCACTGACCGGCCGGCTGCCGCGCAAGGCACTGTTGCTTTCGCTGATGGCGCTCTTCACGCTTGGCAACCTGCTTGCCTGGAAAGCGCCGAGCTATGAATCGCTGGTCGTCGCGCGCATCCTGACCGGCCTGGCCCACGGCGTGTTCTTCTCGATCGGCTCCACCATCGCTACCGGCCTGGTGCCGAAGGACAAGGCGGCCAGTGCCATTGCCATCATGTTCACCGGCCTGACGGTCGCACTGGTGACCGGCGTTCCGCTGGGCACCTTCATCGGCCAGCATTTCGGCTGGCGCGAGACCTTCCTGGCCGTCTCGGCACTCGGCATGATCGCCTTTGTCGGCAGCCTGCTGTTCGTGCCGTCGTCGATCCCGCATTCGCCGCCTGCCTCGCTGCTGCAGCAGGCCCGCGTGCTGGCGGAGCCACGCTTGTTGCTGGTGTATGCGAAGACGGCGATCGGCTATGGCGGCTCGTTCATTCCGTTCACCTTCCTGGCGTCGATCCTGCAGGATGTATCGGGCTTCAGCGCCAGCGCCGTCGGGCTGGTGATGCTCGTGTACGGCGTATCCGTGGCGGTGGGCAATATCTGGGGCGGCCGCCTGGCCGATCGCCATGGCCCCATTCCCGCCCTGCGGCTGGTCTTCCTGTTGCTCGCCGTGGTGCTGTTCGTGCTGACGTTCACCGCGCCTCACCGTTGGCTGGTGGTCGCCACCGTGCTGGCCTGGGGTGCCGTGGCCTTCGGCAATGTGCCCGGCCTGCAGGTCTACGTAGTCAAGCAGGCGGAGCGCCATACGCCCAATGCCGTCGACGTGGCGTCCGGGCTGAACATCGCGGCCTTCAACCTTGGCATTGCCGGGGCGGCCTGGGCCGGTGGCCTGATCGTCACGCACCTGGGCCTGATGCATACGCCGTGGATCGGCGCGCTGGTTGTGCTGGTGGCGCTTGGCCTGACGGAACTGAGCGGCCGGCTGGACCGCGCCGCCGGTTTCGATGCACGCGGCCCACTGCCTGCCGGCGCCGCTATGCACTGAACTCCGGCCCATTGCCCCACCCGGGGCAAGGCCGGGGGCTCAGCGCGTGCCGAGGTAATCCATCTTGCCGATCTGCACGCCCTTGTGGCGCAGGATGTCGTAGGCAGTGGTGATGTGAAAGTAGAAGTTCGGCAGGGCAAAGCCCAGCAGATAGCTTTTCCCGTCGAAGGTGATGGCACCCTGCCTGAGCTTCAGTTCGATGCTTCTTGCTTCGCTGCCTTCGAGCTGCTCGGGACGGACCGACTTCAGGAAGTCCACGGTCTTCGCGATGCGCTCCTGCAGTTCGGGAAACGTCGCTTCCGTATCGGCAAACGATGGCACATCGATCCCCGCGAGCCGCGCCGCGCAGCCCTTCGCGGCATCGCTGGCGCGTTGCACCTGGTTCGCCAGCGTATCCATGTCGGCGATCAGTCGCGTCTGGATCAGGTCGGCGGGGTCCATGCCCTGCGCCTGCGCATGCGCCGCGCCTTTTTCCAAAATGGCCGACAGGTTGTTCAAGGCGCGGATAAACGCGGGAATCGATACTTCATACATCGAGAGGGCCATGTGGTCTCCTGGCATGGTCATATCCGGTTATGGGTATGCGGCTGTGCTGCGTCGCCAGCGGCAGCATAAATCGAATTGGCGCCTCTTGCAGACGGTCCATGCGCCGGCCCACCGCGCCGTGCATTAAGATATCCAGTTACCGCCCCCGCATGGGGCCAGCCCGGCCGCCCCCGATGAACGCGCCCTTCCCGATCCGCACGGAATGCCCCCCCGGCGCCTGCACTTGCCGCAGGGAAGAACTGCTGGCCGATCCGGCCGCCGATCTCAGCGTCCTGCGCCTGACCCGCGAGGAGGAAAAACGGCTGGTGGCGCGGCTGGAAAGCGTGACGAGCCTCGCCGACCTGCGGCATCTGGGCGGCCGCTTGCAGGCACAACTTGGCATCGTCCTGACCATCACGCCGAGCGCGAATGGCGTGCGCACGCTGCGGGGGATCAACATCCAGCTCGAAGATAAGCCGGGACTATGCCGGAAGACGAAGCAGGCGATTCCAGCGGCGATACGCCGGGCGATGGAGACCACGCCCGAGATTGCCTATGCGCTGCTGGATGAGCAGGATCTGCTGGGCGGGCCTGAGTTGCGCCCCTGCCTTACCTGACCGGCACGGGCCACACCCGGCCGTCGCCAACCACGTAGCACTGCTCGCCCGGTTGCGCCCGGATCGTAGCGTGTCCCGTGAACGCGCCAAACGCTGGCAGGATGGCGCCCTCTGCGCCGAACACAAAACACGGCAGCCGCAACACATCGCCGCCGGTGCCGCGCAGCACGCAGGCAGGGTGCAGATGGCCCGCCAGGACGAAGCCTTGAGGCGAAGTCCCCGGCATGTGGCACAAAGCAAAGGGTCCGGCCGAAAGCGGCTCGGTGACGACTGCGATCTCCAGGTCGGGCGGCGGATCACCGGCGTGAGTGTCGTGGTTGCCGCGTACCAGCGTGCAGCGCAGATGCGCCGGCAGGCAGCGCCGCCAGTCGCGCAGCGCCATCAACACAGCGCCCGTGCGCGCGGCGCGGGCGTGCAGAAAGTCCCCGAGAAACACCAGTTCGTTCGCCGGATAGCGACGCACCAGCGCATGTAGCCGCGCCAGGTTGTCGGCAGTGGTCCCGCTCGGCACCGGCTGACCCAATGCGCGGAAGGCCGCGCCCTTGCCGATATGGACATCCGCCACGAGCAGCATGCTGCCCGCCGGCCACCACACCGCATGCTCCGGCAGCAGCCACAGCGTCTCGCCGGCCACACGCACGGCATGGGCCCCCGACGCAACCAGGTGGATATCGCTCATGCCGGTCATAGCAGCGGTAGTGGCCGGGACGGCTTGCGCGTCCGTCGAGGCTTGCGCGGGCCCGCCGGTCCTGCGTGGTCGGACATGCCGAAGCGCGCTTGCTCTGCCACGCGCGCTGCATCAACGCCGGGCGGCATGTCATGCATCGGCCCCGTGTAGTCCGGCGCCGGACCCGCGGCGCGTTCCAGGTCGGAGAGCATGCGGGCGATGCGGTCCGCAAGCTTCTCGGTGCTGAGTTTCTCGCGCAGGAATTCCACGATCAGCGGGAACGCCAGCGGCGACGGCCGTTCCAGCACGCGCAAGTCCAGCCGCATTGACGCCAGCCGCGCCAGCGTGGTGGTCAGGCGGTGCGCATCCAGCTCCTGCATCAGCACCTCGCGTTCGGCCTGCCCGAGCAGCAGATTGCCGGGGTCGTGCTTGCGAAAGACTTCATAGAACAGGCTCGACGAGGCCTGCAGCTGCCGCGCGCTCCTGGCGGCGCCGGGATAGCCCTGGAACACCAGCCCCGCCACGCGAGCGATCTCGCGGAAGCGGCGCAGCGACAGCTCGCCGGCGTTCAGGCTGCCCATCACGTCGGCGGCCAGATCGCGATGGCGCTCTTCGGCCAGCACCTGTGGCAGCCACTGCCCCCAATCCAGCGGCGCGGACGCCAGCAACTCCAATCCATAGTCGTTGACTGCCACCGAGAACGTAGCCGGTACTTTCTGCCCCAGCCGCCATGCCAGCAAGCTGCCGAGGCCGAGATGCACGGAACGCCCGGCGAAGGGGTAGAGAAACAGGTGCCAGCCTTCGCGCGAATGCAGCGTCTCCGCCAGCAGCGTGTCCGGCGCAGGCACTGACGACCAGCGCATCTGCAAGGCCACGAGCGGCTCGATCAACGGCAGTTCGGGCGTCGTGGCCAGATCCAGCCGACCCGCGCGCACGGCATCAAGTGTGGCGACGACGGCGTCGGCGAGCTCCGTGGAAAGCGGCATCTTGCCGCCGTTCCAGCGCGGCACGGCCGGCCGCTTGCCCGTGGCGCGGCGCACGTAGGCGGTCATCTCCTGCGTGCGCACCAGTTCCAGCAGGCGGCCGCCGAACAGGAAACAGTCACCGGGCGCCAGGCGAGCGATAAAGCCTTCCTCGACTGTCCCCAGGGATGCACCGCCGCTGCCTGCGCGAGTCCAGTAGCGCACCTGCATCGTCGCATCGCTGACGATCGTACCCACGCTCATCCGGTGCCGGCGCGCCAGCCGGGCATCCGGCACGCGCCAGACGCCGTCATCGTCGGGCATCGCTCGGTGATAGTCGGGATAGGCAGACAACGTACCGCCGCCATTTCGCACGAAGTCGAGGCACCATCGCCATTCCTCCCCGGTCAGCGCGCGGTAGGCCCACGTGGTCCGCACTTCGGCCAGCAGGTCGTCCGCCCGGAATCCGCCGCCCAGTGCCACCGTGACCAGATGCTGCACCAGCACGTCGAGCGGCTTGTCCGGCGAATCGCGCGCCTCGATCCGCCCGGCCAGCGCAGCCTCTCTAGCTGCGACCGACTCCACAAGTTCCAGGCTGTGCGTGGGCACCACGGTCACGCGCGATGCCCTGCCCGGGGCGTGCCCCGATCGCCCGGCGCGCTGCAGCAGCCGCGCCACGCCCTTGGGCGAGCCGATCTGCAGCACGCGTTCCACCGGCAGGAAGTCCACGCCAAGGTCCAGGCTGGAGGTACACACCACGGCGCGCAACTCGCCGTTCTTGAGGTGCTGCTCGACCCATTCGCGCACGGCGCGGTCCAGCGATCCGTGATGCAGCGCAATCTGGCCGGCCCAGTCCGGTCGAGCCTCCAGCAATGCCTGGTACCAGAGCTCCGCCTGCGATCGAGTATTCAGGAACACAAGCGTGGTGGTGCTCGCTTCCAGTTCGCGCACCACGTGCGGCAACATCGACAGGCCAAGGTGTCCCGCCCATGGGAAACGGCTGGCGGCGTCCGGTAGCAGCGTGTCGATGATGAGTGTCTTGGGCGTATGGCCGTGGACCAGCACGCGCCGTTCCGGCGCAACACCGGCGAGCAGCACATCGCGCGCATGATTCAGGTTGCCAAGCGTCGCGGACAAGCCCCACACGCAAAGGTCCGGCTGCCATTGATGCAGCCGGGCCAGCGCCAGTTGCACTTGCACCCCGCGCTTGCTGCCGATCAGTTCGTGCCACTCGTCGACCACGACTAGCCGCACGCTCTGGAGCGCCTCGCGCGCATCGGCGCGCGTCAGCAGCAGCGACAGGCTTTCCGGTGTGGTGACCAGCGCGGTCGGCAGCCGGCGTGCCTGTGCCGCGCGCTCGCTGCTGCTGGTATCGCCGGTGCGCAACCCCACACTCCAGTCGAGGCCGAGTTCGGCAAGCGGTGCGAGCAGCGCCCGGGTGGTGTCCGCCGCAAGCGCGCGCATCGGCGTCAGCCAGAGCACGGTCAACGAAGGTGACGGCGCTCCGGGGCGGGTTGGCGGGCTGGCAAAGGCGAGCAAGGCGCCCAGCCATGCGGCATAGGTTTTGCCGGTGCCTGTGGTGGCGTGCAGCAAGCCGCTTTGCCCTCGTCCGATGGCGTCCCATACCGCGCGCTGGAAGTCGAACGGCTGCCAGTGACGCGCGGCAAACAATTCCGGCAGCTTGCGCGCTACCGGGGGCGAAGGTGGCGTGACGTCACGCCGCTTTGTTGCCATGCTTCCCCCGACCGGCCGTTCAGGTGGCCCATTGCCAGATGGAACCCGGCAGTCGAAAACCCGAGCGGATCCCGCTGCCAGCCACCACCCGCTACCGTGAAGCGTAGGCGACGCGTTTGCCGTCGTCAGCCGGTGACATCCCGTTCCGTTGTCGGCGTATTCCCACACGGATAGCGATCTCGTGATCGCCAAAAAACACGAAGCCCGCGCAACAGCGCGGGCTTCGGTGACAGACTCGGTACTGGCTCAACCGCCTGGGATAGCGATCGGCTCGCGCCGCATCATTCCCACTCGATCGTCGCAGGCGGCTTGCCCGACACGTCATACACGACCCGGTTCAGGCCCCGGACTTCATTGATGATCCGGTTCGAGCAACGGCCCAGCAGCGAGTACGGCAGGTGCGCCCAGTGCGCGGTCATGAAGTCGGTGGTCTGCACGGCGCGCAGCGCCACGACGTAGTCATAGGTCCGGCCATCGCCCATCACACCCACAGACTTCACCGGCAGGAACACCGCAAAAGCCTGGCTGGTCAGGTCGTACCAGCTCTTGCCCACCTGCTGCGGCTCGCACAAGCCGGCGGCGGCGTCTTGCTCCGTCGCGATGGTCTTGCGCAGTTCCTCGATAAAGATGGCATCCGCACGGCGCAGCAGGTCCGCGTAGTCGCGCTTGACTTCGCCGAGGATGCGCACGCCCAGGCCCGGACCCGGGAACGGATGGCGGTACACCATCTCCGGCGGCAGGCCCAGCGCCACGCCCAGTTCGCGGACTTCGTCCTTGAACAGGTCGCGCAGCGGCTCCAGCAGCTTCAGGCCAAGCGTCTCGGGCAGCCCACCCACGTTGTGGTGGCTCTTGATGGTGGTGGCCTTCTTGGTCTTGGTGCCGCCCGACTCGACCACGTCGGGGTAGATCGTGCCCTGGGCCAGCCACTTCGCGTTGGTGAGTTTCTTGGCTTCCGCCTGGAAGACCTCAACAAACTCGCGGCCGATGATTTTGCGTTTCTGTTCGGGGTCGGTCACGCCGGCCAGATGGCCGAGGAATTGCTCCGACGCATCGATATGCACGACCTTGGCATGCAGGCGGCCGGCAAACATCTCCATCACCATCTTGCCCTCGTCCAGGCGCAGCAGGCCATGGTCGACGAACACGCAGGTGAGCTGGTCACCGATCGCGCGATGGATCAGCGCGGCAGCCACCGACGAATCCACGCCGCCGGACAGGCCCAGGATCACCTCCTCGTCGCCGACCTGCTTGCGGATCAGGGATACCGCTTCCTCGATGTGGTCCTTCATCACCCAGTCCGCGCCGGCGCCGCAGACGCCCAGCACGAAGCGCTCCAGCATCTCGCGGCCCTTCGACGTGTGCGTGACTTCCGGGTGGAACTGGACCGCGTAGTAGCCGCGCGCCTCGTCGGCCATGCCGGCGATCGGGCAGCTCGGGGTGGAGGCCATCAGCTTGAAGCCAGGCGGCAGCGCGGCAACCTTGTCGCCGTGGCTCATCCAGACCTTGAGCATGCCATGGCCTTCGGCCGTGGTGAAATCCTCGATGTCCTTGAGCAGCGCGGTATGGCCATGCGCGCGGACTTCGGCGTAGCCGAATTCGCGGTGATCGCTCCACTCGACCTTGCCTCCGAGCTGCACGGCCATGGTCTGCATGCCGTAGCAGATGCCGAGCACCGGCACGCCCAGGTCCCACACCGCCTGCGGCGCGCGCAGCTGGTGGTCTTCGTAGGTGCTGGCGTGGCTGCCCGACAGGATGATGCCCTTGGGCGCGAATTCGCGGACGAATTCGTCGCTCACATCGTTCGGATGGATCTCGCAGTAGACGTGGGCCTCGCGAACGCGGCGGGCAATCAGCTGCGTGACCTGCGAGCCGAAATCAAGAATAAGGATTTTGTCGTGCATGATGGGCGGGTGGCGTATCTTCCGGTTCGGGTTCGGTTGTCACTTCCGTGCCCGGGCCATAGCCGGGCGGCGGTGTGATGACCGGCTCGCGCCGGTTGTCGGGGAATGTCGATGTTTGCGCGCGGCGCGCGGGGCCGGGTTGCGGGCGTGGATCATGGGCTTCGCTGGCCTGCTGCAGCTCGCGCTCTGCCTTCGCCTGCCGCTCGCGGTTGCGGACGCGCTTGGCCGCCGGTATCTGCACCAGCGCGAAAAAGCCAAGCATGGCCACCAGGATGGGCACCCAGACCTTGCCGGCGCCTTCCAGCGGCAGTTCCAGGAACACCAGCCAGGAGAGGATCAGCAGCGCGCTGGCCAAGTTCACGTAGCCAACGGTCCGAGCCACGGTCACCGTCATCTGTCCGTTGACGGTGGCATGCCACAGCAGCCAGGACAAGCCGATCAGCGCGACACCCAGCAACTGTCCGAACAGCGCCGGTTGCGGCTGGGGCAGTTGCAGGGCCGCATACAACGTCGTGAACGGCGACATCAGCAGCAGCACGCCGAGCATCAGGTCGAGCAAGGCGTCAAAGAACAGTACGGCTCGCAGCAGCACCTTCATGAGCGGTCCTCAGCAGGCCCGGCAGGCTTGCCTGCCGGGATGCCTGTCACCTGGCTCGGCAGGCCCGCCGCGCGGGTCAGTCGATGTGGTAGTTCGGCGCTTCCTTGGTGATCTGCACGTCGTGCACGTGCGACTCGCGCATGCCGGCCGCGGTGATCTGCACGAACTGCGAGCTCTCATGCCAGTCGGCGATCGACTTGCTGCCGCAGTAGCCCATCGAGGCGCGCACGCCGCCGGTGAGCTGGTGGATGATGGCCATGACCGAGCCCTTGTAGGCCACGCGGCCTTCGATGCCTTCCGGAACCAGCTTGTCGACGTTGGCGGTGTTGTCTTCCTGGAAGTAGCGGTCAGCCGCGCCGTCCTTCATGGCGCCCACCGAACCCATGCCGCGGTAGCTCTTGAACGAGCGGCCCTGGAACAGGAACACCTCGCCCGGCGCTTCCTCGGTACCCGAGAACATGCCGCCCATCATCACGGTGTGGGCGCCGGCCGCCAGCGCCTTGGCCACGTCACCGGAGTAGCGCACGCCGCCATCGGCGATCAGCGGCACGCCGGTGCCCTTCAGGGCTTCGGCCACGTTCGACACGGCGGTGATCTGCGGCACGCCGACACCAGCAACGATACGCGTGGTGCAGATCGAGCCCGGGCCGATACCGACCTTGACGCCGTCCGCGCCATGCTCGACCAGCGCACGCGCGGCGTCGCCAGTGGCGATGTTGCCGCCGACAACCTGCACTTGCGGGTAGTTTTGCTTGACCCAGCGCACGCGGTCCAGCACGCCCTGGCTGTGGCCATGGGCGGTATCGACCACGATCACGTCCACGCCGGCCTTGACTAGCAGTTCGACACGCTCGTCGTTGTCCGGACCCACGCCGACCGCCGCGCCGACGCGCAGCTGGCCATGGTCGTCCTTGCTGGCCAGCGGATTGTCCACGGCCTTCTGGATGTCCTTCACGGTGATCAGGCCGCGCAGCTCGAAGGCCTGGTTGACCACCAGCACACGCTCCAGGCGGTGACGGTTCATCAGGCGCTTGGCTTCCTCCAGCGTGGCGCCTTCGTTGACGGTCACCAGCTTTTCGCGCGGGGTCATCTTGGCGCGCACCGGCGCGTCCAGCTCTTCCTCGAAGCGCAGGTCGCGGTTGGTGATGATGCCGACGACGGTCTTGCCCTCCAGCACCGGGAAGCCCGAAATGCCATGCTGCTGCGACAGCGCGATCACTTCCCGCACCTTCATGTCGGGGGAAATGGTGATCGGATCACGCAGCACACCCGATTCGTAGCGCTTGACGCGAGCCACTTCGCGGGCCTGGTCGGCCGGCTTCAGATTCTTGTGAACGATTCCGATGCCGCCCGCCTGCGCCATGGCAATAGCCAGGCGAGCCTCCGTCACGGTATCCATGGCGGCGGACACCAGCGGAATGTTCAGGTCGATCGAACGGGTCAGGCGGGTACGAAGGGAGACATCCCGGGGCAGGACGGCCGAATAGGCCGGCACGAGCAGCACATCATCGAACGTGAGTGCTTTCTGGACAAGACGCATAGCAATTCCTCTAGGCGCAAAACCGAATTATACAGGAAGGCGCGCATCTTGACGCGGCGCAAACGCCCGCGCACGACGGCCTCTGCTATGCTCGAAATCTTTTTTCTTCGAAGTGTGGCGGGAATGGGGATTGGCGTACTGTGCGGACTGCTGGCGGGCGCGTTCTGGGGCATGGTGTTCATCGCGCCCAAGCTGCTGCCGGCGTTTTCGCCGTGGGAGCTGGCCATCGGGCGTTACCTGGCCTACGGGGTGGTCGCACTAGTCGCCGCCCTGCCGCTGATGAAGCGCATTGCACGCAAGCTTACGCGTGCCGATTGCGTGGCATTGCTGCGCCAGGCCTTCACGGGCAACCTGCTGTACTACGTACTGCTGGCCTTCGGCGTGCAGCTCGCCGGGGTAGGTCCGACCTCGCTGATCATCGGCATCCTGCCGATTTCCGTGACCATCATGGGCCGGCGCGACCATGGCGCGGTGCCGCTGTCCCGGCTGGTATGGCCGCTGCTGGTGGTCGCGGCCGGCATTGCCTGCATCAACATCGACTTGTTCGGCGGCGGCCAGAGCGCGCATGCCGCCGCAGCCGGCGCCATCGCCCGGCCAGTCTGGCAGAAGCTCGCGGGGGTAGCCTGCGCGGCCGGCGCGCTGGTCTGCTGGACCCTGTATGCCGTGGATAACGCGCGCTACCTGCAGCGCAATCCGCACTACAGCGGCAATGAGTGGTCGGCGCTGTACGGACTGTCGACCGGCGCGGTCTCCGCCGTGCTCGCCCTGGGCGGCTGGCTGCTGGCCGGCGACGCGCTGAGCGCCCCTGGCTCCGGGCGCGACTGGCAATGGTTCTGGATGGTCAACGCCGCCGTGGCACTGGGAGCGTCGCTGATTGGCAACAACCTCTGGAACATCGCCAGCCGCCGGCTGCCGCTGACACTGTCGGGCCAGATGATCGTGTTCGAGACGCTTTTCGCGCTGGCATACGGGTTTGTGTTCGATCACCGCTGGCCGCGGCCGCTGGAAATCGCCGCCATCGCACTGCTCATGGTCGGCGTCGCCTGGTCTGTTCGCTTGCACGCCAGCGACAAGTCTGCGTAGACTTGCACTCGATGTCGCCGGGGTCACATCCAGGATGCCCGGCCGGCCCGGCAAGCCAACGCCGGCCTCGGAACATCTGTCCAGACACTACTCGTACCCAGCCATGATCCGCTCGTCCGCGCTGTCGCTTTCGCTGCTTGCCGCCGCCCTCGCCGCTGTGCCGGCATCGGCATCCGCCCAGTGGCAATGGCGCGACGCCAGTGGTCGGATGGTGTATAGCGACGTGCCCCCGCCTCCAGACGTCACGCGCATCGTGAAGGGGCCAGGGAAACTTTCCGGCGAATACAAGCCCGTCGAGGCCACGCCCGCCACATCCGTCACACCCGCCACTGCCGAAGCCGCTCCGGCCCGGCCGGCCGCCGCAAAGGCCGCCGCGGCACCCGCACCAACGGCCGAGGAAGCGTTCCAGAAGCGCCGCGCGGAGCGGCTCGAGGCGGCTGCCAAGGATGCGCAGAAAGAGGCGGAAGCCAACGAGCGGGCCACGCGTTGCGCCCAGCTGCGCAACTACGCGCAGGGCCTGCAACAAGGCGCGCGTACCGGCGTGATGACCGCAGACGGCGGCGTGCAGTTTCTCGGCGGCGAACAACGCCAGGCCGAGATCGTGAAAACCAACGCCAATATCGAGAAGGACTGCGGCTAAGGCCAGTACCGAACACCAACGCTGGCGTCCCCGGCCCTCAACCGCCCCCGCGCAACCACTTCTGCCCTTCGCGCGTGCCACTCGCGCGCGTCTTCTGCACGCGCCGGCGCCGGGCCAGTTTCGGATCCGCGGTCAGGGGCCGATAGATTTCGAGACGATCCCCAGCCCGCACCACGGTATCGGGTGTCTTGAGCTTGCCGTAGATACCGACGCGCATGGTCGACGGATCCACCTCGGGGCAGGCCTGCTGCAGCCCCGAGCCGACGATGGCCGCGGCAATCGTGGTGCCCTCCGGCACATCGATTTCCTCCAGGAAAACCGAATCCGGCCTGGCGTAGCACACCGAGATGCGCACCGTGCCCGGCGCGGCATCAGTTGGCGCCATAAACCACCTCGGCACGCTTGACGAAGGCATCCACGAAGGTATTCGCGATGACGCTGAATACCGGGCCGATAATCTTTTCCAGCAGCAAGCTGGAGAACTCGTAATGCAGGTGGAATTCGATCTTGCAGGCATCCTCGCGCAGCGGGGTAAAGCGCCAGGAGCCGTTGAACGTCTTGAATGGCCCGTCGGCAAACGTCATGTCGATGCGCGTGGGCCGCTCTTGCGTATTGCGCGTATGGAAAAACTGCTGGATACCCTTGAACTGGATATGGATCTTGGCATCGAGCGTGGTCTCGGTCTGTTCGAACACCTCGACGCCGCCACACCACGGGAGGAACTTTGGATAGTCCTCCACGCGCGTGACCAGGTCGTACATCTGCCCGGCCGAATAGCCGAGCAGCACGGATTTATGGACGTCTGCCATGAATGGAAAAATCGGGTATCCGGTCATCCCGCACTGCAATATCGCGCCAATCGGACCTGGCGCGCCGCGGACATGGACCGGTACCGGGGCTGGTTTGCTAAAATCCGGATTTTAGCCGACACAGGCGCCCGCGGCATCCCCGCCGCAGAATGGGCCACCAGGCCCGCCCCGTCCGGCGAGATTTTTCACTCACGCACCCCTGCCCAGCACGCATGACCATTGCAGATAACAAGAAGGCCTTTTTCGACTACTTCATCGAAGAGCGATACGAGGCCGGCATCGCGCTGGAAGGCTGGGAAGTCAAGGCGATCCGCGCCGGCCGCGTGCAGATCAAGGAAGGCTACGTCGTGGTGCGCGATGCCGAGATGTTCCTGATCGGCGCCCACATCAGCCCGCTGCAGAGCGCGTCGACCCACATCAATCCGGACCCGGTGCGCACGCGCAAGCTGCTGCTCAAGGCCGACGAGATCAAGAGGCTGATCGGCAAGGTCGAACAGCGCGGCTATACGCTGGTGCCGCTGAACCTCCACTACACGCGCGGCCGCGTGAAATGCGAGATCGGCCTGGGCAAGGGCAAGAAGCTTTTCGACAAGCGAGAAACCGAGAAGCAACGCGACTGGCAGCGCGAGAAGTCGCGCATCATGAAGGGCGGCAGCAAGGAATAAGCCGCCGGCCCTGCTTCAATCAGACGGCCTTCTGCCCTTTCACGATCTGCAAGGCAGAGGCAATCATGCTGCTCATCTCGCCCAGGTTGCCCGGCACGATCAACGTATTGCCCTGCTTGGCCAGGTTGCCGAAGGCCGTGACGTACTCCTCGGCCACCTTGAGGTTCACGGCCTCCATGCCGCCGTCCACGCGGATAGCCTGACCGATTTTCTGGATGGCCTGCGCGTTGGCCTCCGCCACCGCAAGGATGGCTGCCGCCTCGCCCTGCGCCTTGTTGATGGCGGCCTGCTTTTCGCCTTCGGACTTCTGGATCGCGGCTTCGCGCGCGCCTGACGCCAGGTTGATCTGCTCCTGGCGCTTGCCTTCGGACGCGGCAATGAGCGCGCGCTTCTCCCGCTCGGCCGTGATCTGCGCCTGCATGGCGTGCAGGATCTCCTTCGGCGGCGTGAGGTCCTTGATCTCGTAGCGCAACACCTTCACGCCCCAGTTCGAAGCCGCCTCGTCCAGCGCATTCACCACGCTGTGATTGATGAACTCGCGCTCCTCGAAGGTCTTGTCGAGTTCCAGCTTGCCGATGACAGAGCGCAGCGTGGTCTGCGACAGCTGCGTGATCGCCACCACGAAATTGCTGGATCCGTAAGAGGCCTTCATCGCGTCCGTGACCTGGAAGTACAGCACGCCGTCGACCTGAAGCTGGGTGTTGTCCTTCGTGATACAGACCTGGCTCGGGACGTCGAGCGGGATTTCCTTCAGGATATGCTTGTAGGCGACGCGGTCGACGAACGGCACCACGATCGTCAGCCCCGGCGTCAGCGTTGCGTGATACCGCCCCAGGCGCTCGAGCACCCAGGCATGCTGCTGGGGCACGATCTTGACGCCTCTCGCAATCAGCACGATGGCACCGATTAGGATAATCAGCGGCAACAAGCCAAGCTGAAAGACTTCCATGTAAGACCCTCCGGACAGTTGACAGCAATGCCGCGCCGCCAGGGCGCGGCAACAACGGGACTCAGCGCGGCAGGACGATCAGCGTCGAACCGCGGACTTCGACAATGCGATAACGCCCCGGCGCCGCATCCGGGCCAGGCGCCAGTTCGACGGTCCAGTCCGCTCCACGGTACGGCACACGCGCACGGCGGTAGGTATCCCACGCCGGCACTTCGAGTTCCTGGCCGATGTCGAGGTTGACGCCTGGATCGGACGCCGCATTGCTCCTGCGCAGACGGCCAAAGCGCGTGCGGCGCAGCAGGACGATGCCGATGATGGCCACCACTGCCGCCACCACCGTCTGCGTCGGTGGCTCCAGGCCTGACAGTGCCGCTAAGCCGCCCGCGGCGAGGCCGAGCGCAACCATCAGCAGATAGAACGTACCAGTAGCCAGCTCGGCGATCACGAGCACGGCCGCGGCGACGAACCACAGGTAGTGCATTGCCATGTGTCCCCTTTCCCCCGGCGAGGCCGGGCTTCCCCTTTCCACCGTCATCCAATGCGTCGGGCAAAGAAAAACCCCCGCAACGCCATCGGCGTCTGCGGGGGTTCTTTTCACACCTGCCGCAGGGCCGGTGCCAACCGGCGCATCGTAGCGCCGGCAGTTGTCGTTATTGTGACGCCAAATACATCAGGACGCCAGTTGTTGCCACGTGTCGACGACCGAATCCGGGTTCAGCGAGATCGACTTGATGCCTTCCTTGACCAACCAGGCGGCAAAATCCGGGTGGTCCGAAGGACCCTGGCCGCAGATGCCGACATACTTGTTCTGGCTGAGGCAGGCCTGAATCGCACGCGAAAGCATGAAGCGCACAGCAGGGTCGCGTTCGTCGAAGTCCTTCGCCAGCAGCTCCATGCCGGAGTCGCGGTCCAGGCCCAGGGTCAGCTGGGTCAGATCGTTCGAACCGATCGAGAAACCATCGAAATGCTCCAGGAACTGCTCGGCCAGGATGGCGTTAGACGGCACTTCGCACATCATGATGACGCGCAGACCATTCTCGCCACGCTTCAAGCCATGCTTGGCCAGCAGGCCGATGACCTTCTCGGCCTGGCCCAGCGTACGGACGAACGGCACCATGATCTCGACGTTGGTCAGGCCCATTTCGTCGCGCACGCGCTTCATGGCCTTGCATTCCATCTCGAAGGCTTCGGCGAAGTCTTCGGCGATGTAGCGCGACGCACCACGGAAGCCCAGCATCGGGTTTTCTTCGTCCGGCTCGTAGCGCGAGCCACCGATCAGCTTCTTGTACTCGTTGGACTTGAAGTCCGACAGGCGCACGATGACCGGCTTGGGATAGAACGCGGCACCGATCGTCGCGATACCTTCTGCCAGCTTGTCGACGTAGAACGCGCGCGGGCTGGCATGGCCGCGGGCCACGCTTTCCACTGCCTTCTTCAGGTCGGCATCGACTTGCGGGTAGTCGAGGATGGCCTTCGGGTGCACGCCGATGTTGTTGTTGATGATGAACTCGAGGCGAGCCAGGCCCACACCGGAATTCGGGATCTGCGCGAAGTCGAAGGCCAGTTGCGGGTTGCCCACGTTCATCGTCAGCTTGACGGCGATCTCCGGCATTTCACCGCGCTGCACTTCCGTGACTTCGGTTTCGAGCAGGCCGTCGTAGATGCGGCCTTCGTCGCCCTCGGCGCACGACACGGTGACCAGCGTGCCGTCCTTCAGCACGTCGGTGGCGTCGCCGCAGCCGACCACGGCCGGCACGCCCAGTTCACGGGCGATGATGGCCGCGTGGCAGGTACGGCCGCCACGGTTGGTGACGATCGCCGAGGCGCGCTTCATCACCGGCTCCCAGTTCGGGTCGGTCATGTCGGCCACCAGCACGTCGCCGGGCTGCACGCGCTCCATCTCGGCCGGGTCGTTGATGACGCGCACCGGGCCGGTACCGATCTTCTGGCCAATGGCGCGGCCGCTGGTCAGGATCGGGGCGGTGCCCTTCAGCTTGAAGCGCTGCTCGGCCTTGCCGGCCGACTGGCTCTTCACGGTTTCCGGGCGGGCCTGCAGGATGTAGATCTTGCCGTCCTTGCCGTCCTTGCCCCACTCGATATCCATCGGGCGGCCATAGTGCTTCTCGATGATCACGGCGTACTTGGCCAGCTCCGACACGTCGGCGTCGGTGATCGAGTAGCGGTTGCGCAGTTCGGCGGGAACGTCAACGGTCTTCACGCGGCCGGCTTCGCCCGGCTTGGTGAATTCCATCTTGATCAGCTTGGAGCCGATCGAGCGGCGGATGATCGGGTACTTGCCAGCCTGCAGCGTCGGCTTGAAGACGTAGAACTCGTCCGGGTTCACGGCGCCCTGCACCACCGTTTCGCCCAGGCCATAGCTGGAGGTGATGAAGACCACGTCGGGGAAGCCCGATTCGGTGTCGATGGTGAACATCACGCCCGACGAAGCCAGGTCCGAACGGACCATGCGCTGCACGCCTGCCGACAGTGCGACCACGTCATGCGCAAAGCCCTTGTGCACCCGGTACGAAATGGCACGGTCGTTGTACAGCGACGCAAACACGTGCTTGATCTTGTCCAGCACGTCGTCGATGCCGCTGACGTTCAGGTAGGACTCCTGCTGGCCGGCGAAGGAAGCGTCCGGCAGGTCTTCGGCCGTAGCGGAAGAACGCACGGCGAACGATGCCTCGGCACCTTCGCGCTCGGCGGCACGGGCGTAGAACTCGCGGACTTCCTGCTCCAGGCGCGGCTGGAACGGTGCCTCGACGACCCAGTTGCGGATCTCGGCGCCGGCTTCGGCCAGGGCCTTGACGTCATCGACGTTCAGGGTCTTCAGGCGATCGGAAATGCGCTGGGTCAGGTTGTTGTGAGCGAGGAAGTCGCGAAACGCCAGCGCGGTGGTGGCAAAACCACCGGGGACACGGACGCCGGCTTCGGCCAGCTGGGAGATCATCTCGCCCAGCGACGAATTCTTGCCGCCAACCGTTTCCACATCCGACATGCGCAACTGCTCGAACGGCTGCACGTAGGCGCCGTTATTTGCCTGGTTAGTCATGAAAGCCTCAAAACAAAGTAAGAAATCTGGCGCGACTGTCCGGTATGTTCTTGTTGTTCTGTTCCCGGAGCTCTGTTCATAAACAGATCGCTTGGCTAAACAACCCCGCATACATCAGGGGAATTGTGTTTTGTGGCTCTCGTCTCGCAGCGCACATTGTCAACAATTCCAGCCGGGAAGGCCGCACCGGCAAAGGCCCAACGGAATTGCTTAGCGAAAAGATCGCCGCTATTCTACCGTGCTGCGCCGCACTTTTCTGCGGAACATCCAATCTATTTATTCTGCTTGCCCATGTCTGAGCCTGTCGCGCCGGACGGCGCCCAGCCGGCGAATGCCGGTGCCACGCCGCAGTCTCCCCAACCCGTCGCGAGCGACCGCCCCGCCACCCGCACGGTATTCATCGTCTCGGACGGCACCGGCATTACTGCCGAAACGTTCAGCCACTCGATCCTGGCACAGTTCGAGATGCGCTTCCGCAAGGTGCGCATGCCGTTCGTCGATACTCCGGAAAAGGCACATATTGCCGTCGGGAAAATCAACGAAGCGTTCTACGCTGAAGGTGCTCCGCCGATCGTCTTCACCACGCTCGTCAATCAGGAAGCGAACAAGGCACTGCGACGCGCCAAGGCGATGATCCTGGACATGTTCCAGACCTTCATCGAACCGCTGGAAAAGGAACTCGGGCTCAAGTCGACGCACGCGATCGGCCGCTTTCACCAGAACGCGGATACCGAGGCCTACAAGAACCGCATCGAGGCCATCAATTTCTCGCTCGCCCATGATGACGGCCAGTCACACAAGAACTTGCAGGAGGCCGACGTCATCCTCGTCGGCGTTTCGCGCAGCGGCAAGACGCCGACCAGCCTTTACCTGGCCATGCAGTACGGCCTGAAGGCGGCGAACTATCCGCTGATTCCCGACGACTTCGAGCGCGGCAAGCTGCCCAAGGCCCTGTACGACTACAAGAGCAAGATCTTCGGCCTTTCCATCGACCCGCAGCGTCTCACGGAAATCCGCAACGAGCGCCGTCCCGGCAGCAAGTACGCCGCCGTGGAAAACTGCCGCTACGAGGTGAACGAGGCCGAGGCGATGATGCGCCGCGAGGGCATCAAGTGGCTATCATCGACGCACAAGTCGATCGAGGAAATTGCCACGACCATCCTGCAGGAAATCAAGGTCGATCGCGACAACTACTGAACGTCGCGGCGCCTATGGCGCCGTGCGCCGCTGCCGCACTGCCTCGAACAGGCAGATCGCGGTCGCGGCCCCCACGTTCAGCGATTCCAGGCCGCCGGGCTGCGGAATGCCGACGGTGCGCGCCACGCGCTCCATCCATGCCGCGCTGACGCCTGCGCCTTCGTTGCCCACGATCCATGCGACCGGCTGGCGCAAGTCGGTATCAAACACCGCCGCATCGGCATGCGATGACGTCGCCAGCAGTGGCACGGCCAGCCGCGGCGCCAGCATGTCGATGGTGCAGTGCTCGACGATGTTCAGGTGGAAGTTGGCGCCCATGCCGGCGCGCAGCGTCTTGATTGACCACGCGAACGCGCAGCCGGTGCCCAGGAACGCGTGACGGATACCCGCCGCGGCCGCGCTACGCAATATCGACCCGACATTGCCGGCATCCTGCAAGCCATCGAGGATAATGCAGTCTTCCTCGATCCGCGCCGGCAAATGTCCCGGCGGGGTTTCGATCACCAGCATCAGGTCGATGCCATTGGCTACGCCGCTGACCTGCACGAACAGCGCGTCGGCCAGTACGACGACGCGCTGGCTATCGATCTGTGACAGCAAGGGTGCCACTTCCGCATGATCGTAGTGGCGCTCCGACACCACGCAGCTTACCGGTTGCCCCAGCGCCCCGACATAGGCCTGCGCAAGGTGCACGCCATCGAGCAGCGACTGCCCGGCCTTGCGGCGCTGGTGCGTCGATGTGGCGAGCGCCTTGAGATGTTTGAACAGCGCGTTGTCGCGCGAAGTGACGTGCTTCACAGGTTGATTCTCGATGCGCGCGCTGCGCTCAAAAGGCTGCCGGGCCGCGGGCCAATGCCTCGCGCACGGGTGCGAACGACCGCCGATGGTGCGGCGAAGCGCCGAATTGCGCAAGGGCCGCCAGATGCTGCGGCGTCGGGTAGCCCGAGTGGGCGTCGAAGCCGTACTGCGGATAAGCGTCATGCAAGACCAGCAGCTCCCGGTCCCTTGCAACCTTCGCCAGGATGGACGCCGCCGAGATAGCCTTGACCAAGGCATCGCCCTTGACGATCGCCTCGACCGGAAACGGTACCTGCGGGCAGCGGTTGCCATCTACCTGGACCAGGTCCGGCGTAATGCCCTTCTCAGCCAGTCCCTGCACTGCACGCTGCATGGCGAGCATGGATGCATGCAGGATGTTGATGGTATCGATCTCTTCCACAGTGGCGAAGGCGATATGCCAGCCCAGCGCGCGTTCGCAGATCTTGTCGTAAAGCTCCTCGCGCTTTTTCGCGGTGAGAATCTTCGAATCCGCGAGCCCGCGAAGCATCGGCCTGGCCGGATCGAACACCACGGCCGCGGCGTACACCGGCCCGGCGAGCGGGCCCCGACCTGCCTCATCGACACCGCACAGGAACCGGACGCTCGCCGCGACCGGTGCCAGGTCGAGTCCCATTTGCGGAGACGGCGAATCGCGGCGCGCCATCAAGCCAGCCCTCGCGCGCGCACGAGGTCAACGACCACGTCAGCGGCAATCTGCGCGGTATTGCATTTGAGCGTTTCGTGCATGCGCGTGAAGTGTTCGTACAGGAAGGCGATATTGCCCTGGTCGTTGAGCTGCAGCAGCGTCTCGCGCGCCAGCGCTTCGGGCGTGGCATCGTCCTGCAGCAGCTCGGGCACGACAAAGCGACCTGACAGGATATTCGGCAGGCCGACGTAGGGCAGGTAGCCCTGCCGCTTCATGATCTGCGCGGTCAGCCAGGGCACCTTGTACGAGATCACCATCGGCTTCTTGTACAGCGCCGCTTCCAGCGTCGCGGTGCCGCTGGCCAGCAGCACCACATCCGCGGATTCCATGGCCAGGTGCGAATTGCCATCGACAATCGTCAGGCGCAGCTCCGGATACTGCAGGTGCAGGCTCTCCACGATGGCGCGCAACGGCGCGCTCGCGGCCGGAAGCACGAACGCCAGGTTCGGGTCCATGCGCTGCATCTGCGCCATGGCGGCAAAGAACGTGGCGCCGAGATTGCGTACCTCGGACTGCCGGCTGCCCGGCAGCACCGCCACCACGCGATGGCCCGCGGGCAGGCCCAGCGCCGCGCGCGCGCCCGCGACATCGGGCACCATCGGAATGACGTCGGCCAGCGGATGGCCTACATAGGTGGCCGGAATGCCGGCCTTGGCATAGATCTCGGGCTCGAACGGAAACAGGCAGAGGATGTGGTCGACCGCGCGCGCGATGGTGCGGATGCGCCCGCCCCGCCAGGCCCAGATCGATGGGCTGACGAAATGGACCACCGGAATCCCCGCGCGCCGCAGCGGCACCTCGAGCCCGAAATTGAAGTCCGGCGCATCGACGCCAATAAAGCAGACCGGCGGATTGGCCAGCAGCGAATCACGGATGGCGCGGCGCGTGGCCAGGATCTCGCGCAGCGAACCCAGGACCTCGACGTAGCCATTGACCGACAGTGTCTCCATCGGCCAATGTGAAACAAATCCCTCCGCCATCATGCGCTTGCCGCCGATGCCGGCATAGCTGACCGTATCGCCCAGCCGGGCCTTGAGTCCGCCCAGCATCAACGATGCCAGCAGGTCGCCGGAGGCTTCGCCGGCCACCATGGCAATGGTGCCGCGCTGGCTTGCGTTGCTTGCAGTACCGTCAGGCGAGCTGCCCCGAATCGCGACGTCGACCATGTCCGGCCAGTCTCAGCGTACGATGCCGCGCTGGGTAGCGGCAATGAAGTCCAGGAACGCGCGCAGGGGCTCTGCGGTGCTCGCATCGGCTTGCGCCAGCAGGGCGCCAATTTCATTGCGGGCGTCGTCGAAGCTGAGATCCGACTTGTAGAGCAGCTTGTAAGCCTGGCGCAGCGCGGCGATCTGCCCAGCATCAAAGCCGCGGCGGCGCAGGCCTTCCACGTTGACGCCGTGCGGCGTGGCCTTGTTGCCGCTCTTGTCGCTGGCCGCGATCACGAACGGCGGCACGTCCTGCACCAGGGCGGAAGCACCGCCCAGCATGGCATGGGCGCCGATGCGCACGAACTGGTGCACGCCGCTCATGCCGCCGAGGATTGCCCAGTCGCCCACTTCCACGTGGCCGGCGATCTGTGCGTTGCTGGAGAACACCGTGTGGTTGCCCACCGAGCAGTCATGCGCGATGTGCACGTAGGCCATGATCCAGTTGTCGCTGCCGATCGTGGTCACGCCGCGATCCTGCACCGTGCCGGTGTGGATCGTGGTGAATTCGCGGATGGTGTTGCGATCGCCGATATCGAGCCGGGTCGGCTCGTTGCGATACTTCATGTCCTGCGGCACACCGCCCACCGAAGCGTACGGGCCAATCTTGTTGCCTTCGCCGATCGTGGTATGGCCTTCGACCGTCGAGTGCGCGCCGATCTGGGTGCCGCTGCCGATCCGCACATTCGGCCCGACAATGGAAAACGGGCCAACGGTCACGTCGGCCGCAAGTTCTGCTTTCGGGTCGACCAGTGCGGTGGGATGGATTTGCGTCATACGTCCTGTCCTGTTGGTCTGGTGTCTGGGGGCGTGGCTGGGCCGCCCCGGCCCAGGCGTGGCGGCAGGTAGCCGCCGTGCCCGCGGCGCTGCCGCGGGCATGTGGACTCAGGCGTCAGCCTGCTTGACGGTGCACATCAGCTCCGCCTCGCACGCTACCTTTTCGTCCACCGTGGCAAATGCCTTGAACTTCCAGATGCCGCGGATATAGCGCTCCACGGTCACATTCATATGCAGCTGGTCGCCCGGGTAGACGACCTGCTTGAAGCGCGCGCCGTCGATGCCGACGAAGTAGTACAGCGCGCCTTCCTTGCGCTCCATGTCGGCGCCGAAGGTCAGCAGGCCGGCCGATTGGGCCAGCGCTTCCAGGATCATCACGCCCGGCATGACCGGCTGGCCGGGGAAATGTCCCTGGAAAAACGGCTCGTTGATGGTGACGTTCTTCAGCGTCTTGATACGCTTCTGCGGTTCGAACTCGAGCACGCGGTCCACCAGCAGCATCGGGTAGCGATGGGGCAGCAGCTTGAGGATCTTGCGAATGTCGATTTCGGCGGCGGTCATGATCTTTCTCTTGTCTTAGTCTTGTGAGGTTTGGGTCCCGGCGGACTGGCCGCGCAGGCGGCGCTCCAGCTGCATGACGCGTTCGCGCAGCTTGGTCAGGCCGCGCACGATCGCGGCGTTGCGCTCCCATTCGCCATGCGGCAGGAACGGAAACACGCTGGTGAAATGGCCGCCGGGCTTGGTAATGGATTTGGTGATCGAGGTCCCGCCCGACACCGTGGTGCGTTCGGCGATGGTCAGGTGTCCCGAGAAATTCGCGGCACCGCCGATCACGCAGAACCGTCCGATGCGCGTGCTGCCCGACACCGCCGCGCAGCCCGCAATCACCGTATGGGCGCCAACCCGCACGTTGTGCGCGATCTGGACCTGGTTGTCGATCTTGCAGCCGTCTTCGATCACGGTATCGGCCATCGCGCCACGGTCGATGGCGGTATTCGCGCCAACTTCGATATCGTTGCCGAGTATTGCCCGGCCCGTCTGCGGAATCTTCACGTACTCGACGCCGGTGGGACCAATGTCCGGCGCAAAGCCGAAACCGTCGGCACCGATCACGACCCCGCTGTGCAGGATCGCGCGCGCGCCCACCACGCAATCGTGGTAGACGGACACATTGGCGTAGATCAGCGAATCGTCGCCGATCTCCGCATTGGCGCCGACGAAGCAGTTGGCCAGGATACGCACGCGCTCGCCGATGCGCGCGCCCGATTCAATCACCACGTTCGGCCCGATGAAGCACGAAGCCGGAACGGCAACCCCCGGGGCAACGCTGGCGCGCGGGTCGATGCCCGTGCGCGTGTCGCGGTTGGCCCGGTCGAAGCGCTGCGCAATCCAGGCGAAGCAGGCGTACGGATTGCGCGCCACCAGCCAGTTGCGGCCGTCGGCCGCCCCTTGCGCACGGATGCGCTCCAGATCCGGCGCCGACACGATCACGGCACTGGCGTTGGAAGCCAGCGCCTGCGACAGGTAGAGCGGATTGGAGAGAAACGAGAGCTCGCCGGGACCGGCCTGGTCCAGCGGAGCCAGGCCAATGATCGCGAGGTCGGGATCACCCACAACCTGCGCGCCGTTCTCGGTGGCGAGCTGCCCCAGTGTGGGTGTCTGCATGGCGGTACTTCCTGAAAAAAACGGCCAGTGGCTTACTTGCCGCCGGCGTTCAGCGCCTTCATCACATCGTCGGTGATGTCGATGCGCGGGTTCACGTACACGGCTTCCTGCACGATCAGGTCGTACTTGCGCTGCTCGGCAAGCGAACGGATCACGCGGTTGGCGCGCTCGAGCACCTGTGCCAGTTCCTCATTGCGGCGCTGGTTCAGGTCCTCGCGGAATTCGCGCTGCTTGCGCTGGAACTCGCGGTCCAGGTCCGCGACTTCACGCTGGCGGCGCTGACGATCGGAGTCGGCCAGCACGGCCGTGTCCTTGTCCAGCTTGTCAGCCATGCCCTTGATCTTCTGGGCCATGTCCTGCAGCTCGCGGTCGCGCTTGGAGAACTCCTGCTCCAGCTTGACTTGCGCGGCCTTGGCCGGCTGCGAATCGCGCAGGATGCGCTCGGAATTCACGGCAGCAATGCGGGCTTCCTGGGCCATCGCCGGCGCTGCGGCGCACAGCGCCGCAGCAGCCACCGCGGCGGCGCTCAGGGTCTTGACCAATTTGGATTTTGTATTCATGAAACAGATCCTTTTACAGAATCAGAACGCAGTGCCGATCTGGAACTGGAAGCGTTGAACCTTGTCGGTCTCGTCCTTCTTCAGCGGGAAGCCCATGCTGATCTTCAGCGGGCCGATCGGCGACAGCCACGACATGCCGAAACCGGTCGAGTACTTCAGTTCGCTGAACGACAGTGGCGCGCCTTCCTGGTACACGTTACCGAAGTCGAAGAAGGTGAAAAGGCGCAGCGTGCGGTCCACGCCCGAACCCGGCAGCGGGAAGATGAATTCCACGTTACCGATCATCTTGGACGCACCACCCACCGGGTTGCCGTTCTGGTCCTTCGGGCCCAGCGTGCTGGTCTGGTAGCCACGCACCGAGCCGATACCACCGGCGTAGAAGTACTTGTACACCGGGAACGGGGTGTTGCCATAGCCGTGGCCATAAGCAACTTCACCGTTAAGCGCGAGCGTAAAGGCCTTCGAAAGCGGATAGAAATACTGCTGCTGCACGCTGGCACGGTAGTACTGCACGTCGCCGCCCGGAATCCCGACTTCCAGATTGGCCTGGGTGTAAGGGCCCTTGGTCGGCACCAGCGCCGAGTCACGGCGGTCACGCGCCCAGCCGATCGTGAACGGGAAGTTGTTGATCGGCGACGCGGTACCCACGGTCTGGCCGGCCGGAAGCTTGCCGATGTCGTGCAGGAACTTGACATATTGGGCCGGCGTATTCGGCGAGACCGAGATACGGGTCCATTCGTAGCCGATGCCGAAGAACACGGTATCGACTTCCGAGAACGGCACGCCGAACTTGAAGCCGCCACCCGCCGTTTCGATCTTGTAGTCCTGGTCGCCGGTGTAGTACAGCGGACGCGACGTACGGTAGTAGATATCGGTCGAGCGGCTGATGCCATCCACCGTGAAGTACGGGTCGTACTGCGTCAGCGCAATGGTACGGAACGACTTGGCGGTGTTCACGTCCAGGCCCAGGCTGGTACCGGAGCCGAACACGTTGTCCTGCCGCAGGCCGGCCTGCAGCACCAGCTTGTCCGTGGACGAGAAGCCCACGCCCAGGCTGATCTGGCCGGTCGGCTTTTCAGTCACATTGACGTTCACATCGACTTGGTCAGGCGCGCCCGCCACGTCCTCGGTGGTGATGTTCGTGTCGGTGAAGTAGCCGGTGCGGTTGATACGCGCCTGCGACTGCTGGAGCTTCTCGCTGTCGAACCACGAGCTTTCCATCTGGCGCATTTCACGGCGCACCACTTCGTCGCGGGTCTTGCTGTTGCCGACCACATTCACGCGGCGCACGTACACGCGGCGGCCCGGATCGACCATCAGCGTCAGCGCGACTTCACGCTTTTCCTGATCGATCTGCGGCTGCGGGTTGATCGTCGTGAACGCGTAGCCATAGGTGCCGAGCAGGTCCGTAATGGACTTGGTGCTGGCCGTCAGCTTTTCGGAAGAGAAAATATCGCCCTTCTTCAGCTGCAGCAGCTTTTCCATTTCCTCCTGCTTGCCGAGCAGTTCGCCGGCCAGGCGGATATCGGACACCTTGTACTGCTCGCCTTCCTTGATGTTCAGCGTCAGGTAGATGTCTTTCTTGTCCGGCGTGATCGACACCTGGGTCGACTCGATGGCGAACTCCAGGTAACCGCGGTTCAGGTAGTACGAACGCAGTGCTTCCAGGTCAGCCGTGAGCTTCTGCTTGGAGTAGAGGTCGTTCTTGGTGTACCAGGACAGCCAGTTCGGCGTGGACAGCTGCATCTCGTCACGCAGCGTGCCTTCCTTGAAGGCCTTGTTGCCGACGATATTGATCTGCTTGATCTTGGCGACCGGGCCTTCTTCCACGTTGAACACGACCGACACGCGGTTGCGGTCCACCGGCGTAATCGTGGTCTGCACGTCGGCCGCGTAATAGCCGCGGGCCACGTACTGGCGCTTCAGTTCCTGCTCGGCCTTGTCGATCAGGGCCTTGTCGTAGTAACGCGCTTCGGCGACACCCACGGCGCGCAGCGAGCGGCGCAGCGTGTCCTTGTCGAATTCCTTGATGCCGACGAATTCGAGCTGCGAAATAGCCGGGCGCTCTTCCACCTGCACGACCAGCACGCCGTCTTCGGCGCGGATCTGCACGTCCTTGAAGAAGCCCGTGTTATACAGGGCGCGGATGGCGTCGGCGCCCTTGTCGTCGGTGAACGTCTCACCGACGCGGACGGGAAGGTAGCCAAAGACCGTACCGGGTTCCACGCGTTGCAGACCCTCAACGCGGATGTCCTTCACGACAAACGGATCGGCGGCCCAGCCTGCCGGGCTCCAGGCTGCAATAATGGCACTCGCTAGCAAGCCCAGCGAGATGCGCTTATGTCTGATCAATCTTGATCCCCTCTTTGATTCCATCCAGGATTGCGCTCCGATGCTTCGTGGGACTGCGCCTGTCAAAGCGTCCCGGGCGATGGTGTCGGCAACACGACCGCCCTGCTTGCCGTGACCTGTTTCTAGCCATTGGCCAGGAACATCCGGCTGACGTCATTGAACAAAGCGAGCGAAGTCAGGAGCAAGATGCAGGCGATGCCTACCTTCTGCAGCATTGCCTGCCAGTGGTCTGGGACGGGCCTGCCAGTCAAAAATTCCACGCAATAATACAGCAAATGCCCCCCATCCAGAACCGGAATAGGTAACAAATTCAGCACGCCGAGGCTGACGCTGACCAGCGCCAGGAAGCTGACAAAGGCCTGTACGCCGAGGTGAGCGGCACGTCCGGCGTAGTCCGCCACGGTCAGCGGGCCGCTCAGGTTCTGCAGCGAGGCCTGCCCGATCAGCATCTTGCCGAGCAGCTTGAGCGACAGGACGCTGGTGCTCCAGACCTGGCCGGTGGCGCGGGACAGCGCCAGTACCGGCCCATAGCGCACGGTTTCCATCTGCACCGCCTGGGTAAGCGCCGCGCCCAGCTTGCCAGAAGGGGCTGCCCCATGGGCGTCGCCTTCGCGGGGTGGCGTGCTGTCTAGCGTTACCGGAACATCGAGGCGCCGGCCGCCGCGTTCGATGCCCAGCGCCACGCGCTGGCCCGGCTGCGCGCGCACTGCCTTGATCAGTTCAGCGGCCTGCGTGAGAGATGTGCCCTGCCATGCCACGACCCGATCGCCCGGTTTCAGCCCGGCCCGTTCCGCCGCGGAACCGGGCAGGACTTCCGTGATCGTCACGGGGCCACCTTTCAGCGCCAGGCCCATCATGGCAAGCGGATCCTGATCAGGATTGCTGCCGGTGCTCGGCAGCCGGGCCAGCGTCAGGTCGCGCTCGCCGCCGTCGGCGCCGCGCACGCGCAGCACGGCGCGCGCGTCACCGAAGCCTTCGGCAAATACCGCCATGCGCAGCTCGTTCCACGAACGGATGGCTTCTTTACTCCCGTTGGCCTCCAATGACAGCACCCGGTCGCCTTCGCGCACGCCGGCCAGGGCCGCCACCGTGCCGCTCGCTGGAGCTGTGAGGATGGGTGCCGGCTCGCGCATCCCGCCTGTAAAGAGTGCGAAGTACAGTACAATCGCCAGCACGAAATTGGCCAGCGGTCCCGCCGCGACAATGACAAAGCGCTTGCCCACCGGCTGCCGGTTGAAGGCGCGTGGCAGCTCGGCCGGGTCGATGGCCGCATCGTGCTCGGGGTCCCGTTCGCGCTCGTCCAGCATCTTGACGTAGCCGCCCAGCGGGATCGCCGCGACAGTCCATTCCGTGCGGTCCCTTCCCTTGGAGGTCCAGCGCAGCAGCGGCCGGCCGAAGCCGATCGAGAACCGCAGCACCTTGACTCCGCAAGCGCGCGCGGCAAGGTAGTGGCCCATCTCGTGCACGAAGATCAGCACGCAGAGGGCGACGACAAAGGCGATTACGGTTTGCATGGCAGGGTCGTCAGGAAAGTTGGCCGGGCTGGCGATGGCCAGGCCGCATGACGGTCGCACCTGTCAGGAGCGCGCGCCATCGCAGCATTGCCATTGTCGCAGATGCCACTGGCCACGCTGTCAGCGCGGCGCGCTGATTGTTAGCTCCTGTAGACACGCACGTGCAGCGTGCCGCGCCTTCTGGTCGGCATCGAGCACGCATTCAAGCGAATCGGCGGCGTGGTTGGGTGTACTTTCCAGCACGTTGCCGACGATCCGTGCGATGTCGGTAAAGCGGACGCCACCCTGCAGGAATGCGTCCACAGCCACTTCGTTGGCCGCATTCAGCACCGCCGGCGCCACACCGCCCGCGCGCAGCGCGTCGAAGGCCAGTGCCAGGCAGGGAAACCGCGCCAGGTCCGGCCTTTCGAAATTAAGCGCGCCGGCCAGAGTCAGGTCCAGCGCGGAAACCCCCGCATCGATCCGCTCGGGATAGGCCAGGCCATAGGCGATCGGCGTGCGCATATCCGGATTCCCCAACTGCGCCAGCACCGAACCGTCGCGATAGGCGACCATCGAATGCACGATGCTCTGCGGGTGAATCAGCACTTCAATATGCTCGGCCGGCGCCGCGAACAGCCAGTGGGCTTCGATGACCTCCAGCCCCTTGTTCATCATGGTGGCCGAATCTACCGATATCTTGCGTCCCATGACCCAGTTGGGGTGGGCGCAGGCCTGGTCCGGCGTGATGTCATGCAGCGTGGAGGGGTCGCGCGTACGGAACGGACCGCCGGACGCCGTCAGCACGACCTTTGCCACACCGGCGCGATAGCGCTGATCGTTCGCCGGCAGGCACTGGAAGATGGCGTTGTGTTCGCTGTCGATCGGCAGCAGCGTGGCGCCGTGCTCGCGCACCGCATCCATGAAGATGCGCCCGGACATGACCAGCGCTTCCTTGTTGGCCAGCAGTACGCGTTTGCCGGCGCGCGCAGCCGCCAGCGTGGGGCGCAGCCCCGCCGCGCCGACGATCGCGGCCATGACCGAGTCGGTCTGCGCATCGCTCGCGACCGACTCCAGCGCGGCCTCGCCGTGGCTGACTTCGGTCGTGACCCCGGCGGCGCGCAGCAGCGCTTCCAGCTCCCGAGCGGCTTCCGGCGTGCCCACGACGGCGCGGGCGGGCCTGAACTCGATGCAGCTCGCCGCCAGCTTCTGCACCTGCCGGTGCGCGGTCAGGGCATGTACTGCATACCGGCCGGCGTGGCGCCGCACCACGTCGAGCGTGCTTTCGCCGATCGAGCCGGTTGCGCCGAGGATGGTAATTCGATGCATATCAGGACAGAACGGCTTCAGAAATAGGTCACCATCAGGGCCGCCAGCGGAAACACCGGCACCAGGGCATCAATGCGATCCAGCACGCCGCCATGGCCCGGCAACAGCCGGCTGCTGTCCTTCATGCCGACCTGCCGCTTGAGCAGCGATTCGAACAAGTCGCCGATGATACTGGCCGCAACCAGGAGCGTGGTCAAGAGCGCCACCAGCACCAGCCCGCCATGGTCGGCCATGACAGAGAACCAGGTCGGGGCAAACGCATGCGTCGCCGCCAGGCTCAGGCCGATCAGCATCGCCAGCAGCCAGCCGCCGATGGCGCCTTCCCAGGACTTGCCCGGGCTGATGGATGGCGCCAGCTTGCGCCGGCCGATGGCCTTGCCGACGAAATAGGCGCCAATGTCGGCGGCCCACACCAGCACCGCCGCCGTCAGCAGCACGCCGATGCCGGCGCCACGCAGGATCATCGTTGCGTGCCCGAAGGCGGGCAGCATGATCAGGCCGAGAATGGCGCCCAGAAGTGTGAAGCTGGCTGTTGCCGAGCGTACGCCGCGCGCGAGAAGCACCAGCGCAACGCCCCAGCAGACCACGGCTGCCTGCAGCAGCCAGACCAGGCCCTGGCGGGACGGGACATCATGCCAGGCGATCAGGGCCAGCAGGCAGGCCACCGCATAGACGTAAGGCCAGGCGCCGCGCAGGCCGATAAGCCGCCCGAACTCCCAGCCGCCGAGCAGCACGATCACCGCGACCAGGCCGGCCAGCGCCGAAGGCGGCGCCAGGAACAGGATCGGCAGAATCAGCAGCAACAGGCACAGGGCGGTGATGACGCGGGTGAGAAGCATGCGCTGCTAGTCCCGTGGAAAGGTGGATCGGCCTGCCGCTCAGGCAGTGCCGGACAGCCCCGGCGCAACCAGCTGCGCGCTGGTGCGGCCAAAGCGGCGTTCACGCTGGCGGTACGAGGCGAAGGCCTTGTCGAGCTCGGCGGCGTCGAAGTCCGGCCAGTAGACGTCGGTGAAATACAGCTCGGAATAGGCCAGCTGCCACAACAGGAAATTACTGATGCGCTGCTCGCCCCCGGTCCGGATAAACAGGTCCGGCTCCGGCGCGTAGGACATCACCAGGTGCGGCGCCAGCACCGACTCGTCGATCGACTCGGGATCGAGCATGGGCGAGCGGGCCAGCATCTTGCGCATGGCCTGCAGCAGGTCCCAGCGACCGCCGTAGTTGGCGGCGATGGTCACGGTCAGGCCGCTGTTGTCCGCCGTGCGCGCCTCGGCATCCCGGATCAACTGCTGGATGCGCGGACTGAAGCGGCTCAGATCCCCGACCACACGCACGCGGATATTGTTCGCGTGCATCTTGACCACTTCGCGGCGCAGAGCCGTCATGAACAGGCGCATCAGGAACGAGACCTCGTCCGCAGGGCGGCGCCAGTTCTCCGAGCTGAACGCAAACAAGGTCAGGAATTTCACGCCGCGAGCGGCGCTGGCTTCCACCACGGCGCGCACGGCATCGAGTCCGCGACTGTGACCGGCCACGCGCGGCAGATGGCGTTGCGTCGCCCAGCGGCCGTTGCCATCCATGATGATGGCAACGTGGCGGGGCACATAAGTGGTGTCAGGGACGGCGAGCGTAGAACTGATGTGCTGCATGGTGGCAAACGACACTGAAGACTCCGGCGACAAGGCGCGGGGCAGTCCTCAGACCGTCATGATCTCCTTCTCTTTTTCGGCGACCAGCTTGTCGATTTCGGCAACGAACTTGTCGGTCAGCTTCTGCACATCGTCCTGGCCGCGGCGCTCGTCGTCCTCGGAGATGGTCTTGTCCTTCACCAGCTTCTTGAACTGCTCGTTGGCGTCACGGCGCAGGTTGCGCACCGCTACCTTGGCGCCCTCGGCCTCACCCTTGACGACCTTCGTCAGCTCCTTGCGGCGCTCTTCGGTCAGAGCCGGCATCGGCACGCGGATGACCTCGCCCATGGTGGCCGGGTTCAGGCCCAGGTCGCAGTCGCGGATGGCCTTCTCGATCGCGCCAACCATCTTCTTTTCCCAGGGCTGGACGGTAATGGTGCGGGCATCGCCCAGGCCGACGTTCGCGACCTGGCTGATCGGTACCATCGAACCGTAGTAGTCCACCTGTACGTGGTCGAGCAGGCCGGTGTGGGCACGGCCGGTGCGGACTTTAGCCAGATCGGCCTTGAAGGCCTCGATCGACTTCTGCATCTTCTGCTCGACGCTCTTCTTGGTTTCGGCGACGCTCATCATTACCTCCGGAAATCAGCTACCAGAATCCCGGCATCCCGGGATCGAAAATGAATCATTCTACTCTTTGCCGGGCCGCGCACCAGATTTCGCGCCCGGACCGCCTTCAGACGTGGACCAGCGTACCTTCGTCCTCGCCCAGGATCACGCGCTTGAGCGCGCCCGGCTTGACGATCGAGAACACCTTGATCGGCAGCTTCTGGTCGCGGCACAGCGCGAAAGCCGTGGCGTCCATGACCTGCAGGTTGCGCGAGATAGCCTCGTCGAACGTAATCGTGGTGTAGCGCGTGGCGCTCGGGTCCTTCTTGGGGTCGGCCGTGTACACACCGTCCACCTTGGTGGCCTTGAGTACGATCTCGGCGCCGATCTCCGCCCCGCGCAGCGCCGAAGCGGTGTCGGTGGTGAAGAACGGGTTGCCGGTGCCTGCGGCGAAGATCACCACCTTGCCCTCTTCGAGCTGGCGGATGGCGCGCGGACGGATGTAAGGCTCGACCACCTGGTCCATGCGCAGCGCGGACTGGACGCGCCCTTCGATATTGGCGTGGCGCATGGCGTCCTGCAGGGCCAGCGCGTTCATCATGGTGGCCAGCATGCCCATGTAGTCCGCGGTGGCGCGATCCATGCCGGCCGCACCACCGGCGACGCCGCGGAAGATATTGCCACCGCCGATCACGACCGCGACCTGGACGCCGAGCTTCACGATCTCGGCAATGTCATTGACCATCCCTTCGATGGTGGCGCGGTTGATGCCGAAGGCATCGTCGCCCATGAGGGCTTCACCGGAGAGTTTCAGTAGGACGCGCTTGTAGGCTGGCATGTTCACCCTCGGACAGGAGCAAGTCGCTCGATTTGAGACGTATAGTTTTGATACACCCGTGCGGCAGGCCGCGCGAATGCCGGATTGAACCGGTTTTCGAGGTCACCCGCGACGGGCGGATGACCCCGGAAACTGGCTGTTGCGGTGCACACAAGGAGACCGCGTGCTGCTGCTTCGATCCTACTTACACAGAGGGGCACCTCGCGGCGCCCCTTCGGCATTATAGGCGGCGGGCCAACCCGGAAGGGTGGCACCCCGCCCCGGACATCAGCCCTTCTGTGCAGCGGCCACCTGGGCGGCCACTTCGGCAGCGAAGTCGTCCTGCTTCTTCTCGATGCCTTCGCCCACCACGTACAGGGTGAAGCCCTTCACGGTCGTGTTGACAGCCTTGAGCATCTGCTCGACGGTCTGCTTGTCGTTCTTCACGAACGGCTGGTTGAACAGCGACACTTCCTTCAGGTACTTCTGGACCGAACCTTCCACCATCTTGGCGGCGATTTCGGCCGGCTTGCCCGACTCGGCAGCCTTCTGCTCGGCAATGCTGCGCTCCTTGGCGATCAGCTCGGCAGGAACCTGCTCAGCCGACAGCGACACCGGCTTCATGGCGGCCACGTGCATGGCGACGTCCTTGGCGGCAGCTTCGTCGCCATCGAACTCGACCATCACGCCGATACGGGTGCCGTGCAGGTACGAAACCAGCTTGCCGCCGTTGGCGTAGCGCACGAAGCGGCGGATCGTCAGGTTCTCGCCGATCTTGCCGATCAGGGCGGTACGGGTGGCTTCGACGCTCACGCCATCGATTTCCAGCGCCGACAGCGCGGCCACGTCGGCCGGGTTCTGCTTGGCGATCAGCTCGGCGACCTTGGCCGAGAAAGCCAGGAAGTCGTCGTTCTTGGAGACGAAATCGGTCTCGCAGTTCAATTCGACCAGCACGCCGGTGGTGCCGTCGATGAACGAGGCGACCACGCCTTCGGCGGTCACGCGCGATGCGGCCTTGCTGGCCTTGTTGCCCAGCTTGACGCGCAGCAGCTCTTCAGCCTTGTTCAGGTCGCCGTCGGCCTCGGTCAGGGCCTTCTTGCATTCCATCATCGGCGCGTCGGTCTTCGCGCGCAGTTCAGCCACCATGCTTGCGGTAATTGCCGCCATTTGTCACTCCTTGAATGGTTCGCGCCGGGTGCCCCAGTTTCCTGTCTGGCAACCGGCCGGGGTGTACAGCCTCACCCGCGGCAGAGCTTGCCTGCGGCGGATGACAACAATCCAGATACTGCAAATTTAAAAAAAGGGGGCGCCGGATGTGCCCCCTTTTCTTCTTGTCGCCGTGCCGAGGCCGGTATTCACCGGCTCCGCGCAACGCCCCGTACCTTTTGCCAGGTCCGGTGGCCGATGCATTGAGATCGTTCCGTGGCGATGCGCGTGATCGGGGTCCTCTCGGCAGCCGGCTATCAGCCTTCCTGCACTTCGACGAAGTCGTCACCGCCGCGAGCGGCTTCGACAACTTCCTGAACGGCGTTGGCACGGCCTTCCAGGATCGCGTCAGCCACGCCGCGCACGTACAGGGCCACGGCCTTGGACGAGTCGTCGTTGCCCGGGATCACGTAGTCGATGCCTTCCGGCGAGTGGTTGGTATCGACCACGCCGATCACGGGGATGCCCAGCTTCTTGGCTTCGGTCACGGCAATCTTGTGGTAGCCGACGTCCACCACGAAGATGGCGTCAGGCACGCCGCCCATTTCCTTGATGCCGCCGATCGACTTTTCGAGCTTGATCATTTCGCGCTCGAACATCAGCGCTTCCTTCTTGCTCATGGTTTCCAGCGCGCCGGCTTCCTTGGCGGCTTCCATGTCCTTCAGGCGCTTGATCGAGGTCTTGACCGTCTTGAAGTTGGTCAGCATGCCGCCGAGCCAGCGGGCGTCGACGTAGGGCATGCCGGCGCGGCCAGCTTCTTCAGCCAGGATTTCACGCGACTGGCGCTTGGTACCCACGAACATGACGGTGCCGCGATTGGCAGCCAGTTGACGCACATACTTCATTGCGTCCTGGAACATCGGCAACGTCTTTTCGAGGTTGATGATGTGGATCTTGTTGCGGTGACCGAAGATGTAGGGGGCCATCTTCGGGTTCCAGAAGCGGGTCTGGTGGCCGAAGTGGCAACCGGCTTCCAGCATTTCGCGCATGGTAACGGACATGTGATTCTCCAATAGGGTTAGGTCTGAAGTCCGCCCCGACATTCCTGAAAAGGAACACCCCGGATGGGCGGACCAGCGATTTCACGATTTCAAAAACGACCGCAGCGGCAAATGTTGCACCGCAATCAGGCCAGCCCGCTATTCTAGCAATAAATGCCCACACCACTCAAGCGGAGCCGAACGCTGCCGACGGGACGCGGAAAAACGGCCAGGCCCCTCTCATCTGACCCCGATTGCCGGGCGAACCGCTGCGATGGAGTCCCGATGGTGCGATAATCCCACATTCCCTATTCGATTCTGGCGCGGCCCGTGGCCTCGCCTTCACTTTTTCTGGCGAAGCAGCATGAGCATCCACCTGAACACCGCCGAAGACATCGCCCAAATGCGCGTGGCTTGCCGCCTTGCCTCGGAAGTCCTCGATTACATCACGCCGTTCGTCAAGCCCGGCGTGACGACCGGCGAACTCGACCGCCTGTGCCATGCCTATATGCGTGACGTGCAAGGCACCGTGCCGGCGCCTCTGAATTATGCGCCCCCGGGTTACCCGCCCTTCCCTGGCGCGATCTGCACCTCGGTCAATGATGTGATCTGCCACGGCATCCCCGGCGACCGCGTGCTCAAGAGCGGCGACGCGGTCAACCTCGATATCACCGTCATCACCAAGGAAGGCTACTACGGCGATACCAGCCGCATGTTCCTGGTCGGCGAGGCCTCGATCCTGGCCAAGCGGCTCGCGCAGGTGACCTACGAATGCATGTGGAAAGGCATCGCGCAGGTACGCGGCGGCGCGCGCCTGGGCGACATCGGCCATGCCATCCAGGTCCATGCGGAAGCGGCCGGCTACAGCGTGGTGCGTGAGTATTGCGGCCACGGCATCGGCAAGAACTTCCATGAAGATCCGCAGATCCTGCACTACGGCCGTGCCGGCACCGGCGCCGAGATCAAGGCAGGCATGATCTTCACCGTCGAGCCGATGATCAATGCCGGCAAGCGCGATATCCGCACCATGCCCGACCAGTGGACGGTCAAGACACGCGACCGCAGCCTCTCCGCGCAATGGGAACATACCGTGCTGGTGACGGAAACCGGCTACGAGGTGCTGACGGTGTCCGCCGCCACGCCGGCACCACCGGCCTTTATCACGGAGTCGGTCGCGGCCTGAGCCGCAACATGGTTGGGGGCGCCTGACGGGCGCCTTTCTTTTTCCAGCCATGCCCACGAATCTTCCTGCACAGCCCATGGACACCACGCCGGAACTCCTGCTCGCCGCACGCGTTCGCGATCAGCTGAAAGCCGACAAGCAGGCCCTGTTTGCCGACTTCGCCCTGACGGCGCACGTCGGCACACTGATCACGCGCCTGCGCCGTGCCGTTGACGCCGCGCTGGTCGAAGCCTGGCGCGGACTCGACATGCCCGCGGACGCGGCGCTGGTCGCCGTCGGTGGCTACGGCCGCGGGGAACTGTCCCCGTATTCCGATGTGGATGTGCTGCTGTTGCTGTCGTCCGAACCCGACGCCACCACCGCGAGCCGGCTGGAGCGCTTTATCGGCATCTGCTGGGACCTTGGGCTGGAGATCGGCTCCTCGGTCCGCACCGTGGAAGACTGCATCCGTGAAGCCCGCGCGGACATCACCATCCAGACTTCGCTGCTGGAGGCGCGCCTGCTGACGGGCGAGCGCAAGCTGTTCAACGCGATGCGCGTGCAGCACAAGGCCGACCTCGATCCGGCCGACTTCTTCCAGGCCAAGCTGCTGGAAATGCGCCAGCGCCACGCCAAGTACCAGGACACGCCCTACTCGCTCGAACCGAACTGCAAGGAAAGCCCGGGCGGCCTGCGCGACCTGCAGGTGATCCTGTGGATGACCAAGGCCGCCGGCCTGGGCGACAGCTGGAAGGAGCTGTTCGAGAAAGGCCTGCTGACGCAGCGCGAAGCGCAGGAACTGGCCCGCAACGAACGCCTGCTGAAGACCATCCGCGCCCGGCTGCACCTGATTGCGGGACGCCGCCAGGATGTGCTGGTCTTCGACCTGCAGACCGCCCTGGCCGAATCGTTCGGCTACCGCCAGAACGACAACAAGCGCGCCAGCGAGCAGCTCATGCGCCGCTACTACTGGGCGGCCAAGGCGGTGACCCAGCTCAACAGCGTACTGCTGCTCAACATCGAGGCCTTGCTGTTCCCCAGCGAATCGCAGGTGACGCGCGTCATCAACGAGCGCTTCGTCGAGCGCCAGGGCATGCTGGAAATCACCAGCGACAGCCTCTACGAAGACGATCCGCACGCGATCCTGGAAACCTTCCTGCTGTACGAACGCACGCCGGGAATCAAGGGATTGTCGCCGCGCACGCTGCGCGGCCTGTATAACGCGCGCACCGTGATGGATGCGCGCTGGCGCAACGACCCGGAAAACCGCCGCCTGTTCCTCGCCATCCTGCAGGAGCCGCAAGGCATCACCCATGCGCTGCGCCTGATGAACCAGACCAGCGTGCTGGGCCGCTACCTGATCAATTTCAGGCGCATCGTCGGACAGATGCAGCATGACCTGTTCCACGTCTACACCGTGGACCAGCACATCCTGATGGTGGTGCGCAATATGCGCCGCTTCGCGATTGTCGAGCACACGCACGAATTCCCGTTCTGCAGCCAGCTCATGGCGAGCTTCGACAAGCCGTGGGTGCTCTCGGTGGCGGCACTGTTCCACGATATCGCCAAGGGCCGCGGCGGCGACCACTCGAAGCTCGGCACCGTCGATGCACGCCGCTTCTGCAAGCGGCACGGCATTGCGCGCGAAGACGCCGACCTGATCTGCTGGCTCGTGGAGCACCACCTGACGATGAGCCAGGTGGCCCAGAAGCAGGACCTCACCGACCCCGAAGTGGTCCACGCCTTCGCGCGCGTGGTGGGGGACGAACGCTATCTCACCGCACTGTACCTGCTGACCGTCGCCGATATCCGCGGCACCAGCCCCAAGGTGTGGAATGCCTGGAAGGGCAAGCTGATCGAAGACCTGTACCGCATCACGCTGCGCGTGCTGGGCGGCGCCAAGGTCGACCGGCATTCCATCTGGGCGCAGCGCAAGGAAGAAACCGTCTCGCAACTGCGCCTGAACGCATTCGATCCCGAACTGGGCAAGCCGTTGTGGGCCCAGCTCGACGTGGCCTTCTTCCTGCGGCACGATTCCCGCGATATCGCCTGGCTGACGCGCCACCTGTTCAACAAGGTGGACAGTCCGGTGCCGGTGGTGAAGGCCCGGATCTCGCCGGCAGGCGAAGGCCTGCAGGTAGCGGTCTATGTCAAGGACCAGCCCGACCTCTTCGCGCGCATCTGCGGCTACTTCGAGCGCAAGGCGTTCTCGATCCAGGACGCCAAGATCCACACCACCCGCCACGGCTACGCGCTCGACACGTTCCAGGTGACCGACCCTGGCATGGTTGGCGAAGGCGGCAACTACCGCGACATCCTCGCGCTGGTGGAGCACGAGCTGTGCGACCGCCTGCAGCAACAGGCCGCGCTGCCGGAACCCAGCCAGGGCCGGCTGTCGCGCCAGTCGCGCAGCTTCCCGATCAAGCCGCGCGTGGACCTGCGGCCCGACGAGCGCGGCCAGTACTACCTGCTGTCGCTGTCGGCCAATGATCGCACCGGCCTGCTCTACGCGATCGCGCGCGTACTGGCGAAGCATCGCGTGTCCGTGCATACGGCACGCATCAATACCCTTGGCGAACGCGTCGAAGACGTGTTCCTTGTCGACGGCAGCCGTCTTGCCGCCGACAACCGATTGCAGATTCAGCTTGAACAGGACCTGCTCGCCGCGCTGGAAATCTGACCCGGCCGCGCAGCATTGAAGATATGACCGACAGCAATTCGCCGAAGCGCAAGACGCTCGGCATCAAGCCGCCCGAAGACAACGCCGTCCGCAAGCCGGCCGGCAACCGGCCCGTGCGCGTCTCGGACCTGAACCGCAAGCGCGTGCAGGCCGTGGCGGATGGCATCCGGCGCGCACAAGGCGGCGCGAAGCCCGCCAAGGGGACAAAGTCACCGGGCGAACCTGCCACTGGCCGCGCCCCGCGCCAGGGCCGTCCGGCCGATGGCGAGCGGCAGGCACCCCCGCGCCGTTTCAGCGATGACAACCGCCCGCCGCGCCGCGAGGGCAGTGAAGCCCCGCGTCGCTTCGGCAATGACGACGCCCGCCCGCGCCGTTTCAGCGACGACAACCGCCCGCCGCGTCGCGAGGGTGGTGATGCGCCCCGCCGCTTCGGCAATGACGACGCTCGCCCGCGCCGGTTCAGCGATGACAACCGCCCGCCGCGTCGCGAGGGTGGTGATGCGCCCCGCCGCTTCGGCAATGACGATTCGCGCCCGCGCCGGTTCAGCGATGACAACCGCCCGCCGCGTCGCGAGGATGGTGACGCACCGCGCCGCTTCGGCAATGACGATTCGCGCCCGCGCCGGTTCAGCGATGACAACCGCCCGCCGCGCCGTGAAGGCGGTGATGCACCGCGCCGCTTTGGCAATGACGATGTACGCCCGCGCCGGTTCAGCGACGACAACCGCCCACCGCGCCGCGAGGGTGGTGACGCGCCCCGTCGCTTTGGCAATGACGACTCACGACCGCGTCGTTTCAGCGATGACAACCGGCCGCCGCGTCGCGAAGGCGGTGAAGCCCCGCGCCGTTTCGGCAATGACGACGCACGCCCGCGCCGGTTCAGCGACGACAACCGGCCGCCGCGTCGCGAAGGCGGTGAAGCCCCGCGCCGTTTCGGCAATGACGACGCACGCCCGCGCCGTTTCAGCGACGACAACCGCCCGCCGCGCCGCGAAGGCGGTGAAGCCCCGCGCCGTTTCGGCAATGACGACGCACGCCCGCGCCGTTTCAGCGATGACAACCGGCCGCCACGCCCGCGCCGCGAGAGCGATGCGCCGGCGCGCCGCTTCAGCGACACCGCCGACCGCGCGCGGCCGCCTCGCGCCGACAAGCCGTCCCACGCCGACGCCGACGCGCATGAGTCCAGCCACGATGACGGCCTGGTGCGCCTGTCCAAGCGCATGTCCGAACTGGGCCTGTGCTCGCGTCGCGAAGCCGACGAATGGATCCCGCGCGGCTGGGTGCTGGTCGACGGCAAGCCCGTGACCGAACTCGGCTCGCGCGTGCGGGCTGATGCCAGCATCGAGATCCATCAGTCCGCCCGCTCCGAGCAAGGCGAACGCGTCACGGTGCTGCTACACAAGCCGATGGGCTTTGTCTCCGGCCAGGCCGAAGATGGCTACGAGCCCGCCGCCGTGCTCTTCACCGAAGAGAACCAGTGGTCGGAAGACCCAACGCGCAAGCGCTTTGCGCCGTGGCAACGCAAGAGCCTGGCGCCGGCCGGCCGCCTCGATATCGACTCGACCGGCCTGCTGGTCCTGACGCAGGATGGCCGCGTGGCCCGCGCCCTGATCGGCGAGGACTCGAACGTCGAGAAGGAATACCTGGTGCGCGTGCAATGGCACTCGCCCGAAGGCGTGGTCGACCGCAAGGTCAGCGAAGTCTTCCCGGAAGACCAGCTCGAACTGCTGCGCCACGGCCTGTCGCTCGACGGCGTGATCCTCAAACCGGCGAAGGTGAGCTGGCAGAACGAAGAGCAATTGCGCTTCGTGCTGCGTGAAGGCCGCAAACGCCAGATTCGCCGCATGTGCGAACAGGTGGGGCTGGAGGTGGTGGGCCTCAAGCGCGTGCGCATGGGCCGCATCGTGCTGGGCGACCTGCCGCCGGGGCAATGGCGCTTCCTCGGGCCGTTCGAGAAATTCTGAGGTATGGCATCACTGCCGGCGCGCTCGCATCGCCGGCAGGCACCAATGCAAACGGGGCGCCAGATGGCGCCCCGTTTGCATTGGTGTCACACCCCGTCAATCGTCGCTGTTCGGCGGCAAGTTGGGAAACAGCACCTCGGTAAAACCGAAACGCGTGAAATCGCGGACGCGCATCGGGTACAGGATGCCTTGCAGGTGGTCGCATTCATGCTGCACCACGCGCGCGTGAAAGTCCTCGGCGACGCGTTCGATACGCTCACCCCGCAGGTCATAGCCGCTGTACTTCAGCCGCGTGTGGCGGGGCACCACGCCGCGCAGCCCCGGCACCGACAGGCACCCTTCCCAGCCGTCTTCCATTTCGTCGGACAGCATCTCGAGCACCGGGTTGATCAGCACGGTCTTGGGCACCTGAGGCGCGTCGGGATAGCGCGGATTGCGGTCGAAGCCGAAGATCACCACCTGCAGGTCCACGCCGATCTGCGGCGCCGCCAGGCCCGCGCCATTGGCATGGTCCATGGTGTCGAACATGTCTTCGATCAGCGCGCGCAGTTCCGGCGTATTGAAGCGCTCCACCGGCCGCGCCACCTGCAGCAGGCGCGCGTCGCCCATCTTGAGAATCTCTCGGATCATGCCTGTTCCCCCGGTTGCCCTGCCCCGACCGATTCCAGTAGCGCCAGCATGCCGGCCTCATCGAGCACCGGCACGCCGAGGGCTTCGGCCTTGTCGAGCTTGCTGCCAGCCTCGGCGCCTGCCACCACGTAGTCAGTCTTTTTCGATACCGACCCGGCCACCTTGGCCCCGGCGGCTTCCAGCATTTCCTTTGCGGCCTCGCGCGAAAGCGTCGGCAAGGTGCCGGTCAGCACGAAAGTCTTGCCGGCCAGCGGCGCCGGCGCCCTGGCGGCAGGCTCGCTTTCGGCCCAGTGTACGCCCGCCGCGCGCAACTGCTCGATGACCTCCACGTTGTGCGGCTCGCCGAAGAAGTTGACGATCGACTGCGCCACCACGGGCCCCACGTCATTGACCTCGAGCAGCGCGGCCTCGTCAGCCGCCATGAGCGCGTCCAGCTTGCCGAAATGGCGCGCCAGGTCCTTGGCCGTGGCCTCGCCAACATGCCGGATACCCAGCGCAAAGATAAACCGGTTGAACGTCGTGCTGCGCGACGCGTCAATGGCCGCCACCAGGTTGCCGGCCGATTTGTCGGCCATGCGGTCCAGCGCTGCCAGCTTGGCCACGCCTAGCTTGTAGAGATCCGCCGGCGTGTGGACAATGCCCTGGTCCACCACCTGCTCCACCACCTTGTCGCCCAGCCCTTCGATATCCATGGCGCGGCGTTGCGCGAAATGCAGCAGCGCCTGCTTGCGCTGCGCGGCGCAGATCAGGCCGCCCGTGCAGCGTGCGATGGCCTCGTCCTCCAGGCGCTCGATATGCGAACCACATACCGGGCAGGTGGTCGGCATGACGAAGGCGCGTGCGTCGTCGGGGCGCCGCTCCAGCACCACGGCGACCACTTCGGGAATCACGTCGCCGGCACGGCGCACGATCACGGTATCGCCGATATGCACGTCCTTGCGCCGCACCTCGTCCTCGTTGTGCAGCGTGGCATTGGTCACCGTCACGCCGCCGACGAACACCGGTTGCAGGCGCGCTACCGGCGTAATGGCACCGGTGCGGCCGACCTGCACTTCGATGTCCTCGACCACGGTGGTCATTTCCTGCGCCGGGAACTTGTGCGCCAGCGCAAAGCGCGGCGCGCGCGACACGAAGCCGAGCTGCTCCTGCTCGGCCAGCGCGTTGACCTTGTAGACCACGCCATCGATGTCGTACGGAAGCTGGTCGCGCTTCTCGCCCACCTTGCGGTAGAAATCCAGCAGGCCCTGCGCGCCCCTCACCACCGCGCGCTCCTTGCAGACCGGCAGCCCCATGGCGGCAAAGCCGTCGAGCATGGCGCTGTGCGTGGCAGGACGTTCCATGCCCTGCAATTCTCCAAGCCCATAGGCGAAGAACGACAGCGGACGCCTGGCGGTAATACGCGGATCCAGCTGGCGCAGGCTGCCAGCGGCGGCATTGCGCGGGTTCACGAAGGTCTTCTCGCCGGCCTCGGCCTGCCGTGCATTGAGCTTGTCGAAATCGCGCCGGTACATGAAGACCTCGCCGCGCACTTCAAGCACCGGCGGCGCCGCGCCACGCAGCTTCAGCGGAATCGCCTTGATGGTACGCACGTTCACCGTCACGTCTTCGCCGGTCTCGCCGTCGCCGCGCGTTGCCGCCTGTACCAGCCGGCCGTCCTCGTAGCGCAGCGACATCGCCAGGCCGTCGAACTTCAGCTCGCTCGCGTACTCGACGGCTTCCGCGGCGCTGAACAAATCCTGCGCGCCGCCCGCCGCGCTGCGTCCAAGCCCCTGTGCGCAGCGACGGTCAAAGCCGATCACGTCTTCTTCGGAAAAACCGTTGTTGAGCGACAGCATCGGCACGCGGTGGCGCACCGTATCGAAGGCCGATAGCGGTGCGCCGCCCACGCGCTGCGTCGGCGAGTCCGGCGTCAGCAGTTCGGGGTGCTCGGCTTCAAGCGCCTGCAGTTCGGAAAACAGCGCGTCGTACGCGGCATCCGGGATGGTCGGGGCATCCAGTACGTAATACTGGTAGTTGTGGCGATCCAGTTCCTCGCGCAGCCATTGCACGCGTTCAGGGGCGGCTGCGGGCGACAAGCCGCCGGCCGGCGCGGAGGCATCTGCCTGCGCGCCGCGATGGGTTGCGTTCATGACAGGCTCCGGCTAGACGCTGAACAGCCGTACCGCAACCGGCGAACCGGCGGGCATGCCGCGTGCCTCCAGCTTCTGGTAGAGGGCCTCGAGCTGGTTGAAGATCGCGACGAACGAGGCTTCGGTCAGCGGCCGCATATTGTCGTCGACCAGTTGCGCGCCCATGCGCTGGGCCAGCGAGTAGCCGTATTCGCAGACCGTCTTGAACGGCTTGCCGCCCTGGTCCGCTTGCGGTACGTCGAGCAGCAGCGTGATCTGGCCACCGCCCTTGACGGTCAGGTCATCGCGCAGGAAGTTCGTGTCGCCGAACTGGAGCGCGAACAGCGTGCGCTGCACGCCTTCGGCATTGGCCACGTAGCGGATGAAGCGCGTACCGTCGCGCGACAGCACCAGGCCGTCCTGTGTCGCCACGCTCTGCACGTAGGCAGCCGACCACGGCGCGCCGTCCGAGATCACGTTGACGCCAAGCTGCACGTCGCAACTTGCGGCGAACCCGTCAAGTTCGCGCGCGTTGGCGACGGTCTCGCCCATGTCGGGCAGGTCGGCCGAGGCATCCAGCGATTCGGCCAGTGCTTCGACCGCGTTCACGAATTCGGAGAACTCCAGCGCATTGAGCGGGCCGCTGCGGCTGGCCAGCTGAACGGCCACCTGCAGGTCCTCATACTGGTGGCCGGCGGTCACCGGCTCCCAGGCATTGGCTTCCTCGCGCAGGCCCTCGATATGGATCTGCTTGGTCCCGGCGCGGCGCAGCCGGCCGGTCAGCGGCAGGATGCGGTCGCCCGAAGCCTTGCGCTCCAGGTGCAGCGGCACGATGCAGTCAATCAGCGGATCGATCGTGGCCGGCTGCGGCTGGCCGTCGGACACTACGGGCTCAGCCACCCTGGGCGGCGGCTCTGCCTTTGCTTGCGCCTGGTTCTCGGCTTTCTCTTCAGGTTCGGCTTCGGCGGCGACAGAGGCGGCCGGCGCGGCTGCCAGTGCCACCTCGTCGGCTACGGCTTCATCGGCGTCCGCCGAACCAGCCGCGGCGGCAGCGGCCACCGCCGCCACCTCATGCGGCGCCGGGCGCGCGGCCGGCGTCAGCGTCGGCTCGCGCCGCTCGACATGCTCCGGTGCAGGGGCCTCATGCAGCTTGGCAGCCACCTCCGGCGCGGTGGACTCGCCCACCACAGGCTCGCGCATCGGCGGCAGGTCATCCTCGGGGCGCAGCTCGCGCGGGCGGCGCGCCTTGCGGATCTGCCACTGGTTGTAGCCAAACAGCAGCGCCAGGAAAACAAGACCGGCGACGATCAGCGAGGTCTGCAAATCCATGTTGATGCTCATGCTGCCTCCGCCATAGACACCGCCGCATCCATATCCACCGCCACGATGCGCGACACGCCCTGCTCCTGCATGGTCACGCCGATCAGCTGGTGCGCCATTTCCATGGCGATCTTGTTGTGCGAAATGAAGACGAACTGCGTCTTGTCCGACATGCGGGCCACCATATTGGCGTAGCGCTCCGTATTGGCGTCATCGAGCGGGGCGTCCACCTCGTCCAGCAGGCAGAACGGGGCCGGATTGAGCTGGAACATGGCAAACACCAGCGCAATCGCGGTCAGCGCCTTTTCGCCGCCCGACAACAAATGAATGGTTGAGTTCTTCTTGCCCGGCGGCTGCGCCATCACCTGCACGCCGGCATCGAGGATTTCCTCGCCGGTCATGATCAGGCGTGCCTGGCCGCCACCGAACAGCGACGGGAACAGCTCGCCGAAATGGTGGTTGACCTGGTCGAAGGTGCCTTGCAGCAGCGCGCGGGTTTCCTGGTCGATCTTGGCGATGGCGTCTTCCAGCGTGGTGATCGCATCGTTCAGGTCGGCCGACTGCGCGTCGAGGAAGGTCTTGCGTTCGCGCGCCGCGGACAGTTCGTCGAGCGCGGCCATGTTGACCGGGCCCAGCGCGTTGATGGCATTGTTGATGCGCGTGACTTCGCCCTGCAGATAGGACGGCTTGAGGTCCGTGGTCAGCTTGTCGGCCAGCGCCACCTCGTCGACCTGGGCCCCGGCCAGTTGCTCGCTGTACTGCTCCTGGTTCAGGCGCGCGGCCTGCTCCTTGAGCTGGGATTCGGTGATGCGGTCGCGCAGCGGCTGCAGGCTGCGCTCGGCGGCCAGGCGCTGTTCGTCGTGCTGGCGCAACTGCGCGGTCAGCGCATCCAGCTCGATGCGGGCGGCGCCGAGCTTTTCTTCCTTCTCGGCGCGGCGTTCCAGCGCGTCCTGCAGGCCGGTGTGGGCGGTCTGCTCGTTGATCGTTTCGAGTTCCGCGCGTGCGTTCTCGAGCGATTCGGCGATGCGCTCGGCCTGGTCGCTGGCCACCTGGATATTGCGGTGCAGCTCTTCGATGCGGCTGGCCAGGTTGCGCTCGCCAAAGACCGCCTCTTGCGCCGCGCGCTCGAGGTCGCGCAGCTGGTGGCGCGCCGACGACAGCTTGCTGTCCAGCGCTTCGAACGCCATCTGCTGGTCTTCATGCGTGGCCTGCATCTCGGCCAGCGCGGCATCGTGCTGCTCGAAGCTTGCTTCGGACTCAGCCCGGATGGCGCGCTGCTCGTCGATCTGCGCGCCGATCTCGGCCAGTTCCTCGCGGATCTGGCCACTGCGCGCGGCGTAGCGCTCCATTGCCTGCGACAGCTTGAGCACGTCCATCTGCAGCGCGTGCGCGCGACGCGTGGCCTGCTCGCCGCGCGAGCGCGCCTCGGCCAGGGCCTGGCTGGCCTGCGTATAGGCCGCTTCGGCACGCACGGCCTGGCTCTTGGCCTCGTCCGAGAGCAGCACCTGGGCGCGGGCCTGCTTCTGCAAGTTCTCGATTTCCTGCTCGCGGGCCAGCATGCCGGCCTGCTCGGAATCGGCTGCATAGATCTGGATGGCGTTGCGGCCAATCAGGTGTCCTTCGGCCACCACGAACGACGCGCCGTCGGGCAGCGTGTTGCGCGCGGCCAGCGCCTGCGCCATGTCCGTGGCCGTGTAGATATCGGCCAGCCAGTCCTGCATCACCGCGCGGATGCCGGGCTCGGTGATCTGCACCAGCGACATCAGGGGACGCAGGCCTGCTGGCGTTTCGATCGGACGGGCAGCCGGCGGCGGCGAATAGAACGCCAGCTTGGCGGGCGGCGCATCCGACAGGAAGGCCTTGACCCAGTCCAGGTTCGATACCTCGAGCGCGGCGAGCTTTTCGCGCAGCACCGATTCCAGCGCGCTTTCCCAACCCGGCTCGATATGGACTTTTTTCCACAGGCGCGGCAATTCCGCCAGGCCATGCCTGGCCAGCCACGGCTGCACCTTGCCGTCGGTCTGCACGTTTTCCTGCAGCTGCTTCAGCGCGGACAGGCGCGCCTCCAGCGCAGCGATCGCCGCGGCTTCGCTCTGCACGCGCTCCTGCGCGGCACGGCGCTCACCGTCGAGGCGCGGTACGCTGTCCTCGGCATCGGCCAGGATAGCCTGCGCTTCCTCCAGCACGGCTTCCTGTTCGGCCAGTTCGGCACGTGCCTCTTCCAGCCGCGCCTCGTCCGGACGATCGAGTCCCTTTTCCTCGCCCGACAAGCGTTCGCGGCGTTGTTCGAGCTGCTGCAGCATCTGGTCGGCGCTGCGCTGCTGCGCGGCTTCGAGCTTGAGCGCCTGTTCGGCCTGCATGATGCCGGAGCGCTGCTCGTTGAGCAGTTGCTGCGCGTCGCGCCACTGCGCTTCCAGCGTCGGCAGCTCATCGGTCTTCTGGGCCACCGCTTCCTGCGCTTCGACGGTGCGGCCTTCGGCCACGGCGAGGTTTTCCTCGGCCTGCGCGAGTTCGTCGCTGGCCTGCTCCGACTTGCCCTGCCATTGCTCGCGCTGCGTGGTCAGTGCCGCGATCTGGGCCTGCACGCGGTTGCGCGATTCCACCACGTAGCGGATCTCGGCTTCCAGCTTGCTGACTTCGGCATTGGCCTCGTACAGCGCGCCCTGCGCTGCGTGCATGCCGTCGGAGGCCGCGTAGTGCGCGACCCGCATGGTCTCGAGGTCGGCTTCGACGTGGCGCAGTTGCGCGGTCTGGGCTTCGAGGTCGATCTGGGCCTGTTCGATGGCGCGCTGGTGGCGTTCCTGCTCGACCTGCGCCTCGCGCTTGCGCAGCAGCCACAGCAGCTGCTGCTTTTCTTCGCCGTCGGCCTGCAGCGTCTTGAAACGCTGCGCGACTTCGGCCTGTCCTTCAAGCTTCTCGAGGTTGGTTCCGAGCTCGCGCAGGATGTCTTCGACGCGCGTCAGGTTCTCGCGCGTGTCGGACAGGCGGTTCTCGGTTTCGCGGCGGCGTTCCTTGTACTTGGATACGCCCGCGGCCTCTTCGAGGAAGATCCGCATGTCATCGGGCTTGGCCTCGATGATGCGCGAGATCATGCCCTGGCCGATGATCGCGTAGGCGCGCGGCCCAAGGCCCGTGCCCAGGAAGATGTCCTGGATATCGCGGCGGCGTACCGGCTGGTTGTTGATGTAATAGGACGAGGTGCCATCGCGCGTCAGCACGCGCTTGACCGCCACTTCGGCGTATTGGCTCCACTGGCCGGCGGCGCGGCCCTCGGCATTGTCGAAGACCAGTTCGACGCTGGCCCGCCCCGCCTGCTTGCGGGCCGTGGAACCGTTGAAGATGACGTCCTGCATGGATTCGCCACGCAGCTCGGACGCGCGTGATTCGCCCAGCACCCAGCGGACCGCGTCGATGATGTTGGATTTGCCGCAGCCGTTGGGACCTACGATCCCGACCAGCTGGCCGGGCACCTGGAAATTGGTCGGATCGACGAATGATTTGAAGCCCGCCAGCTTGATCGAAGATAGTCGCACGGTTGTCGTGTGGTATCGGCGCTGATGGCAGCGCGCGCAGCATTAGAGCGTTCAGGAATGAGCGGCGCACGCGGACGGGCGGACGCGCGGCGTGCCGCCAGCGTCCCTTCTCGCCCCCCGTGCCCGAGAATTGGCGGTAATCATACCATCGCAACCCGGCGTTCCGGCCGCTCCGGCAGTGGGTTCCACGGCATTTTTGGCGCCCGGTTTCCCTTTGCTCACAGCCATTTACAGGCGTTTTTGCAAGCACTTTTGGGAGGGGCCGGCGCCTCGCGTGTCGGAATAGTTAGGCAATAACCGGGAAACTAACTAGGGTAAATGCCAGTCTCTCTGATATGCCAGCGTGACGCCGGATGCCCTCCGGGTGACAATCAGGGCGGCACCGGCCATTTGCGGAGGATCCAGCATGACCCAGCCGTCAGCGGCAACCCTGCCGTGGTCTGTCAGCGAGATTGATTACCGGGCCATCGAGTCCGAACGCGTGCGCGGAAACCGCGACCTGTTCTACCTGCTGGTATCGGCGTCGTTCATCGAGAGCGGGTCCGACACCTACGCCGGCAACCTCGCGGTCTACTACGCCGGAGCGCCTGAAGCGGCCGGCTGGCTGTCCCACCACTGGGAAGCCGAGGAACTGCAGCACGGCCTGGCGCTGCGCCGCTATGTCGAGCATGTCTGGCCGGAATTCGACTGGGAACGCGGCTACCGGCGCTTTTTCGCGGAGTACAGCCAGACTTGCTCGATCGACCAGTTCGAGCCGACCGAGGCGCTGGAAATGGCGGCCCGCTGCGTCGTGGAGACCGGCACGGCAGCCTACTACCGCGCCCTGGAACAGGCCAGCGACGAACCGGTGCTACGCGCCCTGACGCGGCGCATTGCCGATGACGAGGTGCGGCATTACAAGCACTTCTATCGCTTTTTCAACCACTTTGCCGAGTCCGAAGGGCTGGGCCGCGCCAGGGTGCTGGGCGCCCTGGCGCGCCGGCTGCTGGAAATCAAGAACGAGGATGCGGCCATCGCGCTGCGCAATGTCCTGCGCATGGAGCGCGGACAGGAAGACATCCCGGAACATGAGGTGAAAGCACTCAACTCGCGCGTCAGTGCCGTGGTCCGGCGCCACCTGCCCGTCGAAATGACCGTGAAGATGCTGCTGCGGCCGCTGCATCTGCACAGCACGCTGGAGCGGGCGGTGCGCAAGCCGCTCGTCGCCGTCGTGAGCCGGGTCATGCTGCACTGACCCGGAACGCCGTTTGCGCCGCTCAGGCGGCCGCTTCGGCCCCGGACGCCACGGCTTCGGTTGCGCGCCGGCTCCGATGCACCAGCCCCGACAGCGCCCCGGCGGCCACGATGCAAAGGCCGCCCGCGGACTCCTTCCAGCTCAGCGTCTCGGTCGCCAGCCACCACGACGACACGGCCGCCACCACGATCTCGAACAGCATCAGCAGCGATACGCGATTGGCCGGCAGGCGCTGCAGGCCGTACTGGACCACCGAATTGCTGAGCACCAGCACCGCGGCCAGCGCCGCCACCAGGGCCAGCACGGCGCCGCCTGCTCCCAGGACGATGATCGCGGAGGGGCCATCGAGCAGCAGCGCGCACGGCACGCCGACGGCGGTACAGCCCAGGTAGACCACCACCGTGCGCAGGCGCGCGTCCATATCGGGAAAGCGCTGCCCGGCGCGCCGCGACAGCACGTTGTTGACGGCGAAGCCCATGCCGCCGACCAGCCCGGACCATTCGGCGGCACTGCCCGGCAGCGGCACGCCGACCTCGGGCGTCCACAGCATCAGGCCGGCGCCCGACAGCGCCAGCGCAATCAGCGCCAGGCCGCCGGCCGAGAGCCGTTCGCCCAGGAACATGCGCGCGAACAACGCCGTCCAGACCGGAGTCAGGTAGAACAGCAGCAGCACGCGCATGACGTGCCCGTTCACGCTGCCCCAGACAAAGCCCGCATTGGTCACGCCCGCGGCCAGGCCGATCGCCACGAACAGCCACGATGCGCGCATGCCACGCAGCTGCCTGCGAAAGGCCAGCAGCGACAGGAGCGCGGCCGCACAGCTCACCAGCGCCGCGGCGCTCATGCCACCCAGGCCCCAGCCCGCCAGCAGGCGATACGGGAACCAGGCAATGCCCCAAACCGAGGCACCGATCAGGATGGAAAGCGAGGACTTGACCGCATGGCGGTCGGCGGCCCCATGTTGCGCCGCAATATTCTTGTTGGTCATTTGGAAATGGCTAGGGGCCGGCTTGCCGGGGAAACGCGGTACATCCGCCGCCGGCATCACATGCCGGTGATGCCCGGCATCCGCACACCGCATGCGCGGCGCGGGCCGCGCCATCGCACGGGAAAGGGCGCCGTTCCCTTATAATGCTGCGTTTCAACCGGCCCCATCCAGAACGTGAATCCGCGCCTCGACCTGCTCCAGCCCTACCCTTTCGAGAAACTGCGGGTGCTCTTCGCGGAAGTGAAGCCGGCCGACAAGCCGGCGATCAGCTTCGGCATTGGCGAGCCCAAGCACCCGACGCCCGAATTCATCAAGCAGGCGCTGGCCGAGTCGCTGGCCGGGCTGGCGAATTATCCCACAACGGCTGGTTCCGATGCACTACGACAGTGCATCGCCAGCTGGCTGGAACGCCGCTATGGGCTGCCGAAGGTCAACGCCTCGACCGAGGTGCTGCCCGTGACCGGCTCCCGCGAAGCGCTGTTCGCGTTCGCACAAACCGTGGTCGACGGCACGCGCCCCGGCGCGCTGGTGCTGTGCCCGAACCCGTTCTACCAGATCTACGAAGGCGCTGCGCTGCTGGCCGGCGCCACGCCGGTGTTCGCGAACAGCGACCCGGCGCGCAACTTTGCCCCGGCGTTCGACCGCATTGCCGACGAAGTCTGGCAGAAGGTGCAATTGCTGTTCGTCTGCTCGCCCGGCAACCCGACCGGCGCGGTGCTGTCGCTCGAAGACTGGAAGCAGCTGTTCGCGCTGTCGGACAAGTACGGCTTCGTGATTGCGTCGGACGAGTGCTACTCGGAAATCTACTTCGACGAGAGCCGCGCACCGCTCGGTGCGCTGGAGGCCGCGCACAAGCTGGGCCGCGGTTTTGATCGGCTGGTGATGTTCTCGAGCCTGTCCAAGCGCTCGAATGTGCCGGGCCTGCGCTCCGGCTTCGTCGCCGGCGACGCCGCCCTGCTGAAGAAATTCCTGCTATACCGTACCTACCACGGCGGGGCGATGAACCCGGCCGTTCAGACCGCCAGCATTGCCGCCTGGAACGACGAGGCCCACGTGCGCGAGAACCGCGCCGCCTATGTGCGCAAGTTCAGCGAGGTCACGCCGATGCTGGCCGAGGTGCTGGACGTGGCGCTTCCCGATGCCGGCTTCTACCTGTGGGCCGATGTGTCGCGCACCGGACTGAACGATGTCGAGTTCGCCGCGCAACTGCTGGCGGCGCAGAACGTCACCGTGCTGCCCGGCAGCTACCTGGCGCGCGCAGCCGATGGCATCAACCCCGGCGCGAACCGCGTGCGCATGGCGTTGGTGGCCACGCCCGAGGAATGCCTGGAAGGCGCGCGGCGGATTGTGGAATTCTGCAAGTCGCTGGGCTGATCCGTCGGGATCCAACGCATACCGTGGCGCGGCCCGACCGCCGCGCCTTTTCCAAACAACCACTGAAGAAACCCAAATGACGCAAGCTCTGCAAGCCCTGATCGACCAGGCCTGGGAAGACCGCACCAGCCTGTCGCCGAAGTCCGCCCCCGCCGATATCCGCGAGGCCGTCGCCAATGTGATCGGCCAGCTCGACGCCGGCACCCTGCGCGTGGCCGAGAAGCAAGGCAAGGACTGGATCGTCAACCAGTGGGTCAAGAAGGCCGTGCTGCTGTCGTTCCGCCTGGAAGACAACGCGCCGATGAGCGCCGGCGGCTTTGCCCAGTTCTACGACAAGGTCCCGACCAAGTTCGCCAACTGGAGCGGCGACGACTTCGCCAAGGCCGGCTTCCGCGTGGTGCCGCCCGCCGTGGCGCGCCGCGGCTCGTTCATCGCCAAGAACGCCGTGCTGATGCCGTCGTACGTGAACATCGGCGCCTATGTCGATGAAGGCACCATGGTCGACACCTGGGCCACCGTCGGTTCGTGCGCGCAGATCGGCAAGAACGTCCACCTGTCGGGCGGCGTGGGCATCGGTGGCGTGCTGGAGCCGCTGCAGGCCAACCCGGTCATCATCGAAGACAACTGCTTTATCGGCGCCCGCTCGGAAGTCGTGGAAGGCGTGATTGTCGAAGAGAACTCGGTCATCTCGATGGGCGTGTACCTGGGCCAGTCGACCAAGATCTATGACCGCGAAACCGGCGAGATCCACTATGGCCGCGTGCCGGCCGGCTCGGTCGTGGTGGCGGGCAACCTGCCGTCCAAGGACGGCAAGTACAGCCTGTACTGCGCCGTGATCGTCAAGAAGGTGGACGCGCAGACCCGCGCCAAGACCAGCCTGAACGACCTGCTGCGCGGCGACTGATCGCCCGCGGCTGGCCCGGCCCGGCGCTGCGCCATGCGCGCGGCGGCTGGCCGGGCCCTCCCCGCATCACCCCGCCACACCGCCCGCGACGTGCCCTCCCTCCGCAAGCGACTCATGGCCCTGGATCCCACCACCGTCAGCACCGTGCTCTCCCTCCTGCCCACGATCCTCGAACAGGCCAACAAGACCATCGACAAGATCAAGAAGGGCCGGCGCAAGGATGACGGCACCGATGGCGCCGCGCCGGAAACACGAGACCCGGCCGCACGCATCGCGGAACTGGAGGCCGCCGCCGTGCAGCAGGCCGAGGCAGTCAAGCTGCTCGCCGAGCAGCACGCCATCACCATCGACGCCTTGCGCAAGGAAGCCGCGCGGCTGGACCGCCGACTGCGCCTGATGACGACGGTGGCAATGGCCGGCGTGGCGCTTGGCCTTGGCGGCCTGGTGATTGCCCTGAACCTGCTTTTCCGCTGAACATCAGCACGAATTCTCACCCGCCATGACCGTCCTGCTCTACGGCATCCCGAATTGCGACACCGTCAAGAAGGCCCGCACCTGGCTGGACGCCAACGGCGTCGCCTACACCTTCCACGATTTCAAGAAGCAAGGCGTCGATGAAGCCATGCTGCGCGGCTGGCTGAAACATGTGCCGCTGTCGACCCTGCTCAATCGCAAGGGCACAACCTGGCGCGCGCTATCGGACGCCGACAAGGTCCGCGCCGAAAATGAAGCCGGCGCCATCGCGCTGATGCAGCAAAGCCCGTCGCTGATCAAGCGCCCGGTGCTTGCGCACGACGGCAAGGTCAGCGTGGGTTTTTCCGCCGACCAGTACGCCAGCCAGTTCTGAATTTCTTCGCCCTGCCATGACCGCCACCCTTGCCCTCACCGAAGACCTGATCCGCCGCCGCTCCGTCACGCCCGCCGACGAAGGCTGCCAGGCCGTGCTGGAAACCCGCCTGAAGGCGCTCGGCTTCGCCTGCGAAGCGCTCGTCAGCGGTCCCGACGATTTCCGCGTGACCAACTTGTGGGCCGTCAAGCGCGGCACGCAAGGCAAGGACGGCAAGCTGCTGGCCTTCGCCGGCCATACCGACGTCGTGCCGACCGGTCCGCTCGAACAGTGGAACTCCGACCCGTTCGAGCCGACGCACCGTGACGGCCGCCTGTTCGGCCGCGGTGCCGCCGACATGAAGACATCGATCGCCGGCTTTGTCGTCGCGGTCGAGGAATTCGTCAAGGCGCATCCGGACCATGCCGGCACCATCGCCTTCCTGATCACCAGCGATGAAGAAGGGCCGGCGCATGACGGCACCATCAAGGTGGTCGAGGCCCTGAAGGCACGCGGCGAACGACTGGACTACTGCGTGATCGGCGAACCGACATCGGTCGACACGCTGGGCGACATGGTCAAGAACGGCCGCCGCGGCTCGCTGTCGGGCAAGCTGGTCGTCAGGGGCGTGCAGTGCCATATCGCCTACCCGCACCTGGGCCGCAACCCGATCCACGAAGCCGCCCCCGCGCTGGCCGAACTGGCCGCGCAAGTATGGGACCAGGGCAATGAATACTTTCCGCCGACGAGCTGGCAGATGTCGAACATCCACGGCGGCACCGGCGCGACCAACGTGATTCCGGGCCATGTCACGATCGACTTCAACTTCCGCTTCTCGACCGCGAGCACGCCGGAAGGCCTGAAGTCGCGCGTGCATGCGATCCTGGACCAGCACAAGCTCGAGTATTCGCTGAACTGGACGCTCGGCGGCGAGCCCTTCCTGACGCCGCGCGGCGAGCTGTCCGACGCGCTCTCGGCCGCCATCGAGGCCGAGACCGGCGTCAAGACCGAACTGTCGACCACGGGCGGCACCTCCGATGGCCGCTTCATCGCCAAGATCTGCCCGCAGGTGATCGAGTTCGGCCCGCCCAACGCGACCATCCACAAGATCGACGAGAACGTCGAAGTCCGCTTTATCGAGCCGCTCAAAAACGTCTACCGTGGCGTGCTGGAACGGCTCATTGCCTGATCGCCTGCCGATCGCACCCTTCTCGACACAGGATCCACGACCATGGCAACTCCCTCCCCGCTGCGCACCGTGCGCGACCTGCTGCGCCTGGCGGTGTCGCGCTTCACGGCCGCGCGTCTTTCGTTCGGCCACGGCAGCGCCAACGCCTATGACGAAGCCGCCTACCTGGTGCTTCACACGCTGAACCTGCCGCTCGACACGCTCGACCCGTTCCTCGACGCGCGCCTGCTGCCCGAGGAAATCGACGCGGTCATGCAAGTCATCGACCGCCGCGTCACCGAACGCGTGCCGGCCGCCTACATCACGCATGAAGCCTTTATGCACGGCCTGCGCTTTTACGTCGATTCGCGCGTGATCGTGCCGCGCAGCTTTATCGGCGAACTGCTGCAGGACGGACTGGAGCCGTGGATCGGCGACACCGCCAAGATCGGCCCCGTGCTGGAACTGTGCGCGGGTTCGGGCTGCCTGCCGATCATTGCCGCCCACGTCTGGCCCAACGCGCAGATCGATACCGTCGACATCTCGCCCGATGCGCTCGCCGTGGCGCGCCGCAACGTGGCCGACTACAAGATGCAGGACCGCATCCACCTGTTCGAGGGCGACCTGTACGCACCGCTGCCGCCTGGCGCCACGTACGACGTGATCCTGACCAATCCGCCGTACGTCAACGAAGCCTCGATGCAGGCGCTGCCGCCCGAGTATCAGGCGGAGCCGCGCATTGCACTGGCTGGCGGCGACGATGGCATGGACATCGTGCGCCGCATCATTGCCGGCGCCAAGGCCCGCCTCAACCCGGGCGGCGTGCTGGTGGTGGAAATCGGCAACGAGCACGCCAATGTCGAAGCGGCGTTCCCGGACCTGGAGATCGTCTGGCTGCCCGTCAGCGCGGGCGACGAGCAGGTCTTCCTGCTGACCTACGACGCTCTGCCGGGATAATTCCCGTTCGACATGATGGCAACCCTGTGCCGCGGGAGAAGGAGTCTCCCGCCGGCACAGGCTGCGCCCACGCAATCTGGGCGAACATCGGCCACGCGTTGATCCCGCAACACGCGCAGGCTCTACACTCGCGGCAGAGATAGCGCCACTGACGCCGTGACCCCAAGTCCCACTCCGCTTCCCGGATCGCCTCCCGGATCCCCCGCCCTGCCCGCCGCTGCCGCCACGACGCACGCTTTGCGCGGCATCGCCGTCCTGACCTTCGCCTTCGCGCTCAGCCAGTTCTTCCGTTCCTGCCTGGCGGTCATGGCGCCGGAACTGCAGCACGATTTCGGTCTGTCCCCGGCCGGATACGGTGCTTTGTCCTCTTCGTTTTTCCTGGCCTTTGCCGTGGCCCAGATCCCGGTTGGCATCGCCTTCGACCGCTATGGCGTAGGCCGGCCCACTGCCGGAATGCTGGCGATCGGCGCGGTATCGTCGATCCTCTTCGTCCTGGCGCCCAACGGTGCAGTGGCCACGCTGGCGCAGGTGGGGCTGGGGCTGGCGTGCGCGCCGGTATTCATGGGGCTGCTGCATTTCGCCTCGGAGCAGCTGTCCGAGCGCGACTACACGCAAGTGGTCAGCAAGTCGAACGCCATGGGGATGATCGGTGCCTTGTGCGCGACCGCGCCGCTGGGGTGGGCGACCGAACTGGTGGGCTGGCGCCCGTCGATGGCGGTATCGGCACTGGGCATGGTCGTCGCCGCGTGGGGCGTCTGGCGCTTCGTGCGCGACACCGGCCACGCAGAGGCGCGCAGCGCCTCGTGGCCGTCCATGCTCACGCAAAGCGCCCGGCTGCTGGGGCTGGTGCCGCTGTGGACGCTGATCCCGCTGTGCGTGGCCATGTCCGCTGGCACGGCCTTCCGCAATGCATGGAGCGGGCCTTATCTGGCCGATGTCTACGGGCTCAGTTCGGGGTCCCGCGGCGTGGCGCTCACGCTGCTGAGCGTGGCCGGATTCCTCACCGCTTTCCTGCTGCCCGTCCTGGTACGGCGCAGCACGCTCAAGACCGCCATCCTCGCGTGGTCCGTCCTGTCGATGTCCGGTGGCGTGCTGCTGACGCTGTGGCCCGCCTCCGGCGTCGTGAGCGGCGTGGCGATGATGGCCCTGCTCTCGACCATCGGCATGCTGCATCCGCTCGTGATGGCGCAGGGCCGCAGCCTGATCCCGCCGTCCAAACGCGGGCGCGGGCTGGGATTGCTCAATACCTTCGTGTTTCTGGGCTCCGCGCTGACGTCGTGGGGCTATGGGCTGATCGCCAATATGGGCCATCTGCAGCGTTGGGGCGAGCCCGCGACGTATGCCGCGATCTTCCTGTCGGCGGCCGTGCTGGTGGCTGCAGCGCTGGTGCCCTATTTCTTCAGTCCGGCGCAGGGCAATCATTAGTTTCGGGCACGAATAAGCCCGAACGCAGCCGTTCCGCCCGCGGGCATGCGGGCTCCTGTACACGAATCTTCATCCTTTCACGTTAAGCCTCCGGAAGCGGATCAGCAGACGTCCTACGCGGACCATGAGCTCCCTTGGTCAGACAAAAACAACCCGGAAAACGTGAGAAAGAGCCTCCTCGCATGCGCCGCGACGTCTGTCGTCGTCGCGGTTTGCGCCAGCATTGACAGCGCTGGCGCCACCCCTCCCACCATCGTCGCAAACCTGTCGCGCAAACCGACCGCCAGCAAGGAAATGACTTCGTCTGCTCCGGCCGGAATCGCGCATAGATCCACGTACTTCCGAACCGATCCGCGCTTCGAATTCTTCAACGCGCTCAACGCCCTGCGGGTCGCAATGGGGGTCGGGGCATTGCGCCAGGATCCGGCCCTCGACGCCGCGGCCGAGAACCATCTCGAGTATATGAAACTCAACGCGGTGATGAGCCATACGGAGATCCCCGGGAATCCCGGCTTCACCAGCCCCGATCCGTACCACCAGGTGCTTGCCGTGGGCGGCGCGCAACAGCAATGGGTCGGGCAGAATGCCTACAACGGCGATATCGGCCGCTGTCTTGCCGCGCTGGCGAACTCGGTTTATCACTTGCAGGGGATCACCAGCAATCAGGAGACCATCGGCCTCGCCATGCGTGACAACTACTGCGTGGCGAACTTTGGCGTGGTGACCGCGGCGGGTACAGGTGGCTATGGCCTCGCGCAATGGGGCGGCCAGCAATTGCCTGCTGGCGCTGCCGCGCACTACCCCGCCAACAATGCCAGCGTGCACGGCCTGTTCATTCCCGCGGACGAGACCCCGAATCCGGCGCCCGACCTGGCCACCGCGGGTACGCCGATCATGTTCCGGGTGAACGTGGAAAAACCGGCTGACGTGCTGACGGTTTCCAGTTTCACGTTAACGGGCCCACGCGGTGATGCCGTGCCCGCTCGCATCCTGGTGCCTGCCGAATCGAAGGCTGGCTCGGTGGCTTCGGCTATCGCGGACGCGAGCCTGTATCGCGGCGTGGTGTTCCTGCTGCCGACGCAGCCCATCGCTGCCGGCACTTATACCGCGAGCTTTGCCGGTGCGCGAAATGGCGTGGCGATCAACAAATCGTGGCGCTTTACGGCGTATTGAGGCGGCTGCGCAGGCGGCTCAGCGGCGAAACTGCTGGTCGATTTTCTTCAGGGCCGAGCAAGCGGCAGATGAAGTCGACCATCCAGACAGGCGTTTCAATCGTGACTCAGCCTTGGGCGGTTGCTATCGCCCGTTTTCACGATAGGCGCACGTGCCGCGTTGCACTACGCTCGAAGCAAAGAATCACACCAGTGAAACCGGGGGAATCATGGGTGATCGGATGTCGTGCGCGGCGGGTCGGCGATCGGGGTCAGACGATCCGCTGCTGGGCTGCTTGCTATTGTTGAACCGTGCCCTGCGACGGCCGGTGTCGTCCGCAGCCCTGGCGGAAATGGGCGCTGGGGACGGCATGCAGCTGACGTTACCGCTGCTGGGCGTCGCAGCGGCACATTTCGGCTTGTCGACGCGGCTGGTGGATTGCAGTCTCGAAGAGATATCCGACACCACGCTGCCCGCCATCCTCTTGCTCGACGGAAACAGGCCGTGCGTGCTGCTGCGGCGCTGCGATGACGGACGGCTGATCGTCGGCTTGCCAGGTTGGGGCGGCGGCGTGCAAGAGGTCGATCACGATGAACTGCTGGCCCAGTACAGCGGACACGCAGTGTTGGCACAGCCCGCTTCAAGACCCGATTCGGCGGCCGATACTGAAATCCCGCAGCCTTGCCAGGCTGGCGCGGCGCCGCAGCCAGCTTGGCTTCGCCACGGCGGACGACTGCTTGCTTCGACCGTTACGAGGCTATGCCTTGCGGGCGGTCGGCGGAAGATGTGGCCCCCACTGCTTGCGAGCATGGCATCCCGCAAGCAGGTTTAGGATCGTTCAGGCCACGCATCCGTCCACCGCTGCATGGACCGATGAACGAATCAGGTCGACGGCGGCGTCTCAGCACCGAGCTCTGCTGCGCCATCGAGAACCTGGCAGAGACATTCACCTAGCCGCCGGCGAAGATCGTCTTCACGTCGGGAACTTCCTCTGCGCGCTGCGCCTGCTCCACCACGCGCCTTTCGATGTCGTCGAGATGCGCGCTCATCATGTCGATGGTGACCTGCACATCCCCGGTTCGCAGCGCCTCGACCAGCTCCCGATGCTCGGTCGGCGCGCATTCGATGAATTCCGCAGGATCATAGAGCGCCTTGTAGAGTTCGGTCCTGGTGAGCAGCCGCCCCACGAACGCCAGCAGGTCGGCGCTGCCAACCATTTCGGTGAGCAGTGCATGGAAGCCACCGGCAAGGCAGATCGATTCTTCGCGGCGATGCGCATGCAGCGCCGCCTCCTCCGCCTCTACGTGTTGCAGCAACCGGGCAAGCTGCGCGTCGTCGAGACGGCCGCATAACGTCGCCACGATACCTGCCTCGACAGCGCGGCGGGCGCAATAGACCTGCCGGATGTCCTCCACCGATGGACGCGGCACGTAGGCGCCGCGATTGGGCTCCAGCTCGAGCTTGCCTTCGGCGCCCAGGCGCGCCAGCACTTTGCGCACCGCGCCACGTGTGCAGTGGAAGGCCTCCGCCAGGCTGCGCTCGCGCAGCGGCATGCCGGGGCGCAGCTTGCCGCCGAGCAACGCGGCGCTGATGGCCGCGTAGATGCGATCTTCCACACCCGCTGCGGCAAGCGGCCCAGGCGTTACCCCGCGTTGCGGACCGCTCGCGATGGGGGAAGCACTCGACGTCGACATGTGGCGGCTCTGAAGTGGCGGGCGGCTCGATTGTAGGGGATACCGGATATGGTCATCCATTCTTGGGGAAATCACCAACAACGATGGCTGACCAAATTGGCTAGACTTGGTTGACCAAGTGCGTCGCTCAGACTGCCCGGCGACATCCTGGCGGGCAACGCGCCTGCATGACGCGCAAAGACGCATGATCGGGAGAAATGGTGGACATCTACGGGGAATTGCAGCGCACCATACTCAACAACATTCCCGATCAGGCCTGGCTGCAGGACAAGAACTCCCGCTACATCCTCGTCAACGAGGCCTTCGTGGCGGCATGTGGCCACCCGGAGCACGAGATCCTGGGCCGTACGCCGGACAAGGTCTGGTCAACGGAGTGGGCACAGGTGTATATGCGCACCGATCGGGCCGTCGTGTCGAGCGGCCGACGCAGCCGCTACGAGGAAAGCCGCATCTCCGCGGATGGCGTGCCAAGGTGGTTCGACACCATCAAGACGCCCATCCGCGACGCCGACGGCGCCGTCATCGGCACCGTCGGCATCTCGCGGGACATTAGCGACCGCAAGCGCTTCGAGCGCGATATGGCGCGGCTGAACCGCCTCTATGCGCTGCGCAGCGGGATCAACAAGGCCATCACACAGATCGGGCGGCCCGATGCGTTGCTTTCGAGGGTCTGCCGGATCGCGGTCGAGGCCGGCGGACTGCAGCTGGCATGGATCTGCCTGCCCGAGGATGCCACTTCAGGGGTAGCCTGCCACGCCAGCACGCAGGCGCTGCAAGAGCAGTTCATGGCTGGCGCCGAGGCCGGCTGGTACGGGCTCGGCGGGCTTTTTCCCGCCGAGCCGCGCGCATATGTGTGCCGGGATATCGCGCGACCACGCCGCTTCGGCTCCCAGGCGCGCGTGGCCCGCTCCCTGGGGATGGGCAGCTTTGTCGCGCTGCCCCTGACCCAGTCCGGAAAGCCCGTCGGCTACTGCCTGCTGTTCGCACGGGATGCCGATTTCTTCAGCCCCGATATCGCCCGGCTCGCCGCGGCCTTGTCGCGCGATCTCTCGTTCTCGCTGGACTATATCGCCGAGGCGGCCCGCGGCCGGCAGGCGCGGGAGGAGTTGCTGGAATCCCGTTCCCGCTTGCGCGAGCTGTCCGCCCACCTGCAAACGGTGCGGGAGGCCGAGCGAACCCGTATCTCGCGCGAACTGCATGATGAACTGGGGCAGTCGCTGACCGCGCTGCGGCTGGGCCTGAACTTCCTTGAAACACAGCGGCCGGCCGCCGAGGACACCGCGTGGCGGCAGCACGTGCGCAGGCTCAAGGAGATCGCGGACTCTACGGTGGAATCGGTGCAGCGCATCGCCGCCGACCTGCGCCCTCCCGTGCTGGATGAACTGGGGCTGGGCTCGGCCATCGAATGGCTTGCCGAATCCTTTGCCGAGCGAACCGGCTTGCGCTGCGCACTGCAACTAGCGCAGCGCGAGCGCGACTTCGGGCCGGAGATCAGCACAGGCGTCTTCCGCATCGTGCAGGAAGCGCTCACCAATGCCCGCCGCCATGGCAATGCGACAGCGGTATCGGTATCGCTCGATGAACGGGCCGGGATGCTGCACGTCGTCGTTGCCGACAACGGCTGCGGCATCGATGCGTCCCAGGCCACGCCGCGCGGCAGTCTTGGCCTGCTCGGCATGCGCGAACGCGCATTGATGCTCGGAGGGCGGCTGACAGTCTGCAATCAGGAAGCGGGGGGAACCCGCGTCGAGGCCGAGATCCCTGTCGCCTACACGCCGCCAGGGGGGCAGCTGACGTCATGATACGGATCATGATTGCCGACGACCACGCCATCATTCGCGACGGTCTGAAACAGATCATCTCGACCGTGCCCGAGATGTGCGTCGTGGACGAAGCCGTCGACGGGACCGATGTGCTCGCCAGGCTGCGCAAGACCACCGCCGATATCCTGCTGCTCGACATGTCGATGCCCGGAAAAAACGGGATCGCGCTGATCCAGCAGATTCGCGCCTGCCGCGCTGCCCTGCCCATCCTGGTCCTGAGCATGTACAGGGAATCGCAGTACGCCGTACAGGCCATCCGCGCCGGCGCGGCCGGCTACCTGACCAAGAACACGGAAACCGACCAGCTGGTCGGCGCCATTCGCAGGATCGCGCAAGGCGGAACCGTCGTATCCCCTCAGATTGCCGAGAAACTGATTCGCCAGGTGCAGCGGCCAGAGGCCGCACTGCCGCATGCCGGCCTGACCGCGCGCGAGTTCCAGATCTTCCAGATGCTGGCAGAGGGCAGGAGCATCAACGACATCGCGCAAGCGCTGTCGCTGAGCAACAAGACCGTCAGCACACACAAGGCCAATGTCCATCACAAGATGGACATCGCGTCGACGGCGGGTCTGGTGCACTACGCCATCCATCACGGCCTGATTGGCGAGGCGCCCGAGAGCTGGTCCTGAGCCACGCATTGCACGTATTGCACGCATCGCCAGGCCACGGCATGCTCGCGTCGGTCTAAGAAAATCCTTAGACCAAAACCAGCCGATCCTGATGCAAGGCACCGGCCCGCGCATCTACGCTTGAGTCAACGCAGCGCCTGTCATTCCGCCTCCTGCCTGTTTCCCCATCCGCCGGATCTCGCGGCGGATGCATGAGACACCACCGACATGGACGCCGCGCCGCCTGTGAAACCAGCAGGCAATCCAATCAAAACCTCATGCGAGGAGACACCCATGCAGACAGATCTGCTGATTCGGAACGCCTGCGTCCGCGATGACGCACCGCTGACCGATATCGCCATCGCCAACGGCAGGATCGCAGCGATCGAGCCTGGCATCGACGTCCATGCGGACGAGATCATCGACGCCGGTGGCCGCGCCGTCATTCCCGGGTTGATCGAGGCACACCTGCACCTCGACAAGGCGCTGCTGCACCGTCGCCTGCCAGCCCGGTTCGGCACCCTCGACGAGGCCATCCGCGTCACCGGCATCCTGAAGGGCAAGCAGGAACGCGCAGACGTGCTCGATCGCTCGCGGCAGGTACTCGACATGGCCGTCAGGAATGGCACCGTTGCGGTTCGCGCGCATCCGGACGTGGACCTGATCCAGGGCCTCATTGGCGTGGAGACGCTGCTGGAGCTGAAGCAGGAATACAACGACCTGCTCGACCTCCAGATCGTCGCCTTCCCGCAGGAAGGCATCCTGAAATCCAACGGCACCTACGCGCTGATGCACGAGGCCATGCAGATGGGCGCCGACGTGGTCGGCGGCTGCCCATACAACGAACTGACGTGGGCCGACACCCGGCGCCATATCGACATGGTGTTCGAACTGGCCCAGCACTATGGCGCGCCCGTCGATCTCCATGCCGACTTCGCGGACGATGCCAGCGACCAGCGCTTCGCCGCCATCTCTTACATCGCGCAGAAGACCATCGAGACCGGGTACCAGGGCAAGGTAGCGCTCGGCCACGTCACCAGCCTGGGCGCGCTCGATCCCGACGAACTCGCACCGCTGATCGAGCTGGTGCGCGAAGCCGGCATCAGCATCGTGACCCTGCCGGCCACCGATCTCTACCTGGGCGGCCGCAAGGATCGAGTTTGCCAGCGACGCGGACTTACCCCGGTGAAAGCGCTGCACAGTGCCGGCGTCAATGTTGCCTATTCGTCGAACAACGTCCGCAATGCCTTCACCCCGTTTGGCACGGCCGACATGCTGCAGATCGGCAACATGCTCGCGCATGTCGCGCAGTTCGGCGTGCCCGAGCACCAGCTTGCAGTGCTCGACATGGGGACCTACAACGCGGCTCGCGCCATCGGACTGGACGGGCGATATGGCCTTGCCGTCGGCAAGGACGCCGACCTGATCGTCCTCGACGCCTACAAGGTGGCCGACGCATTGCTGGATATTCCGCCTCGGCTCTGGGTCGTCAAGCGCGGAAGGATCACCGTCGTGACCCAGCATCGCTGTGAAATCCACCGCCACCAGTGCTGTGCGCACTGAATTGTCCTGACCAGGAGGAGACCACCATGAAGAAGCTGCCTGCAGAGATCGTAGCGTCGTTGCTCGCCGTCACCACGGTCCTGATCGCCTTGCCGCCCTATCACCTGCCGCCCTGGGCGATCTTCATCAGCTGGGCCGCCACGTTCGCCATGGGCGGGCCGACGGCAGAGAACCTGAAGAAGATCTGGCCGACCTTGCCGGTCGGATCGCTGTTCGCGTTCCTGATCGTACTGTGCTTCCGTCAGGCCTCGACGCAGTTCACGGGCGCGTCGTTCATCGTTGCACAGATGGTGATCCTGTTCACGCTAAACGCCAGCATGATGTTCCTGGCCCGCGTCTTCCCGTTACTTGGCTTTATCCCGGGGATGTTCTTCGGCTTCGCATCGTACTTTGCCACCCTGTTCGGAGGTTTCGGACCGGTGCCGCACGATCCCGTTGCCGCCCTGGGCGCCGTAGTGGCGATGAACGCGCTCGGGCCGGCATACGCATGGCTCAAGGAGCGTTATTCGGCCCCCGAGGGCAGCGGCAAGAAGTCGTGGAATGGATGGCAACAGGAGGCTTGAGTCTGCGTAGGGGGCATGCGGCTGACTCGCGCTGCATGCCCGCTGCCCGGCAGTCTTGTGTGGCAACTGTCAGGTCCGGCAATCAATCCGGCAGACGAAGCAGATTTTGGGGAACGTTCATGGGAATTCTTGACGACGGCTTTCCGGTCAGCGCGGGCACCACGCGCCGGGAGTTTCTGGCCGGCTCTGCCGCCGTGGCAGGCGCGGCCGTGCTGCCGTGCAACGGGCAGGCGGACACGCTGCCGGATCAGCGCAGGCCGGCGCGCTCGACACATGGCATGGTAACCAGCCCGCACGAACTCGCCAGCCGGGCCGGGCTGGAAGTGCTGCAGGCCGGAGGCAATGCAATCGAGGCGGCCATCGCCATTGGCGCCGTGCTGAGCGTCACGTACCCGCACTTTACGGGGCTGGGCGGCGACGCATTCCTGGTCATCAGCGACCGGCATGGCAATGTCCGCACGCTCTCCGGCATCGGTCAGGCGGCCATGCGTCCGCCTGCATACGGTAGCGCCATTCCGACACGGGGCCCCGGCGCTACCTTGACCGCCGCGGCGACGGTGGCCACCTGGGAGCAGGCATTCGAGCTCAGCCGCAAGGAATGGGGCGGCAAGCAGGCATGGTCCTCCCTGTTCTCCAGAGCCACCGAATATGCGGTCAACGGCTTCGCGGTGACGCCGTCGCAGCGCTTCTGGCAGGAATTTCGCGCCGCGGACCTGGCCGACTGGCCGGGCTTCGACCGCGTCTTCATGCCGCAAGGCAGGATTCCGGCCGCCGGAGAACCCTTCAGGCAACCGGAACTTGCCCGCACGCTGGACCGGCTGGCAACGTATGGCGGCCGCGAATTCTACGAGGGCGACCTCGCCGGCCGCATCGCCGCAGGCCTGAAGCGGGCCGGATCGCCGCTGACCGCCGCGGACCTGGCCCGCTGCCGCGCGCGGGACGAAGTACCGCTGCGGGTGGCGTATCGGGATGGCGAACTGCTGGGCCTGCGGCCTCCCACCCAGGGCGTGACCACGCTGGAGATCATGGGCATCCTCAATCGTTTCGACCTTGCGTCGATCCCGGAAGGCAGCGCCGATTACTATCACCTGCTCGTGGAAGCCGTGAAGCTGGCCTTCCTCGACCGGAACCAGTATGTCGCGGATCCCGATTTCGCCGACGTACCGGTGGACCACTTGCTGTCCAAACAGAACCTGGACGCCCACGCCAGGCGCATACACCTGGACAAGGCGATGCCCTGGCCACAGGTGTTCAAACCTGGCGACACCGTCTATATCGGTGCGGCCGACAGCCACGGCAACTGCGTCAGCATGCTCCAGACGGTCTATTTCGACTGGGGCAGTGGTGTTGTCGCGGGGGATACCGGCATCCTCTGGCACAACCGCGGCGCGGCCTTCAGCCTCGACCCGGCGAGCCCGAACGTCTTGCGGGGCGGCAAGCGTCCGTTCCACACCCTGAACCCCGGCATGTACCTGAAGAAAGGGCAGCCGCACCTGCTCTACGGCACGCAGGGGGCCGATGGCCAGCCACAGACGCTGGCTGCGGTCCTGACACGGCTGATCGACTACGGCATGGACCCGCTCACCGCGCTGCGCCGCCCGCGCTTCCTGCTGGGCAAGACGTTCTCCGACAGCCGGGACAGTCTCAAGCTGGAGCAGGACGCCGGCAAGCCAGTGTTTGCGGAGCTGGCCAGGCGTGGACACGAACTCAGCCCGCTGCCGGCCCAGAGCCAGCTTGCCGGCCATCCCGGAGCGATCCGCCTCGATCCGGACGGGCGCATAACCGGGGCACATGATCCACGCAGTGACGGCATGGCACTCGGTCTGTGAAGATCCCGGCTTGAGCAGGTCTCTCATCCCAGGCCTGCTCCGCCGACTGAACCGGGTTCCGCTGGCGCTCGGTGCCATCTGCGGCTTCTTCCATGACCTCGATCCCGCTCACGAAGAAACAGGGTTAAAGGCAATAGCCTCAACTTCTATCTTGGTGCCTGCCATATTCCTGCCCTGCAATGTCGAACGTGCCGGCTTGCCTCCGGGAAAGAACTCGCCGTAGATGCGATTGAATCCCTCGAAGTCGCTCGGGTCTTCGAGCCACACCGTTGTCTTGACGACGTCGTTGAGTGTGCAACCTGCCAGTGCCAGAACACTGGCAACGTTGTGCAAGGTCTGGCGCGTTTGTACTTCAATCCCGCCGACGACAAGAGTACCGTCTTCCGCCCTTGCCACTTGCCCGGATACATAGACAAAGTCACCGGCCTTTGTCGCCAGCGAGCGCGGTAGCATTCGTGTTGCGGGATTGTTTTCTGCAAAGTAGTCAATCGTCATGTTCGGCACCTTGTGAAGAGCTCCCAACAATCTTATGCCGCAACCTTCACCGCGACAGCACTCTCAACATGTCGTCAATCACCGTGAAGCGAATCACGCGCAAGCAGGACAGTTCACCAGCCAGCCCGCTGCGCAGTGCCGGATCCTTCGCTGCCATGGCGGTGTTTTCCTGTTCCGCCTGCGCATAGAGGCCTTCGACGGCGGGCCCGATGGCCTTCAGCATGACATCGAGGCGACGCTCCGCGGTCGGTGCCGCCAGCCCCATCAAGCGCCCGGCCTCTAGCACCAGCGCACGCGAAAAGTCGCCATAGAATTCGACGCCCAGCACCGGCCACGCAAAGCGGTGTCCGTCCGGCCAGTTGGTCTTGTCGTAAGTGCGCGTGCCGTATGCCGCTTCGCTCAGCAGGTCATAGAACGGCGCCAGCGCAATGCCCTCGCCGGAAACCAGAAAACTCAGGTTCTTCAAATGCGCGTCGGAATTGCCTGTCAGGATATTGAACACCAGCCAGTCGAACAGCCTCGCCCGCACCAGTGCCGGCGCACGGCATAGATCCGCCAGCTCCCCCAGCCTTTCGACGCTGCCCTGGTCGTACTTGAACGCGCGCGAGAGGTTCAGCAACTGGCACGCGTCGATGGCGTGCAGGCGCCGCCAGCCCTGCGGAAGATGGCGACGGTCGAAGCGATCGACCATGTAGACGGGAGACGGCACATAACGCCGGTGCACCCCCGGCACGTCGAGCTTCAGCCTTGCGGCCAGCGACATCACGAACCACTCGTTCGCGACCGAGTGCGGATAGAACGCGTTTTCCTGGTGCGTCGGCTTGAGGATATGCGTCGATGGGGTATCCGCGCCGGGCTCGTACAACTGGCCGTCTTGCAGCACCACTGCCAGCTTGTGCTGGGCGCCCGCCAGCGACATGCGCTTGAGCGCATCGTGCGTCAGCGGAACGCGCGGCAGATTGCGGATGCGCGCATCGAGTTCGGCGTCCGGCAACGGGCGCATCGCCGGCGCCTGCTGCAAGGACTTGCCCGGCGGCAGCAACGTCAGCGATCCGGCCGATTCCGCGCCATACCACGCCAGCAAGGCGAAGGCGTCGGCTTCGTTGCGGATGCCTGCGTCACGGGCCAGCAAGACGCGCTGGCCCTCTTCGGGCAGCAGATTGTCAAAGTACCACTGGACCGGACGCACGCTGCTGCCGTCGATTTGCCGGCCGGCCTGCAATGGCAGCGCCGGGCTCAGCGCAAAGCCTTGCGAATCCGCCAGCCAGGCGGGCGTGTATTCGAATGACCAGACGTCGTGCTCGTCGCGCAGCGTGCCCACCAGTGCGCCGTTGATGCTCGCCAGCAGGACACGATCAGCCATGCCCATCCTTTGCTGCAGGCTCCGTTCCCGCCGAAGCCCGGCGCCGGCGGCTGCGGGCCTGGCGATGCCGGAGCTTGTCGCGCTCGGAATCGACCAGCGGGAAAGCGGCCTCCGGCACGTCCACCACGATGCGGATGCCCAATCCGTTCAGTACCTGGAACAACTTGCCCCACTGGATCCCCTCGGCGCCGTTTTCGACGCGGACCATAAAGTTCTCGCTAACGCCGATCGCGCCAGCGGCGTCGTCCTGTCGCATGCCGTGTGCCTTCCGGGATGCACGTACGATGGCACCGATGTCGGCGGCATCGCCAAGCTGGAGTTGCATAAAAAATCTCCCTGATCGCAAGGATTTTAGGTTGCCACGCTAGCAGAAGCAAGAAATCTCCCTGATCACAGAGATTCTGCTTGATCGAAGGAACCAAACGCCAAAATCTCCCCAAACACCAAGATTCCGGCCAAGCACCGTGTTGCAGAAGCCAACCTTTGCCATTTCGGAATTCCCCTGCTTGCGCGCGCGATTTAAGGTTTCCCACATAAGTGTCCCAGCCGCCACGCGAGAGGACGCTGCGGCACAACCGGTATAAGAAACCGAAGGAGACATCGATGAACACGCATTCGAGCACTGGAACACATCGCCGCGCCTGGCTGCTGGCAACCGGCCTGGCATTTGCCGCTGCAGCCACGCTTGGCCACGCCGGCCTGGCCGGGGCAGAGACCTGGCCTTCCCGTCCGATCCAGCTGCTGATTCCGTACCCGCCCGGCGGCAGCGCCGACCTGCTCGCGCGCCCGGTGGCCGCAAGGCTACAGGAACGGCTGGGCCAGCCCGTGGTGCTCGACTACCGTCCCGGCGCCGGCGGCACCATCGCCACGCAGATGCTGGCGCGCGCCAAACCCGACGGCAACACCCTGATCATGGTGCTGGCCGCGCATGCGATCAACGCCAGCCTGTATCCCAAACTGCCGTATGACACGCGCAAGGACTTCGCACCGGTCTCGCTGGTGGCCAACCTGCCGATGATTCTGGCCGGCAGCAGTTCGCTGCGTGCCAACACGGTGCCGGAGCTGATTGCCGAAGCCAAGGCGTCGCCAGGCAAGCTCACGTTCGCCTCGGCTGGCAACGGCAACACCGGCCACCTCGCGGGCGAGCTGTTCGATTCGGTGACAGGCATCAAGATGACACACGTACCGTACAAGGGCAGCGCGCAGGTGGTGACGGCGATGCTGTCGGGCGAGGTCCAGCTTACCTTCGACAGCATCTCGACCACGCTGCCGCATGTGCGCGCCGGCAAGGTGCGCGCACTCGCCGTGACCGGCACGAAGCGCGCGGCCATCGCGCCCGATGTCCCGACGCTGGCCGAGGCTGGCGTGCCGGGCATCAACATCACCGGCTGGTATGCCGTGCTGGCACCGGCCGGCACGCCGGCTCCGGTGGTCGACCGCCTCAGCCGCGAGATTGCGACGGTATTGAAGGAGCCCGAGCTGAAGGCCAATCTCGCCTCCAATGGCTATGAACCGGTGGGCTCCACGCCTGACGCGCTGCGCACGCACATCGACGCCGAGATCACGCGCTGGAGCAAGGTTGTTAAAGATTCCGGCGCCCAGGTGCAATAAGCTTCCCCGAACTGAATCCCCGATCGCCGGCGCAAGGACAACTTCCGCCGGCCTGTATGCCATGACCGACACCTCCCCGATGCAACGCCCCTTCACCAGCATGTCCGTCCTTGTGCGCGGCCACGCTGCGAGCCATCCCGCGCATGCCGCCCTTGTGCAGGGCGAGCAATCGATGTCTTATGGCGAACTCGATGCCATCATGACCCGCATCGGCGCAGCACTGCAGCGCGACGGCGTGCAGCCCGGCGGCGCGATCTCGATCTGTGCGACCTCTTCCATCGAATATGCCGCCGTGTATCTCGGCGCCATCCGCGCCGGCGTGGTCGTCGCACCGCTCGCGCCCTCCTCCACCGCGCAAAGCCTGGCCGACATGGTGGCCGATGCAGAGGCAGGCATCCTGTTCGTCGATGCCGCGGTAGCCGCCGCCCTGCAGCCCGTGCTGCCGCAGCTTGGCGCCACGCGTATCGTGACGCTGGACAACAGCGCCGCGGGCCAGCCTTTCCAGGCCTGGCTGGCACCGGCGGGGACACCATTCACGGAGCCGGAAGTGCGGCCGGAACTGCCGCTCAATATCATCTATTCGTCCGGTACGACGGGCATGCCCAAGGGCATCGTGCAATCGCACGGCATGCGCTGGGCGCACGTGTCGCGCGGCGCGATGACCGGGTACGGCACCGACGCCATCACGCTGCTCTCCACCCCGCTCTACTCGAACACCACGCTTGCAAGCTTCTTCCCGACCATCGGGCTGGGCGGCACGGCCGTGCTGATGCCGAAGTTCGACGCCGGCAAGTACCTGGAACTGGCCCAGCGCCATCGCGTCACGCATACCATGCTGGTGCCGGTGCAATACCAGCGCCTGATGGCCCATCCGGACTTCGACAAGTACGACCTGTCGAGCTTCCGGCGCAAGTTCTGCACGAGCGCGCCGTTCAGCGCTGCGCTCAAAGCCGAAGTGCTGCGCCGCTGGCCCGGCAAGCTGACGGAGCTGTATGGCATGACCGAAGGCGGTGGCGGCTGCATGCTGGCCGCCGACGAGTTCCCCGACAAGCTGCACACGGTCGGACGTCCCGCAACGGGCGCGGACGTGCGCATCATCGGCGAAGACGGCAAGGAACTGCCGCCCGGCAGCACTGGTGAAGTCGTCGGCCGCTCCGGCGCCATGATGAACGGCTACCACAACCTGCCGGCCAAGTCGGCCGAGGTGGAATGGCATGACGCCGAGGGCAATCGCTTTATCCGCACGGGCGATATCGGCCGCTTCGACGAAGACGGCTTCCTGGTGCTGATGGACCGCATGAAAGACGTGATCATCTCGGGCGGCTTCAATATCTACCCGAGCGATATTGAAGCCGTGGTGCGAACGCATGAGGCTGTGCTCGATGTATCCGTGGTCGGCGTGCCGTCGGAGCGCTGGGGCGAGACGCCGGTCGGCTTTATCGCGCTGCGCGATGGGCACGGCGCCACGGCGCAGGCGGTGCTCGACTGGGCCAACGAACGCCTTGGCAAGACCCAGCGGCTGAGCGCGCTGCACGTCGTCGACAGCCTACCCCGCAGCGCCATCGGCAAGGTGCTAAAGCGCGAGCTGCGGGACCGCATCACCGGCTGAACAAAAACATTTCCGAAATACTTGCGCCGCCGCGAAGGCATCTCTATAATCTGCGGCTTCGCTAGGCTCGTAGCTCAGCTGGTTAGAGCACCACCTTGACATGGTGGGGGTCGTTGGTTCGAGTCCAATCGAGCCTACCAACGCACAACGCAAACACGGACGGTCGCCACTTTGGCACCGTCCGTTTTTGTTTTTGCGGCGCGCCTTTCCGGAATCAAGCTTTCCAGGCCGATGCATCCGGCACCACCGTCGCAAAGCGGTCATGCAAGGCCGCCAGCGTGGCACGGTGCAATTGCGCCGCGCGCAGCGGCTCGCCGCCGAGCGGATCAGGCAGGTCGCGCGTGGCACAGGCATTGGCCACCAGCGTGACGCGATAACCATGATCGAGCGCCGAGCGCACCGTCGCACTGATGCACATGTGCGTCTGGAATCCGGCCACGATCAGTTCCTTGCGGCCCAGCTGCGCAAGCCGCGCGGCCAAGTCCGTACCGGCAAAGCTGTTGGGCAGGTGTTTGACCACGGTCTGCTCATCGGCCTGCGGCGTCAGTCCTTCGATGAACGACACATAAGGCCCCGCCGGATCGAAGGCACCCTTGCCCTTGCCGTGATGCATGACGTGGATCACCGGCGTACCCCGCTGCCGCGCCAGCGCCAGCAGGTCGGCGCAAGCGGCCACGGCCTCCGGCATCCCGACCAGTGGCAGCACGCCGTCTGTGTATTCGCGCTGGTGATCCACGAGGATCAGCGCGGCGTCCTCCCAGGCAGATGGCTTGCGGCTGGCGCCGACGGCGTCGAGCAGCGTAACGGGGGTCGTAGCAGACATCGCGGATTCTCCGGTCGAGTAGGTTGTGCAGGCATCGTAGACCACGCTATGCTGTGCGCCAATTACCCACTCACACACAGCCGCTGTGCAAAAACGTACAGTTTCGTGGGACGACCTGCTGACCCTGTCCACGCTCATTCGCGCCGGTAGCTACTCGGCCTGCGCACGCGAGCTCGATATCACGCATGCCACGGCCATCCGGCGCATCCGACGACTGGAGACCGCGTTGGGCAAGCCCGTTGCCACGCGCGCCGAAGGCGCCTTCGAACTGACCTCGGCAGGCCGCAACGCGCTGACGGCGGCGCGACAGATGGAGCAATCGGCAGACCGCCTGATGCGCGAGCTTGAGGGCACGGGCAGCGGCACGTCCGGCGTGGTGCGCGTGGCCGCGACGGCCGCGCTGGGCAGCCACTTCCTGATTCCGCGCCTGCCGGGGCTGTACGCGGCCAATCCCGACATCGTTGTCCGTCTTGAACTCGATGACCGCCGTGCCAGCCTGGCGCGGCGGCACGCGCATCTCGCCGTGCGGCTTGCACGACCGCAGGAAGACGATATCGTCGCGCAGCGCGTCGGCACCGTGCGGTTCGGACTCTATGGTTCGGCCACCATTCAGATGGACGACAGCACGCCGCTATGCGCGCTGCTCGACGAAGGCTATGGCATTCCCGAGGCCACCTGGCCGCATGGTGCGAAGCGCCGCATCGCCTTTCACTCCAACAACCTGCTGGCGGTTCGTGAAGCGGTGCGCGCGGGCCTCGGAACCGCGTTGCTGCCGCACTATGTCGCGCACGACGATGCGGGGCTGCGACTCCTGCGCGAAGTACCCGAGGTCATGCGCGAGATCTGGCTGGCCTACCCGACCGAGTTCCGCGGCGCGTCGCGCTTCCGGCCGGTGATCGAATGGCTGGCCGATACGCTGTCCCAGTGCTGACGACAGCCGGCCATCCCTTGCCCGTCAGGCAACAAGTCCGAACTCGGCAAGCACAGAGACCGTGTGCTCCCCCAGCAACGGGGCCGGGCCCTGCGGTCGCACGGTGCCCGCCAGGCCAGGCAGGTTCGCCCACGGCAACTGGCCAAGCCCTGCCTGCGCCACGCTGCCGAACACGCCCGCCTGCGCGCAATGTTCGCTCCCGAGCATCTCGCGCGGATGCCCGACGCGTCCGAACAAGACATCGTTCTCGGTAAAGACCGCCTCCCAGTGCGACAGCGGCTGCTGCACCAGCGCGACGCCCAGGCGCTGGCACAGTTCGGCCGCGCGCGGCAGGCGGCCCGCGCTGGTGCGCAGGCTTGCATCGGCGAGCCAGTCGTCGAAACCGAGCACAGTAGCCAGCCTCACGAACATGGCGTCGTTGAGCATGCTCACATAGAGCGCACCATCCGCGGCCTGGAACAAGCCCGTGGGCGCGTTGGCGGCGGCCATCTCGGCGTCCGGGAACATGGCATCGTCGAGCATCAGGTAGGACTGCAATGCCGCGCTCGCTTCCAGCAGCGACATCTTTACGTGTCGCCCCTTGCCGCCGCGCGCCGCGCGGAACAGCGCCGCCGACGCATGCTGCGCCGCGTACAGGCCCGTGCTGAGGTCCACCAGGAAAAAGCCAATGCGGCGCGGCTGGCCGGTCGCGTCCCGATTCACATGCATCAGGCCGCTGAAGGCCTGGATGGTGGTATCGACGGCCGGCAACGCGGCCAGCGGACCGTCCTGCCCGTAGCCACTGATCGAGACATAGACCAGCGCCGGGTTGTGCGCGGCCAACGCCTCATAGCCCACGCCCATGCGCTCGGCCACGCCGGGGCGATAGTTCTGGATGACCACGTCGGCCTGGTCGGCCAGCTTGCGCAGCGCCGCCCGGCCGGCATCGGTGCGCGTATCGAGCACCACGCTTTCCTTGCCGGCGTTGTACGCAATGGCGATCGCCGTCATCCCATCGCGCGCGCGGCCCATCTGGCGGCCCCAGTCTCCGGCGGGCGGCTCGACCTTGATCACGCGCGCGCCCTGCTGGCGCAGGATCAGGCCGCAGTACGGGCCGGCAATGCCCTGGCTCAGGTCCAGCACCGTCAGGCCGGCGAGCATCGGTTCGTCATCGGGCGCGGAGGCTGCCGCGGGGGTCTTGTTCATGTCTGTCTCCCGTTTGTCTTTTCGCTGGTTGCGCCGCCGCATCACGGCATGTCGAGCATGACCTTGCCGATCGCGCGGCGTGACATGGTGGTGTCGACGGCTTCGAGCCACTGGTGCAGGCCAAAATGCTGCAGCACCGGCTTCGGCATCTCGCCGTGCGCCACGGCCTGCATGATCTTGCCCACCACGTCCTGCACCTGCGGCGCGAAGCGGCTGCGCTCGTCCGTCAGGCCCCAGCCGATGTAGTAGCCGTAGTTGAAGCCGATCATCGACAGGTTCTTGACGAGCAGCAGGTTGGCAGGGACCTCCGGAATACGCCCGCTCGCATAGCCGATGGACAGCAGGCGCGCGCCCGGCGCCGCGCAGCGCAACGAGGCATCGAAGAGATCGCCGCCGACCGGATCGAACACGACATCCACGCCGCCAGGCGGGCACAGCGCCTTGACTTCGGCTGCCAGCGCCTGCGGATCGGACGGCAGCGCATGCGCGGCGCCATTGCGCACCGCGGCTTCGCGCTTGGCCCCGGTGCTGGCCGTGGCGATCACGCGCGCTCCCATCAGGCGGCCCACCTGCACGGCCGCCGTCCCCAGCGAGCCGCTCGCGCCATGCACGAGCATGGTCTCGCCGGGCTGCAGCGCGGCGCGCCACGCGAGCGCGGCCCAGACGGTGCCGTAGGTGACGGGCAATGCCGCGGCGCTGGCCAGATCCAGTCCATCGGGCACGGGATAGACGGTATCGGCAGTGGTCACCACTTCCTGCGCGAACCCGCCCCAGTCCAGCGCGGCGGCCACGCGCTGGCCGGGCCGCAGACGGGTCACGTCGGGCGCCACTTCGATGATCTCGCCCGCGGCCTCCGTGCCAGGCGTGAATGGCAGCGGCGGCTTGCGCTGGTACTTGCCCGACACGAACAGGCTCAGCGCAAAGCCCACGCCCGCATGCCGCACGCGGATGCGCACCTGGCCCGGCGCCAGCGGACGCCGCTCGATACGCTGCAGTTCCAGTTCGCTCCAGTGACACCAGCGCGAGCACACCAGTCCAAGGTAATCGCTCATACCGTGCTCAAGCCTCCCTCATTCCATCGTGATGCCGACTTCGCGGATGATGCGGCTCCATTTATCCTGGTCGCTCTTCATGACCGCGGCAAACGCTTCCGGCGAATTGCCGACTGGCACCAGGTTCAGGTCCTTCATGCGCTTCGACACCTCCGGCATCCGCACGATGCGCGCGACCTCGCGCGACAGCGCATCGACACGCGCCCTGGGCACGCCCGCCGGGAACATCAGGCCCATCCACGCATCGGGCTCGAAGCCCTTGTAGCCGGCCTCGCGGAACGTCGGCACATTGGGCAGCAGCGCCGAACGCTCGGCACCGGCCAGCGCGACCGGGATGATCTTGCCGCTCTGCAGCAGCGACATGGCCGTGCCGACCGGCACGAGCCCGATCTTCACATGGCCCGCGGCCAGGTCCGTGACCAGCGGTGCGCCACCTTTGTATGCCACGTGGGTCATGTCCAGCCCGGCCTCGCGCTTGAACAGCTCGCCAAGGATATGGCCCGTGGTGCCGGCTCCATAGGAGCCATATGGATACTTGCCTGTATTGGCCTTGAGCAGTGCCACCACATCCTTCAGCGTGCGCGCCGGGAAGTCCGACGACACCGCCAGCACGGTGTAGGAAACGGCCACCTCGCTCACCGGCGCGAAATCCGCGATCGGGTCATAGCCGATGCGCTGGTACAGCGACGGGTTCTGTACGTGCGCGGTGAAGGTCAGCAGCACGGTGTAGCCGTCCCTGTCCGCCCGGGCGACGTACTTGGTGCCGGTGGTCGTGCCGGCACCGGGCTTGTTCTCGACGATCACGGGCTGGTTCCAGGTCTTGGTCAGTTCCTGCCCGATCAGTCTGGCCACGGCGTCGTTGACGTTGCCGGCCACGGACGGCACCACGATGGTCAGTGGCCGCGACGGATACGCCTCGGTGTCTGCCGCCATGGCGGCGGTCGCGGTCACCGCGCTCAGCATGGTGCCCAGCAAGGCGGCACGCAGGCGCGCGCCGCGTGCGGCGGATGGGATCTGCATTGGCTTGTCTCCTGTCTATGGCGCCCGATTTTTCTCGTGCATTGCCTGTCAGCGCCTTGGCCGCAGTCTATGGCAGCCGCCGCGCCCGCGCGATTCCCGCGAGTACCGGCGCGATTCCCCGCGGGAATGGAGCCGCCAATGGCTGCTATACAATGCCCCGACCCCACTCTTGCACCCGCCAGCCGACGCGATGCGATTCGAGGACCTGGAAGCCTTCCTGGTAGTGACCCAGCATGCCAACCTGCACCGCGCCGCCACCGTGCTGGGCGTGACACAGTCGGGCCTGTCCAAGACGCTGGCGCGGCTGGAGGCAGAGGCCGGCATGCCGCTGTTCGAGCGCACCCCGCGCGGGCTGGTCCTGACCAGCGTGGGCAAGACGCTGCATGCGCACGCGCGGCGGATCTCGCTGGCCGCCAGCGACATGCGGCAGGAGCTGGCCGAACAGCGGGTTGCCAAGTCGGGCACGGTACGGCTCGGTGCCATCCCGTATCTGGTGCCGTCGCTGCTCTCGCCGTTGCTGGCGCAGTTCTTCGTGAGCCGGCCGCTGGCCGTGTTCTCGATCGAAACCCACCTGAGCGCCCGCTTGCTGGCGGTGCTGCAGAACGGCGACGTCGACCTGATCCTGGCCGCGCGTCCCACCACCGTTCCCGAGGATGTGCGTGGGCTGCCGCTGGGCCCGCTGACGATGCAGATCGTGGCGCGCAGCGAGCATCCGCGCCGCGCGCGCTTCCATACGCTGGCGGACCTGACCGAAGAACGCTGGGCCGTTCCCGCAAGCTCGCTCTACCTGCGCCAATGGCTTGAAGAGCGCTTTACCGCCGTGGGCCTGCCACCCCCGCGCGTGGCCGTGGAGAGCACCGCATCGCCGGTGGCGTTCGGCGAACTGCTGCGTCATTCGGACCTGCTCGGCATCATGCCGCCGCGCATCCTCCAGCAGGCCGAGGGACAGGGTCTCGAAGCGATCGAGGGCCCCGGCATGGCCTGGCAGCATGAACTGGAGATCTTCTGGCGTGCGGACGGTTACCTGTCGCCGATCTGCCAGGATTTTCGCGACGCTGTGGTGAAATGGTGCGAACAGGCCAGGATCTGAGTAGGCGCTGGCGACTTCCGATCGAATTGGATTGTCCAGAGAACCCCGTCCTCAGTCGACCGGTGTAAACCGATCGAGGCCTATAGTGAACGAAGCCGATATGCACCCGAAAGCAGCCGACGGCGCACCAGCGCATCCGACGATCGTGATGGCATCACGCGGGCGCCGGGTCTAAAGGGGCTGCCCGCTGGCAGTGAAACCCGGAAGGAATCCGGTGCCTGTATATCGCTGACCGTGAAAATGCGGTCTGCGGTACATCCGACAGCATTTCAGCAGGTATCCCGAATGGCTGGTCGGAGCCCATGTCGCATGGACAGGGGACCCCATCATGAGCAATCGCCGCTATGTCGTCACCATCGACCAACCCAGGGACGTTTCCGACGATCAGATGGCCGAGTACATCAAGCTTGCCATCGCCAGTTGGGGCGCCGGACTGCCACCGCCCCCGCCAGACAGTCCGTTCTTCGACCTGGATGTAGAGTCGGTAACGTCCGTCCACAGGAGCAAGCACGACTCGTGAGGGGCGGGCCACGCATGTCGACACGGTCGACGCAGGCTGGATTCGTCACGCAACCTGGCGAGGTGCTGCACGCACCGGACGAACGGACGGACCGGTGAGGCTATCTCGTCACGAGCGTGCTGCGTACGGCGTCAGTAAGTCAGTACTCTCCGACTTGCAGCATCCGTCCTGTGTTTTTTTGCGGTATTAAACCGAAAGCGGGCTGGCGCACGGGATCGACCAATCGACCTCGCGCCGGTACGTTTGCCAGTGCTATCGGCAAAGCGGACAGTTTCAGCCCGCAAACCCACTCGGATTCATAGATTGCCAGCGCCAGGAATCTTCACACATGCGGTCAAGATCGTACCGCGCACGCCAGCCCAGCATTCGGCGTGCCAGCGCGGGATCGGCATAGCAGGAAGCGATATCGCCGGCTCGGCGGGCCACGATTTCATACGGCACGGGGCGGCCGCTGGCGTACTCGTACGCCCTGACCACTTCCAATACGCTGTAGCCGCGGCCGGTGCCGAGGTTGACCGTTATCCCTTGCTGGTGGTCGCGCAGGTAAGCCAATGCAGCGAGATGGCCGTCTGCCAGGTCGGACACGTGGAGATAGTCGCGCACGCCGGTACCATCGGCCGTAGGATAGTCGCCGCCGAACACCATCAGCTTCTTGCGGCGCCCGCCCGCCACCTGTGCCACGTAAGGCATCAGGTTATTTGGCACACCGCTGGGGTCCTCGCCGATCAGCCCGCTCTCGTGCGCACCCACCGGGTTGAAATAGCGCAAATAGGCAATGCGCCAGTCCGGATCAGACTCTTCAAGGTCGCGCAGGACCTGCTCACCCATCAGCTTGGTCTGACCGTAGGGATTCGTTGCGGACAGCGGGAAGTTCTCGAGAATCGGGACTGTGTGCGGATTGCCATAAACGGTGGCTGAAGAACTGAACACCAGTTGCTTTACCCCTGCGGCCTGCATGGTTTCGCATAGGGTCAGCAGACCGTTCAAGTTGTTATCGTAGTACACCAGCGGCTGGCTCACGGATTCGCCTACCGCCTTCAGTGCCGCGAAATGAACGGCGCCGGTGATGCAATGCTCGGCAAACAGGCGGTCGAGCAACGCGCGGTCGCGCACGTCCCCTTTGACAAATTGCGGGGTTTTTCCCGAAATAGCGGCAATTCGCTCGACCACGACCTGACTGCTGTTGCACAGATTATCCAGACCGATGACATCGTACCCATCGTCAAGCAGGGCCGCCCACGTATGCGATGCGATATATCCGGTAGCACCAGTCAGCAGCAATGACTCAGACATGAGGATCTTTCAGGTTGAAGAAGATTGGTCAAGGGGAAGCCTCGTACACCGCGCGCCATCGGCGCTGGTGCGCAAGCCTGCCGTTCAGAGGGGCAAGCACAAAATCAGAAGGGCAGCCGCGCATCGGGCTTCTCGCTCAGGATCACACGTTTGAACTCAGCCTGGATCCGCGCCAGCGCCGCGTCGTTGTCGGCCTCGAACCGCATCACCACGACGGGCGTGGTGTTGGACGGACGTGCCAGGCCAAACCCGTCGGGATACTCCACGCGCACGCCGTCGATGGTGATCACCTCGCGCGCGCCGACGAACTTCGCGTTGGCCTTGATCTTGTCGAGCAGCGTGAACGGCTCGCCTTCCGCGCACTTGAGCTGCAGCTCCGGCGTATTGTTGGCGTTTGGCAGCGCGTTCAGCACGGCGCTCGGGTCGGCATGGCGCGACAGGACCTCCAGCAGGCGCGCGCCGGTGTACAGGCCATCATCGAAGCCGTACCAGCGGTCCTTGAAGAATACGTGGCCGCTCATCTCGCCGGCGATCGGTGCCCCGGTTTCCTTCAGCTTGGCCTTCACCAGCGAATGGCCGGTCTTCCACATCAGCGGCTCGCCGCCGTGCTGGCGGATCCACGGGGCCAGTTTGCCGGTGCACTTGACGTCGTAGATCACCTGCGCGCCCGGGTTGCGGCCGAGGATCTCCTCGGCGAACAGCATCAGCTGACGGTCCGGGAAGATGACCTGGCCGTCCTTGGTGACCACGCCGAGGCGGTCACCGTCGCCGTCGAAGGCCAGGCCCAGTTCGCAGTCGGTGTCGCGCAGGCACTTCATCAGGTCCTGCAGGTTCTCCACGTGGGCGGGGTCGGGGTGGTGGTTGGGGAAATTGCCATCCACTTCGCAGAACAGTTCGGTCACCTCGCAGCCCAGGCCGCGGAAGAGATCGCCGACGAAGGCGCCAGCCACGCCGTTGCCGGCGTCGAGTGCGATCTTCATCGGACGGGCCAGTTTCACGTCGCTGGTGATGCGGTCGAGGTACTGTTGACGTACATCGTACTGGCGGTAGCCGCCCGCGCCGCTGGTGAAGTTGCCGGACTCGATACGTTGGCGCAGGGCCTGGATTTGCTCGCCGAAGATCGCCTTGCCGGCCAAGACCATCTTGAAGCCGTTGTAGTCCGGCGGGTTGTGGCTGCCCGTGACCATGATGCCGGATGTGGCTTTTACGCCATCCAACTCAATATTGGTGCCGAAGTAGACCATTGGCGTGGCGACCATGCCGAGGTCGATCACATCCATGCCGGCGGCACGCAGGCCTTCAACCAGGCCACCGATCAGGTCGGGGCCTGAGAGACGGCCGTCGCGACCGACGACGACGGCCTTTTCGCCGGCGTCCGCCGCTGCGGAACCGAACGACAGGCCGATCTGGCGGGCCACATCGAGGGTGAGGGTCTTGCCGACGATCCCGCGGATGTCATAGGCCTTGAAAATGGAAGGGCTAACTTGCATGGGATATGTCTCGCTAAAATCGGTTGCAGCCACGCTAGCCGCTCGTTTCCGAAATCGAAGTGATCTGCCGCTTCTAAGTTCCCTACGCAAACAGCTCCGCATGTCCGATTGATTTCGCAGCGGCGTCTTTGGCGGCGAGGACAGGTTCGCCGTTGATTGGCCAGTCGATGCCTACCTGCGCATCGTTCCAGAGCAAGCTACGCTCATGTTCCGGATACCAATAGTCCGTCGTCTTATAGAGAAATTCCGCATATTCAGATATCACTACAAAGCCATGGGCGAAGCCTTCCGGGACCCATAGCTCGCGCTTGTTCTCTGCTGATAACGTGACACCAACCCACTTGCCAAAATTCGGCGAACGCGTACGCAGGTCCACCGCAGCATCGAATACCTGGCCCACCACCACGCGCACCAGCTTGCCTTGGGGATGCTTGATCTGATAGTGAAGCCCGCGCAATACATTGCGTGTGGAGCGCGAATGGTTGTCTTGCACAAAGGTTCGCTTCACGCCCGTTGCCTCCTCAAACAAGCGCCCATTGAAGCTCTCGTAGAAGAAGCCGCGGTCATCACCGAACACCTTTGGCTCGATGATCAGAACCTCAGGAATATCAGTTTGAATAACATTTAAGCTCATTTGATAGGCTCCAAAATGAATCTGCTGGAGGTATTTGCCATACCGATTCTTGGAAAGTGGCGAGGCCAGTGCGAGGACCTGCTCGGCACGGATCCATTGGCTCCGATATGCGATCTCCTGGGAGCACCCTGACGGCTTGGCAACGTGGCAATGATGCCTTTGCGCATGGTAAGCAGGCTCAGGAGAAAATCTGGTCTAGCAGGAAATGCACGCCCTGCTGCCAATCCGGAAGGTGGATATCGAAAGTCTGGCGCAGCTTGCTGGTGTCCAGGCGCGAGTTGGCCGGGCGTGGCGCCGGCATAGCATACGCCGTGGCGGGAATCGGCTCGATACACCCCGGATCGACTTTCAACTCGATACCACGGGCGGCGGCATAGCGCAGTACTTCAGTTGCGTAGGCGTGCCAGGTGGTTTCACCGGCAGCGGCCAAATGATAGAGGCCGGAGGGAAACGACATGGGGTCGCCAGACAGCCAACGTCGTCCCAAGATCTGCGCGGTCACGTCGGCAATCAGCGTCGCAGTGGTGGGTGCACCAAACTGGTCGGAAATCACGCGCAGGCTCTCGCGCTCACTGCCCAGGCGAAGCATTGTCTTGGTGAAGTTACCGCCATGGGCGCCGGCGACCCAGCAGGTCCGCAGGATTAACGACCGTGCACCGGTGGCGGCAATGGCCTGTTCACCGGCGAGCTTGCTCTTGCCGTACACCGACAGTGGATTGACCGGGTCGGTTTCGACATAGGTCCCGTTTTTGATGCCGTCGAAGACATAATCCGTGGAATAGTGGACCAGCAAGCTCCCGAGCGCCTTGGCTTCTTCTGCCAGAATTCCGGCAGCCGTGCCATTGATGGCGAAGACCAGATCCGGTTCGGTTTCCGCCTTGTCCACTGCGGTATAGGCGCCCGGGTTGACAATCACGTCGGGCCGGTACTCGCGCACCGTGCGGCGGATTTCATCCGGGCATGATAGGTCGCAGCCGGTACGATCCAATGCCACGACACGGCCCAGCGGGGCAAGGCTACGACGCAGTTCGAAGCCGACCTGGCCATTGCTGCCCGTCACCAAGAACGTGGGGACGCTGATCGCTTTATGCTGCATATTGGTTAGCCGTCCAGTCCCGGTAGTCGCCCGACATTACGTTCTGCACCCAGGCTTGGTTGTCCAGGTACCACTGAACAGTCTTGCGCAGACCGGTTTCTAATGTCTCGGCAGGCTTCCAGCCCAGCTCGCGCTCGAGCTTGCGGGCATCGATAGCGTAGCGGCGGTCGTGACCCGGGCGATCCTTGACGAAGGTGATCTGGTCGCGATAGGAGCCGAGAGCTTTGGGGCGGAGCTCATCTAGCAGGTCACACAGGGTGTGGACCACACCGAGGTTGGTCTTCTCGTTCCAGCCACCCACGTTATAGGTCTCGCCCACGCGGCCGCGTGCCAGCACTGCGCGGATCGCTGCGCAGTGGTCACCCACGTAGAGCCAGTCGCGCACATTGAGGCCATCGCCATAGACGGGCAGCGACCTGCCAGCCAAGGCATTGGTAATCATCAGCGGGATCAGTTTCTCGGGAAAGTGAAAGGGACCGTAATTGTTCGAGCAGTTGGTCGTCAGGACCGGCAGTCCATAAGTCTGATGGTAGGCCCGGACCAAGTGGTCTGACGCAGCCTTGGAGGCCGAATACGGACTATTCGGCCGATAGGCGGTGGTTTCCGAGAATTGGGGATCGCCGGGGCCCAGTGATCCGAACACTTCGTCGGTGGAGACGTGCAGGAAGCGGAAAGCGGCCTTTGCGGCGGCATCCAGACCTTCCCAATAAGTGCGCGCGGTCTCGAGCAGGTTGAAGGTGCCCACGATATTGCTCTGGATAAACCCGGCCGGGTCGTGGATGGAGCGGTCGACATGGCTTTCGGCGGCAAAGTGAACCACAGCGCGCGGCTGATGGGCGGCAAACAGCTGGTCCAGGCCGGCGCGGTCGCAGATATCAGTCTGCGAGAAGATGTGCCGGGCGTCACCTCCGAGGGAGGCCAGGGTGTTGCGGTTGCCAGCGTAGGTCAGCTTGTCGACGTTGATAATACCGACCGTGACATCCTGGCTCAGCCAATTCAGGACGAAGTTGGCGCCGATGAAGCCCGCACCGCCGGTGACGAGCATATATGGCATTCCCTTGCCCTCGTCAGCGCGATGCGGTGTTGTGACATCGGCGTGGCCGTATGGTGGCATGATCTCTCCATCGCAAGTGAGTGCGGTCCCCGCTATCGCCCGACAATCCGCTTGGCCAACGCCTTTGCATAAGGCGGCGTAATGCCATGCAGGATGTCGCGTGCGGTGAAGCCGTACCGCTCGCCCGGCCGCGTCTGGAAGCGCGTGGAATGCTCATCGGCAGCATCCTGCTCGGGCCGGCCGTTGGAGTAGTAGTAAAGCGCGATCGACCGTCGCGTGACGCCTCGCGGGCACGCAAGGGGTTCGGGATGCCCATGCCATGAGCACTCATTAGTATTGAAGACAACCAGCCGATTTCCGATCGGCGCGATCTTCTGCACGCAGCGCTGGACCTCGTTGTCCCACAGTTGCAGATGGCCGGACCAGCTGTCCTCCCACTGGTCATTGAGATACAGCAGCACATTGAGCCGACGGTCAAGCTTCCATTCGAGATGGTAGTTGTAGTCGATATGCAGGCCCAGGTGGCCGCCAGGCAGCGTCTGGTGCAGGCCGCCGCCATGCAGGTGAGGATCCGGCACCAGCCCCTGGATGCCGGACAGTGTCTCCAGGAAGCGGGTGAATCCGGGGGCATTGAACTCCATGATCAGTGCCCGAAGCGCAGGCGGAATGGCGTAGAAGTCCTGGCTTTGCAGCTTCAGGTTCTCGGTGGCCGAGTGAAACTTGAACCAGACGCGCTCCGTGGCGCCTGGAAACGCATCGCTGGCTTCCCGATAGACGTCTTCGTCAAGAAAGTTGTCGATGCAGATATGGGGAAACGGTTCGGCGCAACGGTAGGTTTCCGACAGCTCACGGGACATCCACTCAAGTTTCGCAACATCCAGCAGGTCGTGGCGCATGCTCAGGTCTCCTACAGTAGCTAGGTTGTCTCGCACTGCTTCGTCTTGCCCTGATTGCGATACGACGTGGGCGACAGCGAAAAGCGCTTGCGGAAAATCTTGGCGAGCCGGTCCCCGTTTCCCATCCCGCAGCGCCGCGCTATTTTGTCGACCGGCAGGTCCGTCTCTATCAGCAGCCGGCAAATCATGTCCAGCCGCGTGCGCAGCAGATACTCCGACGGCGTCACGCCCAGGGCCCACTTGAAGCGCCGCAGGTAGTTGCGTTCGCTCATGGCGGCAACGCGCGCCGCGTCAGCCACGGAGATCGCCTCCGTGTAATGCTCCCCGATCCACCGTGCCGACGCGCGAATCTTTTCGGTGGTTTCGGACGATGCGATGTCGGGCGCGTCGCCAGCTTCCTCGGCATCCGGACGCACCATCTGCATGTCCCTTTGCGGCGCGAGTTGCCTTGCAACTTCCCGGGCCATGACGAAGCCAAGGTCCGACTCGATCTGTGCCAGAGCCATATCGACGGCAGATGGCATGACGTCCGGAGCGGAGTCCACGCCTCCGCGGCACCAGAATACGGAAGGCATGGCATGGATGGAGCCGACAACGTTGTCCCTCTCGGCGATACGCATCGGATGCGCCCGGGAGACGCGGGGCAGGATCGGCTCCCGCCCCGCGCGCGAACGCTCCAGCACCATTGCACTGACCTCGAGCATAGCGGTCATGAGCCGCGCATCACGCTCAACGACCGGCTCGCGCTCGCTGCAGGCAATGAAGATCGCATTGAAGCCTCGCTGACCCAGCGCGTCCAGGCTCTGCGTCCAGATCCGGATGGAAGAGGAGCACGCGACATTGCCGCCGCGGTAAGACAAGAGGGAGAGCTGGTAGACAGGTCGCCTGCGACGCAGCAGTTCGAGTTCGTTGGCTACGCGGAAGGCTTCCGCAATGATGCCGGCTGTAAGCAGCGAGCAGCCTTCAAACAGCAGCAACCCGATGCGCTGAATCTCCCGTTGGGCGGCTACCGGTAACGGACCGAGGGACCGGACCGGCGGCAGCATATCGACAAGGTTCTCCATGACATCAGCACCCCCTTGCGTTAAATCAGCAAATCAAATCTGTTGCATTGCATCATAACGACAATTGGACGCCGTGGAAGGCCGTCTGGCTGAAAGTTCCGCTATGTTGGCGGATCATTACTCGGCAACAGTTGAGTTTCTGCAAAAATGCGGCGTGCCAATCATGCCATGTATCTAATTTGAGTCACATTCCCTAATTACGGGATTTTAGATTGGATATAGATAATGTATTAATTCCCCAGAAAACGGCTTCTGCACGTGGATTGGGCAAATCGAAACAGAAAGTAACAGAGCGCCTCAATCTTGGGCATTGCGACAATTCTGAGTGGCGCCGTTTTCAATTTCAGACATTTCGGAATTTTCAAACTCATCAAAATGTGGCCCTAACATTACTTCTTATAATTTACTTCCCAGTTAATCGGTCAATCATTCTGCATTTTCCGCCAGTCCAGTCCTGAGGCTTTTCGGCGCATCTATGCTTCGCTGCAACAAAGACGGTTTCCGCCGTTTCCCCGGTTGCAGGCCCACACCGGACAGGAGCAGATCATGCCCCCAACTGACCCGCTGGATGTAGTGGATGACACCTCCACCGATGCGCTCGTCGAGCAGAATCGGGCGTCGCCGCCCGCCCTGGGCATGCGGCTTTCGGCGGTGGTGCTTGCCGGGGGCTCCGGGACTCGGTTGTGGCCCCTGTCGCGCAAGCACTTTCCCAAGCAGCTGATCGACATCATCGGCCACGATTCTCTGCTGCAGACCACTGCACGCCGCCTGGCCGGCCTCCATTGCAGCGCCGGCGCTGACGCCGCGCCGATCATCGTCTGCGGCGAAGCACACCGCTTCATGGCTGCCCAGCAACTGGCCGAGGCAGGGGTGGACGCGCGTATCGTCGTTGAGCCGGTCGGGCGCAACACGGCACCGGCGCTAACGCTCGCCGCATTGCTGGCCTGTGAGCATGGCAATGACAGCATCCTCGTCGCTATGCCCGCGGACCATGTGATTGCCGATGGCAATGCGTTCCACCTCGCCGTACTGCGCGCGGCACGCTTTGCAGAACAAGGGGCTATCGTCACACTCGGGGTGCCGCCTACTCGCGCCGACACAGGCTTTGGCTATATCCGCCTCGGTGCGCAGCTCGACGGCATGGCACACCGGATCGACGCGTTCGTGGAGAAGCCCGCCGCCGAACTTGCGACGCAGTACCTTGCGTCCGGCGAATACTGGTGGAACAGCGGCATCTTCGTCGTGCGCGCCAGCACCTGGCTGGCCGCGCTGCAATACCTCCAGCCGGCGATGCACGCGGCCTGCGTGAGCGCCTGCACGGCTGGCCGCGACGATGGCGCGTTCTTTCATCCGCACGCGGCGTCGTTCGCGGAGGTGCCATCGGACTCGATCGACTATGCCGTGATGGAGCACCTGGCGCACGCAGACGCGCTAGAAGGCATTGTGGTACCGCTGGAGGCGGGCTGGTCTGACCTCGGTTCGTGGGATGCCGTATGGGATGCCATCGACAAGGACGACGACGGCAATGCAGCTCGCGGCCGCGTGATGTTCGAGGGTGCCACCTCGTGCTACGCCCATTCGGAGGGCCGGTTGGTGGCCTGCGTGGGTACGTTCAATCTGATCGTGGTCGAAACCGCCGATGCCGTGCTGGTGGTGGACCGCTCGCGGGTCCAGGCGGTCAAGGGCCTGGTCGAGCGCATCGCGCGCCAGCATGGGCCGGAGGCCGAGACCCATCGAAAGGTTCAGCGGCCATGGGGCAGCTATGACTCGCTCGACCATGGGGAGCGATTCCAGGTCAAGCACATCGTGGTGAATCCTGGCGCTTCTCTTTCCTTGCAGCTGCACCACCACCGCGCGGAGCACTGGACGGTGGTACGCGGCACCGCGCGGGTCACGCGTGGCGACGAGCAGTTCCTGCTCAGCGAGAACGAATCCACTTACATCCCCATCGGCGTGATGCACCGGCTCGAGAACCCCGGAAAGCTGCCGCTCGAGATCATCGAGGTGCAGTCCGGCGCGTATCTCGGCGAGGACGACATTGTCCGCGTCGCCGACACCTACGGGCGCTGCGTCTGACGGGCGTCCGACAGCCGCAGCCAGCGGCAAGGGAGATTGACTGCAGTCCAACCTCTACTAGGGAGCGTCGCCATGTTCACTGTGAAATCACTCTTTGCAAGATCCGGCATCGTACCCAGCCGCCTGACCGCGGCCTCTTCAGCCGGGCCGGGTACGGAAGCTACCTTGCCCGGCGCATTGGTCGCATTCGGAGCGCCCTCCCAGCCGTTGCCGGCAGGCGCGGATCTGCGATTTCCGTCACCGCTGGGACTTGGCGCCAAGCGGGCGTTCGATGTCGCAGCAGCGCTTGCGCTGTTGCTGCTGCTGTCGCCACTGCTGGCCGTGGTGGCAATGCTGGTAATGCGCGACGGCGGACCCTGCGTGTTCGGGCACACCCGCGTAGGCGTGGATGGCAGGAAGTTCAAGTGCCTGAAGTTCCGTTCGATGGTACTCAACGCAGACGCCGTGCTTAAGGAATTGCTCGCGACCGACCCGGCGGCGCGCGCCGAATGGGAAAAGGATTTCAAGCTCAGGAACGATGTCCGTGTCACCCCGCTCGGGCGCTTCATCCGGCGTACCAGCATCGATGAATTGCCACAACTGTGGAACGTCGTGCGCGGCGACATGAGCCTCGTCGGTCCGCGCCCCGTCGTCGAGAAGGAACTCGAGCGGTACGGCGATGCTGCCGCGTATTACCTCCGCGTCCTTCCCGGCATTACCGGCCTCTGGCAGGTCAGTGGCCGCAATGAAACGGATTACGGGACTCGCGTCGCGCTCGATGTTGCCTACGTCAGGAACTGGTCGTTCGTGGGTGACATCGGAATCCTGTTCAAGACCATCGGGGTGGTGCTACATGGCCGCGGCGCGTACTGACCAACCGCATCGCCGGATCCTGGCGACGACGTTGCTGCCAGGCCTGGCAGCCCTCCTCGGCGCCTGCACAATGGCGCCCGGGATGTCGTTCCAGTCCGGGTCCGGCTCTTCCCCCGATGCCACGCGCGCGACGCAGCCGTCGTCCGTGGGCACCGTACCCGAGCTGCCATCGATAAAAGGCGTGCAGTCGGTTACACGCGACAATCTGATCGAGATTACCGGTACGCTGATCGATGCAGAGCAAGCCGCCCGTCCCCAGGGTGTGCCGCAGGAGGTTCGCGCGCTGTACGACAAGTCGCGCGCTTATGCATTGGGGCCCGGCGACGTGCTGAGCATCGTGGTGTGGGGCCATCCGGAACTCAACATGCCAGCGCTGCAGGTAACCAGTGGCGTGGACACTGCCGGCTCCAACGCGGTGGTAACCGGCTATACCGTGGACGCTCGCGGCATGGTGCAGTTCGCTTTCGTCGGCATGGTCCCTGTGGCGGGCCTGACCGAGGCTGATGCACGCGAGCTTCTCACCAGGCGCCTGTCCGAGTACGTGCGCAATCCGCAGATCACACTGCGCATCCAGGCATATCGCAGCAAGCGCGTCTATCTGGACGGCGCCGTGCAGACCCCTGGTCTGCAGATCATCAATGACGTGCCAATGACGCTACCCGAGGCGATCAATCGTGCCGGCGGCTTCACCGCAACGGCGGACCGCTCCTGGGTGGCTCTGACACGTGGCGACAAGACCGTACGCATCAACCTGCCAGATCTCATTGCGAAGGGCGGTAATCCATCCGACATCCTGCTGCGCGACGGCGACCTGGTACGTTTCTACGCTGCCACCGACAGCAAGGTTTTCGTACTTGGGGAGGTGGCGCGGGCATCCACACTGACGCTCAATAACGGCAAGCTGAGCCTGAACCAGGCGCTTGGCGATGCCGGTGGCATCAGCCAGTACTCCGGCGACGCGCGAGACGTGTATGTCGTGCGTGGGGACGATGGCAACAAGCCAGTGGTGTACCACCTCGACGCGAGCACGCCATCGGCCATGGCGTTGGCGGAAGGCTTTTCGCTGCAGGCCAACGACGTGGTGTTTGTGGATGCGTCGGCACTGGTTCGCTGGAGCCGCGTTGTCAACCTGCTGTTGCCCACCGCCCAGACTGCGACCGTCGGCCGGGCGCTTGTCCCGTGAAATCAGCGCCTATGCACGGTCGATACCCACGCAGGAGTGCGGCATGAAGACCTCTTACATCTCGAACCCGGTCTATGAACTGCCCAGCCGGCCGCCGGCCCGAGCCCTGAACAATCTGACGACACTGTACGCAGGCAGGTGGCTGATCGTGGTCGCCACGTCCGTGTGCCTGCTCGCCGGGGTCGCGTATGCATTGTTCACGCGCCCCCTCTACCGCTCCGACATCCTGATCCAGGTTGAACCCAGTTCCATCGGGACCCGGTCCACTTCCGACGACCCCAAGCTGACCTCTGAGATCAAGCCGGACACGACTTCGGAAATCCAGGTGCTCAACTCGCGCATGGTGGTGTCACGCGCGGTCGAGAAGCTGAAACTGTATATCGAGGCTAGCCCGCGCTATGTGCCGGTGATTGGATGGTGGCTCGCCGCCCGTACGGATGGTTTCTCGCATCCGCTTGGCGGCTACGTGTATGGCGCGGAACGCATCGATGTTGCCATGTTCGACGTGCCGGCTTCCCAGCAGGGCAAAACCTTCGTGCTGACGCTCGCTCATGAGGGCTCCTATGTCCTCACACTGCCCGGCTCTTGGGGCACGCCGTTGCTGACGCTTCACGGCAAGGTCGGTATGCCGCTACATGCCGAAACCCGGCACGGAGCGATCGACCTGCTGGTCCGCGCCGCCGACGGCGAGCCGGGCGCGAGCTTTTCCATCAGGCGCTACTCCGAGATCGCTACCACCGAATGGTTGCAAAGGACCATGGCCATTGGGGAACGCGGCAAGCAGTCGAGCATCATCGGCGTGGCGCTGGACAGCGTCGATCCGGTCCGCGCCAGCCAGATCCTGAATGAGGTCGGCAAGGAGTACGTGGAACAGAACGTGCGACGCCGCTCGGAAGAGGCAGACAAATCCATTCGCTTTCTGGATGAGCAATTGCCACAGCTCAAGCGGCAACTGGAAGAATCGGAAAGCCGCTACAACGCGTTTCGTGCGCAACAGGGCACCGTGGATACCAGCCAGGAGGCGCGCGCCCTGCTCCAGCAAGCCGTGGAAGCCGAAACGCGCGTCGTCGACCTGCGGCAGAAGCGCCAGGAACTGTCCACCCGTTACACGGACAAGCATCCTGCACTGCTGGCAATCGACGGCCAGTTGCAGGGGGCGACGGCCGAGCTCTCTGTCATCGAGGCGCGCACGCGCAGGTTGCCTCTGGTCGAGCAGAAGGTCCTGCAATTGCAGCGCAACATGCAGGTGGACACCGAACTCTACACGAACCGCCTCAACGCCCGCCAGCAGCTGACCCTGGTGCGCGCCGGCAAGGTCGCCAATGTTCGACTGATCGACCCCGCGACGCCACCCGAGACGCCGATCCTGCCGCGGCGCGGTGTCGCAGTGGGCGGCTCGCTGCTAACTGGCTTACTGGCAGGCGTGGTCCTGGCCGTCCTCCGCCGCCGCGTGGCGGGTACCGTCCAAGACCGCGAGGAGATCGAGGCAGGCACGGGGCTGCCGGTGTATGCCACGGTGCCGCGCAGCCGGCTGACTTCCGATTACCGCCCTGCCTGGCCCCGCAGGCTCGCAGGCAGCGCAGGCAGCGCAGGTCGGACGTTAGTGCCCGATGCAGCGATCGAGAGCCTGCGCGCAGTCCGCACCACCCTGCACTTCGCTCTGAACGATGCGCCTAACCGTGTGGTGCTGATCACAGGCCCTACGGGTGGTGTCGGCAAGTCCTTCGTAGCCGCAAATCTCGCCACGCTGGCAGGTGCCTCGAAGCGGCGTGTGCTGCTGATTGACGCCGACCTGCGCAATGGCGTGCTGCACAAGCGATTCCATGTGGACCGCGGCCCGGGACTGGCCGAGGTGATCGCTGGTACGAGCCGGTACGAGGACGTGCTTCGTCGCGATGTATCGCACGGCCTCGATTTCCTGGCCACTGGATGGCACATGTCCGGGCCAAGCGAGTTGTTGCTGCAGCCGGAACTGGCCGCACTTGTCCAACGCGTTGCCGTCCAGTACGACATGGTGGTGCTTGACGGACCGCCCTTGCTGCCGGTGTCGGATGCACTCGTGCTGGGACGCATGGCGGGCACCGTCTTCATCGTCGCGCGGCACCGGCTCACCACCGTGGAGCAGATCGACGAAAGCACGCGCCGGCTGGCGCAGGCCGACGTCGCTGTACGGGGCGTGATCTTCAACGACTTCACCGGCCACCTGCACCGCTACAGCTATGCGTACGGCGCCGACGCGTACCGCCCGGGCATGCCTGCATGATCCGCGGAAACGAGCAGTCATCAGCAGAAAAAGGCCGTTATGAAACATACCCATCACAAACGCATCACGCTGGTAACCGTGACCTACGGCGCGCGCCTGCACTATTGCGCCGAACTGTTGCGGCGGGCGTTCGAGGACGAGGGCGTGGCACACGCCGTGGTCGTCAGCAACAACTCCTCGTCCGACCTTAGCCGGCTCGAGGACGACTGGGGCGCGCGGGTTACCGTGATCCGGTTGCCGACCAACACCGGGTCGGCCAATGGCTATGCGGTAGGCATCGACGCAGCGCTCAGCCGCGACACTGACTATCTGTGGCTGATGGACGATGACAATGCCCCGTGCGCCGGTGCACTCGATGTCCTCTGCCATCAGCTGGATCGGCTCACCCGCGAATATTGCCGTCAGCGTGCGGCGGTGCTTGGCTTCCGTCCGGATCACCAGGCCGATATCGCGATGGGTGTTCCCGTGGCGCTGGCGATGCCGCCGCGCTCCAGTTACTTCGGCTTTCATGTGGCCCGCATTCCCTACAAGCTATGGCGCCGCACGCCATGGGGCCGCCCGAAGCCGGCGGACATGCCGGAAGTCCTGCCATTGCCTTTTGCGCCGTATGGGGGATTCCTCGGGCACCGCGATCTCTACCTCGATCTCGGCTTGCCGGAGCGGCAACTCGTGCTGTATGCGGACGACATCGAGTACACATGGCGCCTGACCGCGCGCGGGGGCCGCATTGCGCTGGTGACCAGCGCACGCCTGGAAGACCTTGAGGGATCGTGGAACGTCAAGCGTAACTGGAAGAACCATTTCGAGTGCCTGCTGCTGAGCCGGTCGGATTTCCGCGCCTACTACAGCAGCCGCAACCAGGCATGGTTCGACAAGCACCACTGGTCGACCTCCGGCCTGACATACCGCCTGAACCGCCTCGTCTTCCTCGCCCTGCTGCGAATCTACGGCAGGCGTCATGGCGCTGCTGCCCGGCTCGATCTGCTTGAACGCGCGATCGCCGACGGCGAGGCATGCCGCCTCGGCTTCCACGCCGACTATTCCCTGTAGCCGACATCCACCGCAGAGGCCGTCATGCCGACCAACTCCTTCCCCGCTCTTCTGACGATCGTCATCTGTAACTACAACTACGCGCCGTACCTGGGGGGAGCCATTGACTCCGCGCTACGCCAGACGGCCCCCGGGGTCAGGGTTATGGTAATCGACGACGGGTCCAGCGATGGTTCGCGTGACGTCATCCTGGGCTACGGTGACAGGATAGAAGCCGTGTTCCAACCGAACGGCGGACAGGTCTCGGCCTACAACCACGCGCTGCGTCGGCTCGACACGCCCTGCGTTCTCTTCCTTGACGCCGACGACCAGTTGCAGCCGGACGCCGCCGAGGCGGTGCTGGCCGCCTTCGCGGCCGGCGACTGTGTGAAGGTTCAGTTCCGACTGGAGGTAATGACCGCGGACGGGACACTCACCGGGGTGCAGGTTCCGCAATCCAGCGATGTGACAGACTGCGGCGTGCGACTGCGGGACGGATGGCTGTACCCGTCACCGCCCGGTTCGGGAAACGCCTATCGCGTGGATGCGCTCCGGCGCATCTTTCCTGTCCCGGTCACTGCCGACAACATACACGGTGCCGACTTCTACGCCATCTATGGCATTGCCCTGGTCGGCGGCGTTTGCTCGCTCGATCGTCCGCTCGGCCTCTATCGCGTGCATCGGCACACCACGGCGCAAACAGGCCGTGCGGGCGGCGCCAACCTGTCGCTCGCCAATGCCGAAGATGCACTGGCGGGAGCCAGGCAGTCTGCCCGGCGCTGGGCCATCCTGCGCGGGCTGGCCTGGGAACGGCTTGGCATTGCCCTGCCTGCCGAATTGCTCGATTTTTCCGCCGAGAAGGCTCACTTTGCGGCCCTTCTCCATGGCGCGCCGTTGACCCGGCGATGGCACTGGTTCCGTCATGAGTCCGGCCGCTACTTTCATACGGTTGTCGCCAATCCCTTCTGGAGCGCGCGCAAGAAGCTCGCCGTATGGTGCCTGACCGCGCTTTGCCTGGTGCCGGTGACATCCATCAGCAACCGCGCGGTCCGCTATATAGCCAATCCCCTCGCCCGTGCGGGGCATTGAAACTTATTGGAAACGGCTACCGTGTCCGCTGCCTCAACCGTCTCCATTAACGGTCGCTTCCTGGGCAGGCGCGCCACCGGTGTTGACCGCTTTGCCCACGAGGTCGTGCGCGGCATCGACCAGCTCGTTGCGGACCATGACCCTATCACTGCCGGGCTGTCATTCGAGCTTCTGGTTCCGGCATCCGTAAAGGTGGATCCACAGCAGTTTCCGCACTTGCGGATCCGGACGGTTCATGGCGGCACGGGGCAATACTGGGAGCAGGTCAGGCTGCCGCTCGCTGCCCGCGGCACGCTGCTGCTGAATCTTTGCAACGCAGCGCCGTTGCTGTTTCCGAACCAGGTCACAGTCATGCATGACGCTGCGCCAGTACGAATTCCGCAAGCCTACACGCGCGCGTTCCGCGCCTGGTACCGCATGATGGCACCGTGGGTAGGGCGCATCGCACGGCGCGTGCTCACTGTGTCGGAGTTCTCACGCGGAGAACTCTCCCAAGCCTATCGCATTCCAGACCGCAAGATCGGCGTCCTGCCAATGAGCGGTGACCACATGCTGCGCCTGCCGCAAGCCCCGGACATCCGCAGCAAGTTCCAGCTATCGGGCCGGCCCTACGTACTGGCTGTCAGTAGTGCCAGCCACCACAAGAACTTCAGGCTCGTGGTAGAGGCCATCGAGCTGCTCAAGACGACGGAATACGACGTCGTCATTGTGGGGGCCACGTTGCCCGTGTTCCAGTCGGTGCAGCAGATAGCGCCAGATTTCGTCAAACGCGTGGGCTATGTCGATGACGAAGACCTCAAAGCACTGTTTCGCCATGCGGCCTGCTTTGTTTTCCCGTCGCTCTACGAAGGCTATGGTTTGCCTCCCGTGGAAGCCATGACACTTGGCTGTCCGGTCCTGGCGTCCAACCTGCCTTCGGTGCACGAGGCCTGCGGCAATGCCGCGCTCTATTTTCACCCGACCAGCGCTCGAGAGCTTGGCGAGCTGTTGACTCACGTCATGCGTGACAACACCTTGCGGGACAGATTGCGTGCGCAGGGCTATGCCAACGTGGAACGATATTCATGGCGCACCACTGCTGCCAGGTTACTCAGCGAGATTACTCCATGGCTCTCACAGCGATGAAACCTACCCCATTGCGCACAGCGGACGAGTTCGGCAGGGTTGCGGTGGTACACGAGTGGCTGACTACCTACGCGGGCTCCGAACGCGTCCTCGAACAGATTCTGAAGATCTGGCCTGAAGCCGACCTGTTCTGCGTGGTGGATTTTTTCCCAGACGCAGAGCGAGCGGTCCTGCAAGGCAAGCACGCCAGGACATCCTTCATCCAGCACCTGCCGCGCGCCCGTCAGTCCTTCCGCGCCTATCTGCCCTTGATGCCGCTGGCGGTGGAGCAGTTCGACCTGTCCGGCTACGACGTGGTGATCTCGTCCAGCCATGCCGTGGCCAAGGGCGTGATCACCGGCCCCGGCCAGTTGCATGTCAGCTATGTGCATTCACCGATCCGCTATGCGTGGGATCTGCAACATCAATACCTGGACGAGTCCCGCCTGACGCGCGGCGTCAAGAGCTGGCTGGCCCGCGCAATCCTGCATTACATGCGGATATGGGACCACCGGACCGCACAGGGTGTCGACCTGTTCGTGGCCAACTCCGCCTACGTTGCGCGTCGCATTCGCAAAGTCTACGGGCGCGATGCCTCCGTGGTTTACCCACCGGTCGATATCGAACGGTTCAACCTTGGCGAGTGCCGCGAAGATTTCTTCCTGACTGCATCGCGTCTGGTGCCGTACAAGAAGGTCGGATTGATCGTCGAAGCCTTTGCTGCCATGCCGGACAAACGTCTGGTTGTCATCGGCGCCGGTCCGGACCTCGCCCGCATTCGGGACATGGCGCCCGCCAACGTTCGACTGCTCGGCTATCAGCCTGCCGAGGTGCTGATCGACTATATGCAACGCGCGCGTGCCTTTGTCTTCGCAGCGGAAGAAGATTTCGGCATTGTGGCTCTGGAAGCGCAGGCGTGCGGGACGCCGGTCATCGCCCTTGGACGGGGCGGTTCCCGCGAGACGGTCATCGACAGCCCGGACCGCAACTTCCGCACCGGCGTCTTCTTTCCACGCCAGACCGTGGAAGACATCGTGCGCGCGGTGTGCCGATTCGAGGACAACGGACCATTCAACCCTGCCGCATGCCGGCGCAATGCGCTCCAGTTCTCACCTGAGCGCTTCCGGCGGGAGCTTCTAACCGTAGTGCGCAACGCGATGGCGCAGGCGTCGACCTCCCCGCTTGCAGGGATTGGCCCTTCGGCTGACATCCAGGGCGACATGACAGCGTCGCTGGCGCCGGTGACAGTCGATACGCTCGAATCGCTGCCGCGCTGACGGAGTCGCTACGATGACCAACACCCCCGATCACCCTGAAGGCTATTGGTGGGAAGACCCCGCCAGGCTGCTGCTGTATTTCATCCTGCCGCTTTACACGCTGATCGTGCTGGACCTGCTTGGCGAACAGAAGGCCATCGAGCGAGTCTACTTCACCAGCTTCTATGCTCTGGCCGGGGCCCTCTTTCTCGGTGTACTCACCGTCGCGGCATACGCCGAACGTATCCTCGTGCTGCCGGCCCGCCACAAGCCCCCGGAAATTCCGGTGCGAGTCCTTGATGCCATATTCGGGCTCGCACTGGCCGGCTACCTGGTCATGATGGGCGGCGTGATCGCTCAGCCGGCCATCCTCCTGTCCTTCCTGAAAGGCGGGGCAAACACCTACGATGTCCTTGAACTGAAGGGCCGCATTGCCGGCATCAGCACGCTCACGCAAGCCACCGTGGCTTACGTGCCGCTGTACTTCTATGTCTTCCGCAGACCTGTGCGCGGCTTCAATCGTTACAAGGCCCACATGGTCGTGCTGGTCGTGCTGACACTGTTACGCAGCTTCATCTTTGCCGAGCGGCTCGCGCTGGTAGAGGTAATCCTTCCCTGCGCGCTGATGGCAGCCCGCTTCAGGAGCCTCCCAAGGCGCTCGGCGCTGCTCACGCTGGGACCCTTCGCCGCAATTGTGCCGATGATTGGCTTCTTCATCGCGAACGAATACAGCCGCTCCTGGGAAACCTACTACGTCAATATCTACGACAACATCTTCGACTTCGCGCTTGAGCGGCTGGCGATGTATTACTCGACAGCGCTGAACAACGGCGCCGGCCTGCTGACGATCATGGGCTGGGGAACCGGCGAGCCAACCTTTACATTCGACTGGCTCATCAGGTTCCCCATACTAGGAGAGTTGTTCCGGCCGCTGACGGGTGGCGGCGACGGCTATGGGCTGTTCCTGAACAACTTTGGCGATCCCGAGTTCAACAATCCGTCCGGCATCTTCGTGCACTTCTACGAGTGGGGGTGGTTCGCACTACTGCTGGCGGCGCTCATGGGCTGGATATTGGCGCGCAGCTATGCCGGCTGGCGCGCGGGGGATGGCTTCTGGTGTTGCGCCCATGCCGTGCTGCTGGTGTCGCTGATGGAGATCCTGCGTGTGCCGAACCTGTTCAGCGGACGGAACTTCGTGCCGCTCGCGCTGCTGTGGCTGATCTTCCAATGCTTTGGCCAGCCGGCCCGACACCGGATCTCTTCCACTGCGCCTCCGCACCATGCCAGGCGCAGCGCCCCGGTCCCGGGCCAACCATGATATCTCCATGTATCAACAAGCCCATGCCGCCATCAATCCGTGCGACCGCTGCCTACCTTCTCCTCATCCAGGCAGGCAACTATCTGTTCCCGCTCTTGCTTTTGCCGTTTCTGGGCCGAGTGCTTGGGGTCAGCGAATTTGGCGTCCTGGCCTACTGTCAGGCGCTGGCGCAATACCTGATTCTGCTGACCGACTATGGCCACAATCTCACGGCAACCCGCCTGGTGTCCCTGCACCGCGACGATCCACAAGCGGTGGCCGAGGTGTACTCGGCCACCATGGGCGCCAAGCTGCTGCTAACCCTTGTGTCGGCGCTGCTCATGCTGGGCGCGGTGGGTATGGTGTCAAGCTTGCGGCAGCACGGGGGAATCCTGGCCGCAGCGTTCGTCGGCGTCGTCGCCAACGCGATCACTCCGTTCTGGCTGTACCAGGGGCAGGAGCGCATGAAGTCGCTCGTGCTGCCAAATTTCATCTCCAAGGCCGTCAGTCTTTTATGCGTCGTCGCGTGGGTTCGGGGGCCCGGCGACGCAGCGCTTGCGGCGCTGGGAATCAGCATCGGCACTGCCCTCCTGGCCGCTGCAGCGCTATGGGGGGTCCACCGGCAGCGACTTGCCACGCTGGTCGCCGTACCATTGCGCGCGATCGCGGCGTCGTTGCGCGAAGGGTATCCAGTGTTCCTTTCCCTTGTGCTGGTCAGCTTCTACGTCAACTTCAACGCCATCCTGCTCAACTATTTCCACGGGTCGGTCGCGGTCGGGCAATTCTCCATGGCGGACAAGATCCGCATGGCGGGCCAGACTGTCTTTACCGTCGTCGGCACCGCGTTCTTCCCGCGTATCAGCCAGTACAACGCCACAGATGCTGCCGCAGCGCAGGCGCTGATGCGCAAGGCCATGCTGGCGGTGTTCGGCTGCTCGGTGGCGATGTTCGTCGCGATCGAGCTGTGCGCGGATCTTGGCATCCGGATATGGCTGGGCGAACCGTTCCACGCCGCGATCTTCTTGCTGCGGCTGGAGGGCGTGCTGCTGCCGGTTACCAGCGTTGCCTTTGTGTTTGGCAACCTTGGCCTGCTCGCGTTGGGGCGCCACCGTCTGGTGCAGAACGTCTACGCGGTGGCGACGTTGCTCCATCTCATCTATGTGGTCCCGCTTGTGTGGTACCTGGGCGCCGAAGGAACGGTGATTTCCGTCATCCTCACCGAAGCGTTCGGAGCCGCGGCCTTCGCGGTGTGCTATCGCCGCGAAACAGCAGCTTCCGGCGCGGCGCCCCTGAAGATACATGAAAGACCATCCACGACGGAGATTCAGGCATGACCAGAAAAGGCATCATTCTGGCCGGTGGATCCGGCACCCGACTGTATCCGGTCACGCAAAGCGTTTCCAAGCAGCTGCTGCCGGTCTACGACAAGCCGATGATCTATTACCCGCTATCAACGTTGATGACGGCTGGCATTCGCGACGTGTTGGTCATTTCCACCCCGCAGGACACCCCTCGCTTTGCCGGCCTGCTCGGAGATGGCAGCCAGTGGGGCCTAGACATCCGTTACGCGGAACAGCCTTCGCCCGATGGGCTGGCGCAGGCATTCATCATCGGGCGTGAGTTTGTCGGCCGGAATCCATCGGCGCTGATCCTCGGTGACAACATCTTCTATGGGCACGATCTCGCCAGACAACTGACCCGGACGAGCCGACGCGAGGAAGGTGCCACGGTGTTTGCGTATCACGTCCACGATCCGGAGCGGTATGGCGTGGTCGAATTCGACGAAGACTTCCGCGCATTGTCGATCGAGGAAAAGCCCGCTTCGCCACGGTCCAGCTATGCGGTGACCGGCCTGTACTTTTACGACCGTGAGGTGTGCGACATCGCGGCAGATATCCGGCCATCTGCCCGCGGCGAACTGGAGATTACCGACATCAACTCGCGCTACCTCACAGCGGGCGAGCTAAGTGTCGACATCATGGGCCGCGGCTATGCCTGGCTCGACGCCGGCACGCACGACTCGCTCATCGAAGCGGCTCTGCTGGTTTCCACGTTGCAGAAGCGCCAGGGGCTAATGGTGGCATGCCCGGAAGAAATCGCGTACCGCCATCGGTGGATCGATGCGGAGCAGCTGAGTCGGCTTGCTTCTGCGCTCGTGAAAAGCCACTACGGCAGATACCTGCAGCAACTGCTCGCGGAAACGCCGCGGGTCAGGTGACTGTCATGCGCCGATCGCGCCAACCGGGGGCGAAGCGCTGTGCGTGGGCATCCCTCAACCCGAGCGTGCCGGGCGCGCTGGCATCGAGGCCTGCAGGCCTTGGCGCAGGGAGGTACGCACCGGCGGGAGGCGGCTCGCGTCCGCGCCGGAAACCGGGATGGTGCCCGCGCTGGAACATCCTGGTGGGGCTGCGAGGCTCACACCATCGAGCGTATTGGCGTCGCAGATAAACTGCGTCTCCGTACAGTTGCGGTACTGCAGCGACAAGGCGAGGCCGCCGATCGCAGCAAAGCGGTTGCCTGAAACGCGGACGCCGCAAACATTGTTCAGGGCCCGGAATCCGTCGAAGCTCGCGCGCGTCACCTGGTTTCCTGTCACCAGTACCTCCGTCACGGCTCCGCTGCCCGTGTTGATGTCGATAGCGGCATGGCCTGCGGCGGGGAGGTCGTTCCCAAGTTGTGTCGCGTTCTGGTCGTCGGAGATGATATTGTTCGCGACCAAGACATTGGTCACGCTGGCCGTGCGATAGCCATCCTCCTGCGCCACCAGCACCGCCGCAGCTTTCTGCACACCTTCGATCCGGTTGCCGGCGACCGTCACGTCGGCACCGCCGACGATAGCAACGCCCCTGCCCCAAGCGTTGCCTGCCAGATAGTTGCCCGCTACGTAGACGTTCTGGCTGAGCGCGCTGTCCCGCTGGTAGCTGACGATGCCCACCATGTCGTCGCCGGTGCCGGTGACCGCGTTGTCCTGTACGAGCACGTCGCGTGAACCGCCCGTGATGTGGATGCCGTCGGCCAGCGTGCCATGCACCTTGTTGCCAACCAGAGCAATGCTGCTGCCGCGCGAGACAAAGATGCCGACGCTCGCACCGCCATTGATGTTGACATCAAGCACCTGGATGCCCTGTCCGGCCACGGCGACCTTGGTCGACGTGGCCGACTCGAGCCGCTGCGTGCCGACGCCCGTCAGCGTCACGCCGACCAGCGTCGAGTTCGCGCCAGTCATCATGATGGCCTGCTCGTCGGGGTTCGTGGCGACCAGCGTCGCGCCATAGCCCGATACCACAACCTGCTCGCCGCGCACTGCAAGCACGTGGCCCACCACATAGGTGCCCGGCGCCAGCACCAGGCGCTGTCCCGCCTGCAGGTTGTCGAGCGCAGCCTGCAGACTATCCGCCTGGTCGACGCCCCCGGGTGCAGGCTGCACCGATACTTCGGCCGTCGCGCCTGCCGCGGCAAACGCGCGGACCGCAGTTCGCGGACTACCAGTCAACACGGCGACAGCACCCGCGACCAGGCCTGCCAGCATGGCGCCCGCGGCGCATGCCCTGCGTAGAAATCGCTTCACGATGGCCTGCCCGGCTCAGCGCCGATAACGGTCTTCAACGGGTTGCCGGGATGTTTCATAGCTGCCGCCTCCATCCAATGCTGGTCGATTTTTCCGCTTGCATCATAGCTTCTACGGCTGACAGGTACGGGCGCGTGTCCGGAAGTTCCGAGATCTTGGCGGATATGGACGTCGGTAGCGCGCACGCGCGGCGCGGAAAAGTCGGCCGAGAGTCGCATCGGCAGCAACAAACTCCACAGAGGTGCGATGCAACGCCGCCCACTCCTCCCTGGCTATTCCGCCAATCCCTCGGCGCTATCGGACAAGCGTCAGCTTATGTCCCGACTGCGGTCTATGCTGCCCGAAAGCTGTCGGCGTCGTTGCGTCAACCGAGGCCGGCTAACTGGGAACGGGAGGGCATATGAGGCTCGCGCATATCGCTGGGGGAAGAAAGGACGAAAACAACTTCAACCTGATGCGGATCACAGCCGCGCTCGCTGTGCTTGTCACCCACAGTTACTCACTGGCCTCCGGCGACGTCAATGACGAGCCCCTGCGCAGGCTGATCGGGATGACCCCCGGAACGATTGCCGTCGATGTGTTTTTTGTGACCAGCGGTTTCCTCGTGACCAAGAGCCTCCTGGCGCGCGGTAGCGTACTCGAGTTTCTGTGGGCGCGTTTCCTGCGGATCTATCCGGCGCTGCTTGTCATGGTTGCGCTGGTGGTGTTCGGCCTGGGCATGGCGTTCACTACGCTGCCGGCCTCTGCATACCTCATCGATCCAGCAACGCTCCAGTTCCTGCTGAAGACGACCACGCTGATCGCCGGCGCAGTCTATCCCTTGCCTGGCGTATTCGCGACCAACCCGTATCCGGATACGGTGAATGGCTCGCTGTGGACCATGATGTACGAGATCCGAATGTACTTCGCACTGGCCGCGCTATGGGTCATCTCGATGGTCGCATGGCGCGCTCACCGGCGCGTGTTCCGTGCGGCGGTGCTGGGATTCACGGCGGCCGCGTTCCTGTATTGCATCTTCGCAATCCTCGGCGGCTCCGCAATGCAGAAGACAGCATTGCCGCTGATGTTCTTGGCAGGTGCCAGCCTGTACATCGTAGGCGCCTACGTGGAACTGTCCGCGCCCGTCGCAGGGCTGCTGCTCGCCGCCATCGTCGGCAGTGCCTTTGTTCCTAATCACCATGTGTTTACGCTGATGTACCTCTTGGCAATGCCATACTTGGTCGTTTGCTCGGCATTTGTGCAGTCGCCTGCCCTGTTCCGCTACAACCGGCTGGGTGACTTTTCGTACGGCATCTATATCTACGCCTTCCCTGTCCAGCAGTCGATCGTCACCCTCTTTCCAGGCATCTCAGCCATAGTGTTGCTTGTGTCTTCCGGTGTTGTGACGCTAGCCCTTGCAGTGCTGTCGTGGCATTTGATAGAGAGCCGCGCGCTCAAGCTCAAGGAACCTCTTGTCGGGGCGACGATGCGCGCGCTGGGGCAGGCCTCATGATGGGCCGCGGTTGAACATCTCCGGGCGGAACCACAGACTAGCCATCGCTCAAATCCCGGATCGTCAAGGAGGCTTCTTTTCCGGGGGGCGGGCCTTGCGCCCCTTGGGCGACGATCCAGTTGTTCAGGATCGCCATTCGTGTGATTGCTCTTGCGCATGGTGAGCAGCGCTCGCGCGATCCATTGGGTCGATCATCTGGAACGAAGCCTGGCCCTGTTTCTGCTCTTGCACCAGCCCGTGAGAACCGCCACCCTGCCCTTGCCGCTGGAGCCTGCTTCGGGGCCGGGGCAAGAGGAAGCCACGGCGGCCAGCCGAAGGATGCGGCAAATGGACGCCGTGATGGCCTACATCGAGTCCCACCTTTGCGCACCGGTCTCGCTCGAGGACCTGGGGCGCGCCGCCGGCATGAGCTTCCGCACGCTGAATGCCGTTTGCCACCATCACCATGGCATCTCGCCGATGGAGCTGCTGCGCAATATCCGCCTGGACGCGGTGCGCACCCGTCTAATGCTTGACCCCAGCGCCAGCATCACCGAAACTGCGCTGGCACTTGGCTTCGGCCACCTTGGCCGCTTTGCCGCCTACTACGCTTCGCGCTTCAACGAGCTGCCCAGCGACACGCAGAAGCGGCTTACATAGTGGAATATCCTGCAAGGGGTTTCCGCACCCCGCGCCGTGATTGGGCGGCTACCGCGCGCGCATGGCCTTGCGGATCGCCTCTGTCACCTGCTCGACCACGCCCTCGCGCCAGTCGTCGGTATCGCCATAAAAAGCGCGCCACATGGCTTGCCTGACCAGCGTGCGCTGGTTTTCGTCGGCTTCCGGATGGAGATGGAGCCACTGGTCGCCGCGTAGCGCGTCAAGAACCTCGGCAACCGGCAGCGTGCCGAACTCCAGCGCGATCCCCGCATAGTCGACATCGGGCAGTGTGCTGGCTACCGCCTGCCAGGCCAGCCCGGTCAGCCGGGCCGAACTGGACGACCCGTCATAGATCGACGTCACCTCGTTGCCCCAGATGGCGCGGGTGCGCCCGAGTTGCGCGTCGTCGTCGGCTCCCATGCAGATGGGTTCGCCATAGCCCCATGGCCCCAGGCCGGTGTGGATGTCGATCCAGCGCAGGCTGCTGCGCCCGCTGCCAAAGCGCGCCAGCACGCGCCGCAGCGTGTAGTTGCTCCACGTTTCCTTGTTGCCGCCATAGAACAGGCCGCGAGGGTCCTGGTACTGGCCGCCGCTGACCGCGGTCTGGTACCACGCCATGCCTCTTTCCGCCACGGCCTTCATGAACTGGGCCTGCTCCGCGCCCGACGGCGGCCAGTGCGCGGGCACCAGCATTGGCGCAATCTCCGCATACGGCGCGTTGACCGGCAGCGGTTGCGCGAAATCCATGAAATTGCGGTTCAGGTCGACGTTGTCCTCGTTGACCCGGCGCATATGGGAAAAGCCGTAGGGATTGACGGCGTGCACGAACAGCAGGCCGAGGCGCGCTTCGGCGCAGTCCGCCAGCAGGACCGCATCGGCCAGCAGGGCCACCTGCGCGCCGGAGCCGCAGAAGCCTTCCACGCCATGCACCCCGGAACTCACCATCAGCACGCGGCGAGCGTCGGCGGGCCCGACCCACGCGACATCCATGGCAAGGTCCTCCCCGGCGCTGCCGCGCCGGGTCGGATGGGGAAACTCGGCTAGTGTTGCGCCGGCGGCACGCGCAGCGGCCAGGAATTTCTGCCGCGCCTCGGCATAACTGGTGGCAAAGCATCCCGATACCTGGCCCATGGCGACTGCCCCTCGCGAACGGAGATGCTGGCATTAGACGCCAAATCGCCTGGCCTTGCCTACGTGCAGTGCGTCAGAAAAGCTGCCCGCTCTCGCCAGGCCGGGCGTCGTCCGGCCCCCAGATCCCGGGCGAACTGAATGCCTGCGGGTGCATTTCGAGGCCCGCGGCGGCGATCTGCGCGGCCGACAGGACGAGCTGGCGTGCCAGCCAGTCATGCAGGCCGCGCAGGAAGCGGATGTTGTCGAGCCGGTTGGAGGCCGCGATCAGCCGTTCCAGCTTGACGTGGGCGGTGTAGACATCCAGCAAGTTGGTGGCCTTGAGGCGCGGCGGCGTGGTGGGGCTCTTCTCGATGGCGAGAATGCGGGCCACCTGGGCCCGGCTCATGTCGCCGGTACGCTGGAACTGCTCATAGACATCCTGCAGTGGCGCAAAGCGCACCGTCGGCTGGACTCGCGGCACGGCCGCGACCTTTTCCATGCGCAGCACCAGGTAGCGGATGGCCGCCAGGCGTTGCGCGGCGTCGCGCTGCGCGACGGTGGGCCGGCGGCGCGGGACGCTGGCAACGGCGAGCGATGCATCCAGCGCCTCCGCCTGGCGCACCATGTCGCGCTCGGTATAGTCCGGCACTTGCGCGAGCAGGGTGGGATGGAGCAAGGCGGCCCTGGCGCAGGCTTCACCGAACGGGTACTCGTGGCCCTGCGCATCACGCAGGATGTAGGCCCGGCCATCGGGAAAGCCATGGTGCCGCCCCGTGCCGCGCGCATGGCAGCGCGTGTCGAGGTCGACGAAGTCCTTGCGTACGGGAATCCAGCCCCCGTGCTGTGCCTGGGTCATGAGTCTGCGGAATGGCGGTATAGCGGTATAGCGGGTAAAGACAGCCCGGCGGGTCAACAGACCTGGCCGCGCCGAACCGGCTATTGTCGCTGATCGCGCCGCGACCGGCCAGTTCCGCTATTTCAGCATGAACGACATCGCCGACAGGCAGTTCAGCATGCGCACGGCCGACTGCACCGAGTCAGCCGGGAACGCCAGCGTGACGCCATCCACGCGCTCCAGCGCCGGCCACTGGCAGAACAGGTCCGCGTGCGCGGGCGTCTGGGTCTGGAGCCGGCAGTTCATCGGAGCATCGATCCGGAACGCGTGGGCCGTGGCCCGTTCGCGCACGGCCAGCGCGGCCGCTTCGCGGATGGCATCGCGCGCCGCCGCCGGCGCAAGCGTGCTGCCGCTGCCAAAGCCGCTTGCCGATTTGGTCCGCACATAGCGCACCCACGGCATCAACGGCCGGGTCTCGTCGATGAACACATCATCGCCGCTCGCCATCAGCACCGGCACGCCGAACTCGCCGGCCAGCGCGGCGTAGAGCCCGGCCTCGCCGTACTCCTGCCCGTTCAGCCACACCCGCGCGAAGGCGCTGCTGTTGATCGTATGTGCCAGGACACCGCGGCTTTGCGCACGGCCGTGGTAGCCGATCATGAATACGCCATCGCAGCCCGTTTCCACCCCGGCCATCATGCCGAGGTAGCGCGGCTTGCCCAGAACCAGCTGTGCCCGCGGATCGATCTGGTCTGGCAACAGGTTGCGGAAGCCGCCGTGCGAGTCATTGACCAGCACCTCGGTGGCACCGGCGTCGAACGCGCCCTGCACTGCGGCATTGGCCTCGCCGGTCATCCAGGCGCGGGCGCGCTCATACTCGCCGTTGCCTGGGCGTGCCTGTTCGGCGTGGAAGACGCCGGCAATACCTTCGATATCGGTGGAAATCAGCAGCTTCATGTCGGATTGCGCAGTTCGGGCATGACGTCCAGTAACGCCTGCCGTACGTGGCCATCACGGCCGCGGACAGTCACGGCGTGCCACAGTGCGTGAAGGATGGCCTGCTCGACGCTGTCGGCCGCCGCGCGGAACAGTGGGTCCAGGCGGCTTTCGTGCAGCAGCGCCACGCAGGGCATCGGATCGGCGGCATGGTGCGGCACGGTGTACGCGCTGGAAAACGCCAGTGCGATATCGCCCGAACCGTGCCCGTACACCGAACCCGTGCGCGCCAGACCCGCGCCGGCACGCAGCGCCAGCCGGCGCAACTGGCGCGCGTCCAGCGGCGCGTCGGTGGCCACGATCATGATGATCGAGCCCTTCTCGGGCTCCAGCGCCGGCGCCGCAAGTCGTTCGGCCAGTTCACCGCCGACATGCCGGCCTGCCACGACGAGAGATTCCGGCGTCCCGAAGTTCGCCAGCACCAGCGCGCCGACGCAGTAGCCGCCGGCGAGCCGCGAAGCCGTGCCGATGCCGCCCTTGACGCCAAACGCCGACATGCCGCGCCCGGCCCCGACCGAGCCGGCCTCAACGTCCGCGCTGGCAGCAGTACAGGCCGCCTCATAGTGGCCACCGTTGACCGCCAAGGCCTGGATATCGTTCAGGTAACCGTCATTGCACTCGAACACCAGCGGGTTGACCGTCGGCAGCGCCCGGCCGATCTCCGGATTGGCCGCGATCGCCTCGCGGATCTGCGCTTGCGCCACCGCGCCGACAGCGAACGTGTTGGTCAGTGCAACCGGCGTCTCCAGCACGCCCAGTTCCTCCACCTGCACGAGGCCTACGCTCTTGCCGAAGCCGTTGATCACGGCGCAGGCGGCGGGCACCTTTTGCAAGTAGGGATTGCCGTTATGCGGCCGCACCACCGTCACGCCGGTCTGCAGGTCGCCGGCATCGAGCGTGCAATGGCCGACCGTCACACCGGCCACGTCCGTGATGCTGTTGCGCGCGCCTGCGGGCAGCGTGCCGATGAACGGCGCCATTACCTGTTCCCTCTGCATGCCGTCAGCGCCGGTCGATCTTGGGATCGAGCGCGTCGCGCAGGCCGTCGCCGAGCAGGTTGAAGGCCAGCACCGTCAGGAAAATGGCCAGGCTCGGGAAGATCGCGACGTGCGGGGCCGTCACCATGTCGGCCCGCGCCTCGTTGAGCATGGCGCCCCACTCCGGCGTGGGCGGCTGCGCGCCCAGCCCGAGGAACGAGAGGCTCGCCGCGGTGATGATCGACGTGCCGATGCGCATCGAGAAATACACCACGATGGACGACACCGTGCCCGGCAGGATATGCCGCATCAGGATGGTCCAGTCCGATGCGCCGATGCTGCGCGCGGCCTCGATATAGGTCAGCCGCTTGAGCATCAGCGTATTGCCGCGCACCAGGCGTGCAAAGGCCGGAATGCTGAAGACCGCCACGGCGAAGATCACGTTGACCATGCCGTTGCCGAGGATCGCCACGATGCCGATCGCCAGCAGGATGCCCGGGAACGCGAACAGCACGTCGGAAATACGCATCACGATGCGGTCCCACCAGCCTTCGTAGTAGCCCGCCAGCAGGCCCAGCACGGTGCCGATCACCGCCCCGATGATGACGGACAGGAAGCCCGCCGCCAGCGAGATGCGCGTGCCGGCCAGGATGCGGCTGAAGATATCGCGGCCGAGCGAATCGACGCCCATCCAGTGGGCCGCGGACGGGCCGGCATTGAGCGCGTCGTAGTCGAAGAAATTCTCGGGGTCGTATGGCACCAGGTGCGGCGACAGGATCGCCACCACGATCAGCAGCAGCACGAACACACCGGCGCCGAGCGCCAGGTGCTGCTTGCGGAATTTGCGCCAGAACTCGCTCCAGGGCGTACGCACGGCCTGCGGCGCCGCGGCTGTCGCGGCGGCCGGGCTGGCGGCGGGCGTGGAAATCTCAGTCATGCCGGACTCCCTCTCTTACTTGTAGCGGATGGTTGGGTTGATCACGGTGTAGAGCAGGTCCACCACCAGGTTGATCAGGATAAATTCGAGCGAGAACAGCAACACCTCGGCCTGGATCACCGGGTAGTCGCGCATCTCCACGGCATCGACCAGCAGGCGCCCGAGGCCCGGCCAGTTGAAGACCTTCTCCACCACGATCGAGCCGCCCAGCAGGAAGCCAAACTGCAGACCCATCATGGTCACGACCGGAATCATGGCGTTGCGCAGCGTGTGCTTGGCGACGACCACGGTTTCGCGCACACCCTTGGCGCGGGCCGTGCGCACGAAATCTTCCTGCAGCACCTCGACGAACGAGGCACGCGTGAAACGCGCCATCACCGCGGCCACCGCGGCGCCCAGCGTCAGCGATGGCAGGATGTAGTGCTTCCAGCTTTCGGCGCCAATCGAGGGCAGCCAGCCGAGCTGCACGGAGAACACTTCCATCAGCAGCATGCCCAGCGCAAACGCGGGGAACGAGATGCCGGACACGGCCAGCGTCATGCCGAGCCGGTCGGGCCAGCGGTTGCGCCACACCGCCGAGCAGATGCCGATCACCATGCCGAACGCGACGGCCCAGGCCATGGAAGCAACGGTCAGCCACAGCGTCGGCATGAAGCGGTCGCCGATCTCTTCACTGACCGGGCGCTTGGTGCGCAGCGAATGCCCGAACTCGCCGCGGACGGCGTTCGAGAAGAAGTTCACGAACTGCTGGGGCATGGGCTTGTCCAGGCCCAGGTCCTTGCGCACCAGTTCGACGGTGGCTTCGTCGGCCTCCGGGCCCGCCGCCAGCCGCGCCGGATCGCCGGGTAGCAGGTGGACGAACAGGAACACCAGCACCGCGACGATCAGCAGTGTGGGGATCACGCCCAGGCATCGTTTGAGGAAGTAGTTCAGCATGACGCTTCAGAGGGAAAGGCCGCGGGCCGCCCGCCCATGCCCACGCGACGCGGGCAGGCGGCCACTCTCGGCTTACTGCTTACTGCTTGATATCGATCTCGTCGAAATTGAACGAGCCGTCGGGCATCACATACGCACCAGTCAGCCGCTTGCTGCGCGCGAACAGCACCTTCTCGGTCACCAGGAAGGCCCACGGCGCGTCCTTCCAGATGCGTTCCTGGGCGTCCTTGTACAGCTTCGCCTTCTCCGCCCGATCGGTGGTGCGCAGCGCACCGGCGATGTCGGCATCGACCTGGTCGTTCTTGTAGTAGGCGGTGTTCAGCAGCTTCGGCGGCATCGACTCCGATGCCAGCAGCGGACGCAGCGCCCAGTCGGACTCACCCGTCGACGACGACCAGCCGATGTAGTAGATGCGCACGCCGGCGTCTTCCGGCTTCTGCACGCTTTCCACCTTCTCCACGCGCTGGCCGGCTTCCAGTGCCTGCACGCTGGCCTTGATGCCGACCTGCTGCAGTTGCTGCTGCACGAACTGGATCACCTTCTGCGCGGTGGTGTGGTTGTAGGCCGACCACAGCGTGGTCTCGAAGCCGTTCGGGTAGCCCGCTTCCTTCAGCAGCGCGCGTGCCTTGGCCGGGTCATACGGCCACGGGCCCAGCTTCTCGGCGAAATCCACGCCCGGCGGCACCACGCCCTCGGCCGGCACGGCGTAGCCGGCGAAGGCCACCTTGGCCAGCGCATCCTTGTTGATGGCGTAGTTGATGGCCTGGCGCACCTTGGGATCGTTGAACGGCTTGACCATGGTGTTCAGCGACAGGTAGCGCTGGATGATCGACGGCGCCGCGATCAGGTCCGCCTTCGGGCTGTTCTTGAGCACTGCCGCCTGCTCGAACGGAATGCTGAAGGCGAAGTCCGCCTCGCCGGTCTGCATCACGGCCGAGCGGGTGTTGTTGTCCACCACCGGCTTCCAGGTGATCGTGTCGATCTTCGGGTAGCCCGTCTTCCAGTAACCGGCAAATTTCTTGCCCTTCAGGTGGTCGGGCTGCTTCCATTCCACGAACTCGAACGGGCCGGTGCCGACCGGATGGAAGGCGATGTCCTTGCCATACTTCTGCAGTGCGGCCGGAGAGATCATGACGGCCGAGGGATGGGACAGCACGTTGATGAAGGGCGAGAACGGCTCCTTCAGCGTGATCTTCACGGTGTTGCTGTCCACCACGTCGGTCTTCGCCACGCGATTGAACAGCGTGTAGCGCTTGAGCTTGTTGGCCGGGTTGATCACGCGATCCAGGTTGGCCTTGACCGCGGCGGCATCGAACGCGGTGCCGTCGTGGAACTTGACCCCCTTCTTGAGCTTGATGGTGTAGGTAAGGCCATCCTTGCTGACGTCATAGCTCTCGGCCAGCACGTTGACCAGCTTCATGTCCTTGTCCAGACCAAACAGCCCCTGGTAGAAGCTCTTGGACACGGCCTGCGAGAGCGTGTCGTTCGAGTCGTACGGGTCAAGCGTGGTGAACGTGGAAGCAACGGCCATCACCGCGTCCTTGGCGGCAAAGGCCGGAGCGGCTGCCAGCGCACCCATCGCGCCAATCGTGAACAGCCCGGCCATCAGCCTGGGCGAAAACATCCGTGCAGACATCTTGATTCTCCTTGGATAATTCAGTAGGCACCGCCAACGGCGTGCCGGGCTACAAAGTGGCCGATTCCCACGCTGCCGGCGACCGGCACCAGCGGCTGCACCACCGGTTCGTCGCCGACCGCGCGGATCGGGCTCGGGATCTCGTCCGACAGCGGTTCGCGCCGCAGATGCCGGCGCGACGGATCGGCAATCGGCACCGCGGCCATCAGCTTCTTCGTGTACGGGTGCTGCGGGTTCTCGAAGATCGCGCGGCGCGGGCCGATCTCCACGATCTGGCCCAGGTACATCACCGCCACGCGATGGCTCACGCGCTCCACCACCGCCATATCGTGCGAGATGAACAGGAAGGCGATGCCCAGCTCGCGCTGCAGGTCCAGCATCAGGTTGACGATCTGGGCCTGGATCGACACGTCGAGCGCGGACACCGACTCGTCCGCCACCACCACCTTCGGGTTGAGCGCCAGTGCGCGCGCAATGCAGATGCGCTGGCGCTGGCCGCCCGAGAACTCGTGCGGATAGCGCGCCGCATGCGCCGCTTCCAGCCCCACCTTCTCGAGCAGCCAGGCCACTCGCTGCTCGGCCTCCTTGCCGCTTGCCACCTTGTGCACCAGCAGCGGCTCCATGATCGAATAACCGATCGGCACGCGCGGATCGAGCGAGGCGAACGGATCCTGGAAGATGAACTGGATATTGCGCCGCAGGTGCTGCAAGGCAGCGCCCTCCATGCGGCTGATGTCCTGTCCGCCGAACTCGACGGTGCCGCTCTGGCTCTCCACCAGCCGCAGCAGCGAACGTCCGGTAGTCGATTTGCCGCAGCCCGATTCGCCGACCAGCGCCAGCGTCTCGCCCGGGTAGAGGTCGAAGCTGACCTTCTCCACCGCGTGGACGCGCCGCGCGACGCGGCCGAACACGCCGCCCGGTACGTCGAAGCGCGTCACCAGGTCGCGCACGCGCAGGATCGGCTTGGCTTCGGGGGACACGGTGTCCTGGGGCGCCTCGGGCTCCGGTGCCGAATCGCCCAGCCGCAGCAGCGGGAACTTGGCCGGCAAATCGGTGCCCTCCATGGCGCCAAGCCGCGGCACGGCCGACAGCAGCGCACGCGTATAGGGGTGTGCCGGGGCGCGGAACACTTCGTCCGAACCGCCCTCTTCCACTTTTTCGCCGCGGTACATCACCAGCACGCGGTCGGCCACTTCGGCCACCACGCCCATGTCGTGCGTGATGAACACCACGCCCATATGCATCTCCGCCTGCAGGCCGCGGATCAGTTGCAGGATCTCGGCCTGGATGGTCACGTCCAGCGCGGTGGTCGGCTCATCGGCAATCAGCAATGCGGGCTTGCACGACAGTGCCATGGCGATCATCACGCGCTGTCGCATGCCACCGGACAACTGGTGCGGGAAGCGGTCCAGCACGCGCTTCGCTTCCGGAATGCGCACGAGTTCCAGCATGCGCAGCGCCTCGGCGCGCGCGGCGGAGCGGCTCTTGCCCTGGTGCAGGCGGATCGATTCCGCGATCTGCTCGCCCACCGGGAACACCGGGTTCAGCGAAGTCATCGGCTCCTGGAAGATCATCGCCACGTCCGCGCCGCGCACGCTGCGCAGCGTGGCATTCCCAGCGCGCGCCAGGTCAATGATCTCGCCACTGCGCCGGCGCAACGCCATGCTGCCCGACACGATCTTGCCGCCGCCATGTTCGACCAGCCGCATCAGCGCCAGCGAGGTCACCGACTTGCCGGAGCCGGATTCCCCGACCACGGCCAGCGTCTCGCCACGGTCGACGTGGAAGGACAGGTTGCGCACGGCTTCGACGGTACGCTCCGAGGTGGCAAAGCGGACGGTCAGGCCGTCCACCGACACCACGCGCTGCGGCGGCAGCTCAATGTTTGCTTGGGAAGAGAGTTCAGCCACTGGCACCCCTTGGATTGCTGCGGGAATTGCTGAAAGGGAACGGCGCGCGTCGGGCGTCAGCCGTAGATCGACACGCTCACCGGGCCACTCGCGCGGGCAAAACCGCGGTACATGCCTTCGGTGTTGAACGGCAGCGTGACGTTGCCGGCGCGGTCCACCGCGATCAGGCCGCCGCGGCCGCCAATGGCGGGCAGCTTCTCCATGACCACGCGGCGCGCGGATTCTTCCAGCGACAGGCCGGCATAGCGCATTTGCGCCGCGACATCGTGCGCGGCCACGGTGCGGATGAACATTTCACCGGTGCCCGTGGCCGAAACGGCTGCCACGTCATCGGCATAGCAGCCCGAGCCGATCAGCGGCGTATCGCCGACGCGGCCCACCTGCTTGTTGGTGACACCGCCCGTTGACGTTGCCGCGGCCAGGTTGCCGAAGCTGTCGCAGGCCACGGCGCCCACCGTGCCGAACTTGCTGTCCGGATCGATCGGATCAGCCTTGCCGGAGAGCGCACGCGCGGCCAGCGTGGCGGCATCGTGATCTAGCAGCGCCATGCCCTCCACCGCGCGGGCACGCTCCCATTGCTCGTAGCGGGCTTGCGTGTAGTAGTAGTCGCGCGATACCAGTTCCAGCCCATGTGCCCGGGCGAAGGCTTCGGCGCCCTCTCCCGCGAACAGCACATGCTCGCTGTGGTCCATCACCGCGCGCGCGGCCAGCACCGGGTTGCGCAGACGTGTCACGCACGCGACCCCGCCGGCGTCGAGCGTCGCGCCATCCATGATGGCGGCATCGAGTTCGTAGGTGCCGGCATGCGTCAGCACCGCGCCCTTGCCGGCGTTGAACAGCGGGCACTCTTCCAGCAGCCGCACGGCTTCGGTCACCGCATCGACGGCGGTGCCGCCGCTGGCCAGCACGCGCTGGCCGGCCAGCAGCACGTGTTCGAGTGCCTCGGTGTATTCGCGTTCGCGGGCGGGGTCCATGGCGTTGCGCGTGATGGTGCCGGCGCCGCCGTGGATGGCAATGACTGCTTGGTTCATGGGAGGCTACGCTTTGAGATGCTTGGAAGAGTTGCGGCGCACGGCACCGGGCTCGCCTTCGCCGCCGGCTTGCGACAAGGGCTGCGCTGCCGGCGTGCTGGCCGCGCTACCGGTATTGCCGGCATGGGCGCCGTACAGCCAGGGCAGGAGGAATTCGGTCATTTCGGCAGCGGCCTTGACCGGGCGCTCGGCCCGGTGCGCCACGGCGCCGCACAGCGCTTCGATCAGGGCCAGCACGGTGGCGTCGGAATTGGCGGACAGCCGGTTGGCGGCCTGCGCGTAGAGCGCGATATCGGCGATCGGCGCCAGCGGCGACGTCGGGCCGTCGGTCAGCGCGAGCAGTTGCGCCCCGCGTGCCTTGGCGCGCTGGGCCAGTACTACCGTGTCGGACACATAGCGCGGAAAGGCAATGGCAATCACGAGATCGGCCGGGCTCAGCTTGAACAGCTGGCGCGCCGCGTGCGATGCGCCGCCCGCACCCGCAACGGAAGTCACCACGCGGCAATGCATTTCCAGCCCGTGCTGCAGCAGGCCTGACAGATAACCGCTGGCACCGAAGCCGGCGATATAGACACGATCCGCGGCAAGAATCGCGGAAACCGCGCGTTCGCAGGCATCCGCGTCCAATGCCCGGCGCGTGGCCTCGAGGTTGGCCGCGGCATCGTCCAGCGATGCGGCGAAGGCTTCCGCAGCCGTGGACGGCCGCTCCAGTTCCGAGCGCAGGCGCTCCACAGGTGCCAGCGTCGCCTCGAATCCGCGCACCAGTTCCGCGCGGAACTGCGGATAGCCGTCAAACCCCAGCGCACGCGCAAAGCGGTTGGCCGTGGCGACCGACACCTGTACCGCGGCCGCAAACTCGTCGATGCGCATGGTCGCCGCGCGGAACGGATTGGCGAGCACGTACTCGGCCATGCGTTGATGTGCGGGCGTCAGCGCAGGCAGGCTGCGTGCAATACGTTCGGAGATCGAGGTGCCATCCGGCATGGTGTCGGGCATAGGCCGATGTGGAAAATCAGGCATCAGTCACAAGTCTGCAATGAAAATTAATTTACACGCAGACGCAAAACAAGAAAATAGAGATTTCATTGTTCGAGGGTAATCCCTAGGCTTCGCCGCTATCCGCACGGGGGGTGCCTGCTGGAAACGCTACAATGCCGGCCAGCGCCTATGCCGGGCTGCCTCGCGCTTTCGCGCCGCTTTCCGCCGTTTGCCCCGTTACCGACGTTCCTGCCTTCCTCGTGATCCGAATCGACCAGCTTGTCCTCCAGCGCGGCACCAAGGTGCTGTTCGACCACACCAGCGTGACGCTCAATCCGGGCGAGCGTGTGGGCCTTGTCGGCGCCAATGGCAGCGGCAAGTCCACCCTGTTCGCGATGCTGCGCGGCGAGCTGCATCCGGATGGCGGCGACCTGTCCGTCCCGGCGCAGTGGCGCATTGCCCACGTGGCGCAGGAAACGCCGGCTGTGGCCCGCAGCGCGGTGGACTATGTGATCGACGGCGACACACGCCTGCGCGAGATCGAAGCGGCCATCGCCGAAGCGCAAGCGGTCGGCGACGGCAGCGCGGAGGCCGAGGCCCATGCCGGCTTTGCCGATGCCGACGGCTACACCGCGCCGGCCCGTGCCGAAGCGCTGCTGCTGGGCCTGGGTTTCACGCTGGCGCAGGTGTCGCAGCCGGTGTCATCGTTCTCGGGCGGCTGGCGCATGCGCCTGAACCTGGCGCAGGCGCTGATGTGCCCGTCCGACCTGCTGCTGCTCGACGAACCAACCAACCACCTGGATCTGGACGCCATCGTCTGGCTCGAAGACTGGCTGGCGCGCTACCCGGGCACCCTGGTCATGATTTCGCACGACCGCGAATTCCTGGACGCGATCTGCAATGTCACGGTCCATATCGAGAACCAGCAGCTGCGCCGCTACGGCGGCAACTACACGCTGTTCGAGACCCTGCGCCTGCAGCAGATGGCGCAGCAGCAATCGGCCTATGTGCGCCAGCAGAAGGAAATCGCGCACCTCGAATCGTTCATCACGCGCTTCAAGGCCAAGGCCACCAAGGCGCGCCAGGCGCAAAGCCGCGTGAAGGCGCTTGAAAAGATGGAGCGGCTGGCGCCGGTCCACGTCGCGGCCGGCTTCGCGTTCGAGTTCCGCGAACCCGATGCGGCCCCGAATCCTATGATGGTGCTGGATGGCGTCGACTGCGGCTATGCCGAGGCCGATCCGCCGGTGACCATCCTGCACAAATTGGCGCTGTCGATCCAGAACGGCCAGCGCATCGGCCTGCTCGGCGCCAACGGCCAGGGCAAGTCGACACTGGTCAAGACCCTGGCGGGCACCCAGGATCCGCTGACTGGCAATCTGCGCCTTGGCAAAGGGCTTCAGATCGGCTACTTCGCCCAGCATCAACTCGAAACGCTGCGCGATCACGACTCGCCGCTGCAGCACCTGGCCCGGCTGGCGCCGGACACGCGCGAGCAAGAGCTGCGCGACTTCCTCGGCAGCTTCAACTTCCGTGGCGACATGGCGACCGCGCCGATCGAGCCGTTCTCGGGCGGCGAGAAGGCCCGGCTGGCGCTCTCGCTGATCGTCTGGCAGAAGCCCAACCTGCTGCTGCTCGACGAGCCGACCAACCACCTGGACCTCGACACGCGTGAAGCGCTGACCATGGCGCTGGCGCAGTTCGAAGGCACGCTGATCCTGGTCTCGCACGACCGGCACCTGCTGCGCGCCACCGCCGACCAGTTCATGCTGGTCGCCGACGGCACCATCAAGCCGTTCGACGGCGATTTGGACGACTACCGCGACTGGCTGCTCCAGCAAGCCGCAGCCAAACGCAATGCCGCCGTGGCCGCTCACCAGGCGGAATCGGGCGGTGCGTCAGCGGGGGTCAACCGCAAGGACCAGCGCCGTGCCGAAGCCGACGAACGACAACGCCTCGCGCAACTGCGCAAGCCTCTCACCAAGGAACTGGAAAAGGTGGAGAAGCGCATGGCGGTGCTGCAGACCGCCAAGGCAGAGATCGACCAGTTCATGGCCGACGAGACCAGCTATGCCGAGGCCAACAAGTCCAGGCTGATGGAAATGCTCAAGCGCCAGGGCGAAGTCAATGGCGAGCTGGAAACACTGGAAGAGAAATGGCTGGAACTGCAGGAGCAGATCGAGCAGATTGTGTGAAGGGTTTTAGTCCCCTCCCTTGCCACGACCTTATCGAAGGTCGTGGGTAGAAAGAAAAACCGGCGCCTGATGCGCCGGTTTTTTTGTTTTCCCTCAGCGGAAATTTTTCTCGCGCCGGATCAACCCGACCGCCAGCGTCAGCGTCAGGATGAACAGCCAGATCAGTGACCAGGCCGGCACCGACAGGCCCAGCACCGGCGGCAGCGGCGCAGTGCACAGGCCATCGGAATAAAACACCTGCGGCAGCACCTTGGCGGTCGGCAAGGCATTGACCCAGTTTTCGAGCGGGTCGATGCCGCAGCTCGCCTTGGGGTTCAGCAGCAGCGACACGTGGTACACGGCCACGGCAATGCCGCCGACGCCGGACAGCATGCCCAGCCCCTGCCACAGCGAACGCGTGTTCTGCGCAATGGCCGCGAGCAGCGAGAACAGGCCGATGCCGATAAAGGCGAACCGCTGCATGATGCACAGCGGGCAAGGCTGGTACCCCTTCTCGAACTGCAGGTAGAGCGCAAAGCCAACCATCCCGAACGAGATGATGGCAATCAGCAGGAAATAGGCGCGGGAATTGGCTTGCATAAACGGTGGATGGATCGGGATCTCTGTGGCCAGGTTGCCGGCGCGGGGCCGCTCCGGCTGTTGGTCGGCATTATTACCGATTTTGCGAAATGTCCTCTTTGGCGGACGCGCGAATCGCCGGCTCGTGCCATGTGGCGGATTGCCGCAGGGATGCCCATGGCCTCAGCTGGAACGCTGCACCCCGGCTTCCCACTTGTCACGCGACAGGCGGAAAAGGCGATGGAGCCGTAGCGGATGCCCCTCAGGCAGCGCAGGGTGTTCGAACGGGATCGCTTCCTCATGCATGCCCAGACGTTCCATGACCGCGCGCGAGCGCTGGTTGGCCAACGCCGTGAATGAAACGATCTCTTCCTGGCCAATCTGTTCAAACCCCACCGCCAGCGCCGCACGCGCGCCCTCGGTGGCGAAGCCCTGCCCCCATGCGTCGCGCGCCAGGCGCCAGCCAATCTCCACGCAGGGCGAAAATGGCAAGGTCGCCGCGGGGACGTTGAGCCCGACAAAGCCGATGAAGGCGCCGTCCGCCTTGCGCTCGCAAGCCCAGAAGCCCCAGCCCAACGAGTCCGATCTTCTCGCGGCAGCGCGCCGCCAGCCCGTCGCTCTCCGCGCGGGTCAGCAGCGCGGGAAAGTAGCGCATCACCTCGGCATCGGCGTTCAACGCAGCAAACGGCGCATAGTCGGCGTCGCGCCATTGGCGCAGGCACAGGCGCGCGGTTTATCAGATCGGCCATCGGTCAGTCGAGATGGCGCACGCGATCGATCGCCTGCTCGATGCGTTCAACGGCGATCACGTCAAGCCCGTCGATCTTCTGCTTGGGCGCGTTGGCCTTGGGAATCACCGCCAGCGTGAAGCCGAGCTTCGCGGCTTCCTTCAGCCGCTCCTGCCCGCGCGGGCTGGGACGGATTTCGCCGGCCAGGCCCACTTCGCCGAATACCACCAGGCCACGCGGAAGCGGCTTGTTGCGCATCGACGAATGGATCGACAGCAGCACGGCCAGGTCCGCCGCGGGCTCGGTGATCTTCACGCCGCCCACCGCATTCAGGAACACGTCCTGGTCAAAGCACGCAATGCCCGCGTGCCGGTGCAGCACGGCCAGCAGCATCGCCAGCCGGTTCTGCTCCAGGCCCACGGCCAGGCGGCGCGGGTTGGGCACGTTGGCGGTATCGACCAGCGCCTGCACCTCCACCAGCAGCGGGCGCGTGCCCTCCTGCGTCACCAGCACGCAGGAGCCCGGCACGGTCTCTTCATGCTGCGACAGGAACAGCGCCGACGGGTTGCTGATGCCGCGCAGGCCGCGCTCCGTCATGGCGAACACGCCAAGTTCGTTGACGGCGCCGAAACGATTCTTGAATGCGCGGATCAACCGGTGCGAGGAATGCGTATCGCCCTCGAAATACAACACCGTATCGACGATGTGCTCGAGCACGCGCGGACCGGCGAGGTTGCCCTCCTTGGTCACGTGGCCGACCAGGATGATGGTGGTGCCGCTGCTCTTGGCAATGCGCGTCAGTTGCGCCGCGCATTCGCGCACCTGCGCGACCGAGCCCGGCGCCGAGGTCAGGGCTTCGGAATAAAGCGTCTGGATCGAGTCGATCACGGCCACATCGGGCTTTTCCGCCTCCAGCGTGGCCTGGATCTTCTCGAGCTGGATTTCGGCGAGCAAGCCCAGCGTCGGACTCTCCACCCCCAGGCGCTGCGCGCGCAGCGCGATCTGTGCGCCGGACTCTTCGCCGCTCACATAGAGCACGCGCCGCTGTGCAGCCAGGTTCGCAAGCGCCTGCAGCAGCAGCGTCGACTTGCCGATGCCCGGATCGCCGCCGATCAGCACCACCCCGCCCGCGACGAGCCCGCCACCGAGCACGCGGTCGAATTCGTCGATCCCGCTCGAAAAGCGCGGCACGTCCGCGGCATCGATCTCGGAAAGCTTGAGCACCGTGGCCGATGCCGCCAGTGGCTGGAAGCGCTTGCCCGCCGTGCTGCCCTCCGACACGGTCTCGACCAGCGTGTTCCATTGGTTGCAGTGCGGGCACTGGCCGGCCCAGCGCGGCACGGTGCCGCCGCATTCGGTACAGGTGTAGACGGTCTTGGTCTTGGCCAACGGAAGATCCTTGAGGGTGAGTGCCGGAAACGCCACGGCCGGCCATCCGTGGGCGGCCGGCCGTCAGGACAGGTCGATCCTTGCCGGGATCAGGCCAGGAGGGGCGACGCGCTGTCCGACGCGGTGATGGTCGCCACGGTGGCCGGCACGCGCGGCGCCAGCGCGCACATCAGCTCGTAGCCGACCGTGCCGCTGGCCCCGGCGACATCGTCGATCGGCAGGCCCTGGCCCCACAGCGTGACCGGGCTGCCGATCCTGGCTTTCGGGCACGGCCCCAGGTCCACACAGATCATATCCATGGAAACGCGGCCGATCAGTTCGGTGCGCACGCCATCGACCAGCACCGGCGCGCGGTTCTCGCCCCAGCCAACGGCGTGGCGCGGGTACCCGTCCGCGTAGCCGCAGGCCACCACGCCGATGCGCATCGGCCGGTCGGCGGTGAACATGGAGCCGTAGCCGACCGTATCGCCGGGTTGCAGGTCCTGCACGGCAATCAATTCGCTGTGCAGCGACATGGCCGGCTGCAGGCCAACCCCGGCAATGTCGGCCTCGCGGCCGGTGGGCGAGGCCCCATACAGGATGATTCCGGGCCGAACCCACGCACGGTGGACCTCCGGATGCCACAGCACCGCGGCCGAGTTCGACAGGCTGGCCTCGCCCGGCAGGTTCGCGGTGGCGGCATCGAAGGCCGCGACTTGGTGGGCGATGCCGCGCGCGCTGTCGGCATCCGAGAAATGTGTCATATGGACGATGCTGCCCACGCACGGCATCGCACGGGCGCGTTCCCACGCGGCGCGGTACTGCGCGGGCTGGAAGCCCAGGCGGTTCATGCCGGTGTTGAGCTTGAGCTGGATCGCAAGCGGGCCCTTCGGCCGCGCGCTCTCCAGCATCCGGAGCTGATCCTCGCAATGGATCGCGGTGGTAAGCCGGTATTGTTCCAGCAGCGGCACATCCTGGGGCTGGAAAAAGCCCTCCAGCAGCAGGATCGGGCCCTGCCACCCGAGGTCGCGCAGTTGCACGGCCTCATTCAGGTCCAGCAGCCCGAAACCATCGGCCGCGCGCAGGCCGGCAAAGACGCGGCGCAGTCCATGGCCGTAGGCGTTGGCCTTGACCACGGCCCAGACGCGCGAGTTCGGCGCGTGACGGCGCGCGATTTCCAGGTTGTTGGCAATGGCGGGTTGGTGGATGACGGCGTGAATCGGTCTTGGCATGAAGTGACATCTCGCAAGGCATGCATCGCTGCCGCTGGAAGCATCCTTCCAGACGCGCAGTGTGAGTCGGGCGTCATGTCCGGCATGGTCATGCACCAGATCAGGGAAGACCCGGTATTCGGCTAGCGATGCGTATCCGTTATTTGAACACACTCGCGAGCGCCCACCCGCAATTCCCGGGGAATCGCGGAGCGTCTGCGCTGTCAAACTGGCGCCTTTGCGGATTCAGGATTGTCGTGTTTTCGTGATATAAAGCCGGACGCTCAGGCCATGTTCTAAACGCGAAGCAATATGTCAATGACGGTCAGGCAAGCGGCGCAGCGCTCACGCGCGGCGTATGAGACACAATTCGACGCGGCCGCAGCCCAGGGTCCCCTGCAACCAACCATGGCAACGCCGGTGGGCGTAGCCCTTCCCAGAGCGCACGACGGACGCGCTGGAGACAAAGTCGAAAGCATGAAGAAGGGTTTTTACACCATCATGGCCGCGCAGTTTTTTTCGTCGCTGGCCGATAACGCGCTGCTGATCGCCGCCATTGCCCTTCTCACCGAGTTGCATTCCCCGCAGTGGATGACTCCGCTGCTCAAGCTGTTCTTCGTTCTCTCCTACGTCATCCTGGCCGCGTTCGTCGGCGCCTTCGCCGACTCCATGCCCAAGGGCCGGGTGATGCTCATCACCAACGCCATCAAGATAGCGGGCTGCGCCATCATGATGTTCGGCCTGCACCCCCTGCTCGCCTACGGCATCGTGGGCTTCGGCGCGGCCGCGTACTCGCCGGCCAAGTACGGCATCCTGACCGAGCTGCTGCCCCCCGAAAAGCTGGTGATGGCCAACGGCTGGATCGAAGGACTGACCGTGGGCTCGATCATCCTGGGCACCGTGGTGGGCGGCGCGCTGATTTCGGTGCACATTTCGCAGCTCCTGCTGCGCTTTGATATCCCTTACATCGACACGGGCATCAACACGCCGGCCGAAGCGGCGATGGTCGTGATCATGCTGTTTTACGTGATCGCCGCCATCTTCAACCTGTTCATTCCCGATACCGGCGCACGCTACCCGCAACAGGAAAAGAACCCGATCAAGCTGATCGCGGAGTTCGGCGACTGCTTCGTCGCGCTGTGGCGCGACAAGCTCGGCCAGATCTCGCTGGCCGTGACCACGCTGTTCTGGGGCGTGGGCGCCACCCTGCAGTTCATCGTGCTGAAGTGGGCGGAAAAATCGCTGGGCCTGAACCTGTCGCAGGGCGCCCTGCTGCAGGCCGTGGTCGCCGTGGGCGTGGCTGTCGGCGCCATCATGGCGGCAGCGCGCATTCCGTTGCGCAAGTCGCTGTCGGTGCTGCCCTTTGGCGTGGCCATGGGCGCCACCGTGATGCTGATGGCGTTCTACACCAAGGACGCCATGCCGCAGATCACGGTGGACGTGCTGGGGCTGCATATGCCGCTGTACATGGCCATCGCCTACGTGTTCCTGATGGTGGTCGGCGCCATGTCGGGCTACTTCGTGGTGCCGATGAACGCGCTGCTGCAGCACCGCGGCCACGTGCTGCTCTCGGCCGGTCACTCCATCGCCGTGCAGAACTTCAATGAGAACGTCTCCGTGCTACTGATGCTCTGCCTGTACGCGCTGCTGATCAAGGTGAACGCGCCAATCGGGCTGGTGATCGTCGCGCTGGGCCTGTTCATCTGCATCACCATGGCGCTGGTCATGCGGGTGCACAAGTACAACGTACGCACCTTCAACTCGCTCGCCATGATCGGCGAGGACAAGCACCACTGATTGCCTCGCCGGCGCCAAAGGCGGCGCCGGCCGGGATCTACCCGGCAGTCGCGGCAATGGCCGCACGGGCGCGGGCCCGCTGCGGCCATCCATCCGGCACCACGAACCCGCGCGAGCGCTCGCGCCAGCAGCCCGGCGCCTGCGCGCCGGCCGGTTCCATCTCGCACAGCATGATCGGTGACTCGCGGCGCCAGCCGTGGTCGGGATGCGGATCGGCAAAGCGCTCGGCCAGCGCCTCGCGCAGGGCGTCCGCCGCTTCGGTCTCGCCCTCTTCCAGCAGCGCGCCGGACAACCAGCCCGAGCGCGACAACCGGCACCAGCGCGTGCCAGCCGCCTGGCCGGCGCGCGCATACCAGTCGTCGAGCGTGGACCACCAGCCGTGCAGGTGGTTGCCCGCAATGCCCAGGCGGTCCAGCCCCTCGGGCACCAGGCCGTCGCGATAGAACAGCCACCCCAGCAGATAGACCTCGCTGCGGTCGACCGCCCTGCCCAGCAACCCGCGCGCCTCCGCGGTCCTGGCCAGTGGCAGTTGCCGGTGGACGATATGGTCGAGCTTGTCGCCGAGCCTGTCGACGAGGTTCGGCCCGACAAACCCGCGCAGCCCCAACGCTTGCGTGTCATCGGCATCGGCCATCAGGTAGAACTTGGCGGCCATTTCCCAATGCACCACCTCGCCGCTGCCCTGGTCCCGCCAGACGAAGTCGAGTTCGCCAAGGGTCTGGATGCCGTGCCCATGCGCGCGCCTGACCGGTACGTTTGCCGCCAGCAATTCCAGCCCCTGCGCATGGCGCAGCGCGAACTGCAGCAGGCGTTCGGCATGACGCCCAAGGCGCAGGCTGCGGGCGCGGCCGGGCTCTTCGGGCAAGGCATCGGTAATGCCGTTGGCAAGTTCGGCAATGGTGGCGGGAAGGCCAGCGGGGTCTGCCTGGCCCAGCCAGTGCTCCCAGGCAGCCTGGGTGCCAGCGGGCCAGCGCGCCAGTCGCGCGCCGCTGTCACCGGCGGCGGGCAGGCCTTGTAGCAAGGTCGGCGACAAGCTGCACCAGGCCAGGTCGCGCGTGCGTTGCGACAGCGCCTGTTGCCACAACGGCGCCGGCGGCGCATGCACGCCGTTGCCGCCGTGGCTCAGCGAAAGGTCAGGCCTGAGCTCCCGCACGGTCGTGTATCTCGCGGGCCAGGCACAGGTCCTCCCACGCGCGCGCCTTGTCGGTCAGCGTGCGCAGCAGGTAGGCGGGATGGTAGGTCACCACCACGGGAATCCCCTCGTAGCTGTGGACCGTGCCGCGCAGCTTGCCGATCGGCGTGGTGGTGCGCAGCAGCGACTGCGCCGCAAAGCGGCCCAGTACGACAATGACCTTGGGCCGCACCAGCGCAATCTGCCGCTTCAGGAACGGCTCGCACTGCACGACCTCGGCCGCTTCCGGGTTGCGGTTGCCCGGCGGACGGCACTTGAGCACGTTGGCGATGAAGACATTGCGACCGCGCGCGAGGCCCAGCGACCCCAGCATATTGTCCAGCAGCTTGCCGGCCTGGCCGACGAACGGCTCGCCCTGAAGGTCTTCGTTCTCGCCGGGCGCCTCGCCGATCAGCATCCACTCCGCCTGGCGATCGCCAACGCCGAACACGGTACGGGTGCGCGTCTCGCACAGGCCGCAAGCCGTGCACGCCGCCACGGCGGCATCGAGCACGGGCCACGCCATGGCTGCGATCTCAAGCTCGCGGTCGGGAACGGCAGCGGTGCGCGCGGGCTCGGCTACGAAAGCGAGAGCGGCCTCTTCAAAGTCCGGCACCGACTCCATGACCACGGCCGAACTGACTTCCCCGGGCTCAGGCGCCTGCAGGGGTTCGGCTTGCGCCTCGGGTCCGGCCTGCAGGGTGGCTGAGCGGTCAGGTTGCGCAGCGGCCTCCTGCGGCGCGCCCACCGGCTTGCGCGGCACCCACTCCGTGGGAATGCCAAGGACCTCCAGGAACTGTGCGCGGCGGCTCATGCTGCGTCCTCGTTGCCGGGCCAGGTCCGGCGCAGCACCAGCGCGTCTTCACGCACGTTGCCGGACGCGGGATAGTAACCTTTGCGCCGGCCGATCTCGACGAAGCCTGCCTCGAGGTAAAGCGCCAGCGCTCCGGTATTGGAAGGCCGCACTTCCAGCAGCATCGTATGCAGGTGGTGCGTCTGCGATGTCGCCAGCGTCACCGCCAGCATCAGGCGACCGAGCCCCTGCCGCTGCCGGTGCGGATCCACGGTGATGTTGAGCAGATGCATCTCGTCGACCACGGGCATCAGCACGGCATACGCCACGAGCGTGCCGGACGGATCGCGCAGGGTCAGGCCCATATGGCCCGCCTTGATGGAGTTCTCGAAATTGCCGCGCGTCCAGGGATGGCTGTAGGCGCGGGATTCGATCTCCGCCACCGCCCGCAGGTCCAGCGCGGACATGCGGGCAAGCGCCCAGCCGTCGGCCAGCACAGGCATGACCGGAATATCGGGCCACGCCGACGACACGGCTGTATCCGGGCTGTAGGTCACGCTCACGACTGGCTCCCGCCGGCCGCCTGCGCGGCGGCCTTGGCAGCAGCAGCCGCTTCGCGCTCCTCGATGGTCTGGGCGACCTTGTCGCGCAGGTAGATCGGCATGGCCAGCGCGGCATCGATCGCCTCGCCGCGCGCCAGGGCCCGCAGCGCGATGGCCACCAGCGGCTGCGCGTGGGGCATGGCCTCGGGCAGCACACGCGTGGCACGCGCCAGCCCGGCCAACCGTTCGCCAAAGACCGTGCCGGCGTTGCCGGCCACCCAGAATTCGCCGGCGGGCAAGGGCACGGTTTCCGGGGGACCCACCTGCATCCGCGTCTCTGTTGCCCATTCGCGCGCGGCGGCGTCCCAGCGGAAGGCGGCGGAATAGGCTTCATCCATGCGCGCATCCAGCGCGACCAGCACGGACACCTCAGCCGGCAGTGCAGGCGTGGCGCCGCGGGCGCTTTCCGCGCATGCCATCAGCGTATTGACCGGAATGACCGGCAACCCGGCGCCGAAGGCCAGTCCCTGGGCCACGCCGCAGGCGGTACGCAGGCCAGTGAACGAGCCCGGGCCAGCGCCAAATGCAATGGCTGCACAGTCGGCCAGCGCAATGCCGGCTTCGGCCAGGAGTTCACCGGCCGCGGGCAGCACGCGTGCGGAAGACCGCGCGCCGGTATGGTCATGGCGAGACCATGACTCGACCGCGCCATCGGCCGTGGCACGGCCCAGTGCAACAGAACACCACTCGGTGGAAGTTTCGACAGCAAGAATCCAAGACATGGCGCGATTGTAGCCGGTGGCGCCCCAAATCGAGTCCTTCCTCGGTTTTTTGGCAGGCCTGCGTGCCGGATTGGGGACTATCATCGGGCCATTCTTTTCCCCGCCCTCTCCAGGAGACCCCATGAGTGACCTGCAAGCCCGCTTCGAACAGGCCCAGACCGACGTCAAGCAACTGAGCGAGCGGCCCAGCAACATGACGCTGCTGCGCCTGTACGCGCTGTTCAAGCAAGGCAGCGAAGGCGACGCCCACGGCGACAAGCCGGGCATGACCGATTTCGTCGGCCGCTACAAGTTCGAAGCGTGGGAAGCCCTCAAGGGCACCACCCGCGACGCCGCGATGGAAAGCTACATCGCCCTGGTGGAAGAACTGCGCAGCGGCGCCGCGAGCTGAGCTTCGCCGGCGTCCCCGCCTCAGTTGAGCGGCACCGGCTTCGGCCGGATGCGCCAGGAAGCCAGGATGGCCGTGGCGATCACCACGCCAACAGCCAGGAAGGTTTCATCGAAGGCGCGGATGCGCGCCGCCTGCGCCAGCACATCGCCACCCTGCCCCAGCACCGCGCCGTGCTGGTTCAGCCGCCATTGCAGGCCGACGCCCGCCAGGCTGACACCAATCGCCCCGCCAAGCTGGCGCACGAAATTGATGCAGCTCGATCCCTGTGCGATCAGGGAGAAATCCACGCCACGCATCGACCCGAGCGTCAGCGACGGCAGGATGCAACCGAGGCCAATGCGTCCGAGCACTGCCAGCGCCACCAGCAGCAGGTACGGCGTGGATGGCGAGCCCGTCGCCATCAGAAGGAACGACAGCGACAGCAACGCCAGCCCGAATGACACCTGGTAATGCGGCGAGACCCGCTGCGTCAGGCGCCCCGCCAGCGCAATCGTCAGCGCCAGCGCGACGCCGGCCGGCAGCAGCACCAGGCCCGCGCGCGACGGCGTGTAGTTCAGCGCCATCTGCATGTACACGGGCAGCAGGTAGGTCGAGCCGAACAGGCCCGCGCCATAGATCAAGGCCACCACCGCGCCTGCCGAGAATTGCCGGTAGCTGTACAGCCGCATGTCCATGAGCGGATCGGCCGCGCGCAGCTGCCACATGACGAACGCCACCACCAGCACCACGCCCAGCCCCGCCAGCATCATGCCGGCGGCCACGCTTTCGCGCAGTTCGACCAGCCCGTTCAGCAGGCAGACCGTCGCGACCCCGGCCAGCGCCAGGCCGCGCCAGTCCAGCGGCTTGCGCTCGCCCATCATGATCGAATCGACGGCCATGAAGCGCCGCGCCATGGCTGCGCCGAGCAGGGTCAGCGGCACCACGACAAAGAAGATCGAACGCCAGCCAAAGGCCTCCACCAGGAAACCGCCGAGGCTAGGGCCCAGCGCCGGCGCCAGCACCACGCCGAAGCCGAACAGGCTCATGGCCCTGCCCTGCTCGCGCTCGTCGAATACGCGCAGCACCAGGATGCTGGGCAGCGGCTGCATGATGCCCGCCGCGATGCCCTCTGCCACGCGCATGGCAATCATCACGCCGTAGGTCGGCGACAGCCCGCCCACCGCGCCACCCACGCCCAGCAGCGCGAGCGCGCCCAGGAACGTGCGCCGCAGGCCGTAGCGATTGAGCAGCCATGGCGTGAGCAGCATTGCCAGAGTCATCGCGATCATGAAGCTGGCCGCCACCCATTGGGCGCGTTCCTGGCCGAGCACGAAATGGCGGCTCAGGTCAGGAATGGCAACGTTGATGATGGTGGACGAGACAATGGACGACATCGTTCCCAGCATCAGCGTGACCAGTACCAGCCAGCGCAGCCGGTCGCCATAGCGCGTGCGCAGCGCCGCCCGGGTCGGCCCGCCCGACCCGCCGCCGGATGCCTCCGGCGCGTGCGGGACCCGGCTCACCCCAGGCGCCCCGTAGCGGCGATCTCTCGAATCTTGCGGACGGTGTCGAGGTCGGCTTCGTGGTAGGCGGACTTGACGATCTCGGCGTAGCGGTCGTCGCCGCTGGCATCCACCGCCGGCATGGTGGTGTCGTAGATGAAGCGCAGCAGCAACGCGCCCGGCGCTGGCGTTTCGATCACCATCGTCAAAGTGCCGCCGGCATGGTCGGCCGTCGCGGCGGTCTGGTAGCGGACCTGGCGGCGCGGTTCGAATACCACGCGGTCATCGATGGTCGCCGCGCCGAAATGCAGCACGCGGTCGATCCAGCCGTCGCCACGGCCAACGACTTCAGCACGGTCGAGGCCCAGGACGAACAGTTCGGGCGACTCGGCGCGCAGGACCAGCCCTTGCCAGAGCTGGTCAGGCGTAAGCGGATCCAGTTGAGGATTGCCTGGATCGTTGATCTCTACCAAGTGCTCGAAACGCAACTTTATTCTCCGTGTTCTGATGTAATCGATATTATGAAGTGTCTTGACTGTTCGTCAGCACCATTTCACTGCGCAGCGCAGCATCTGCGCCACGCCCGTCCGGAGCCGCCGCATGTCCCTCGCCACGCGCCCTGAAGTCGATCCCCTGCAAGTCCTGGTGTATGCCGATTCCCTCTCATGGGGCATCGTGCCCGGCACGCGCCGGCGCCTGCCGTTCCCCGTACGCTGGCCGGGGCGACTGGAACTCGGGCTGAACGCCGACGGGGGCGCCCCGGTCCGCATCATCGAAGACTGCCTGAACGGCCGCCGCACGGTCTGGGACGACCCGTTCAAGCCCGGACGCAACGGCCTGCAAGGTCTGGCGCAGCGCGTCGAGATCGATTCCCCGCTCGCGCTCGTGATCCTGATGCTCGGCAACAATGATTTCCAGTCGATGCACCCGCACAACGCCTGGCACGCCGCGCAGGGCATCGGCGCGCTGGTCAACGTCATTCGCACGGCGCCGATCGAGCCCGGGATGCCGGTCCCGCCGGTGCTGGTCGTGGTGCCGCCGCCGATCCGCACGCCACGCGGCCCGCTCGCGCCCAAGTTCGCCGGCGGCGAGCACAAGTGGACTGGCTTGCCGGACGCGGTGCGCGAGGTATGCGACGCGCTCGGATGCCTGCTGTTCGATGCCGGCACGGTGATCGAGAGCAGCGCCGTCGACGGTGTCCATCTCGATGCCGAGGCGCACCTTGCGCTCGGCGACGCACTGCGGCCCGTGGTACGCGAACGCCTCGCCCGGTGACAACCCTCCTGACAGGAGTTGTCAGGAGCGCCGGCGCACAATGCGCGGGCATTTCCCCGAAGCTGTCAGGAGACCGTGATGGAGTTGCTGATCAATATCGATGTCGATGACCTGCCGCGCGGCATCGGCTTCTATCAGGAAGGACTGGGCCTGCGCCTGAGCCGCAAGCTGTTCGACGATACCGTGGCCGAGATGACGGGCGGCGCCACCCCCATCTATTTGCTTGCCAAACCGCCCGGCTCTCGCCCGACCACGCGCGGCAGCCCCCGGCGCGACTACCGCCGGCACTGGACGCCAGTGCATCTCGATTTTGTCGTCGACAACCTCGAAAGCGCGATCGAACGCGCGCTGGAGGCAGGCGCGGAACTCGAGGACTGGCCGCAGGAGTTCGACTGGGGCCGGCAAGCCACGCTGTCGGATCCGTTTGGGCATGGGCTTTGTTTTATCGAGTGGCGGGGTGAAGGGTATGGGTTGGTTCGGCACTAGCCATGGAGGAAAGGACCCGCAGAAAGGGATGGGGCTTATTCAGAGGATTCTGCTGGTTCCGCCTGGACCACCCTGCACAGTGATGCAACCACGCGACAAGGTTCGCAAGGTAACACGACGCAAGGCCGTCTGTTATAACATTGTGCTGCCGCACTTATCCTGGCTGGCAAGCAAACCCGAGGTGGCGCAATGAAGGCAGTGATTCGCAAGATGGGTAACTCGCAAGGCGTGCTGATTCCGAAACCGATCCTCGCCCAACTTGGTCTGGAAGATGAGGTTGACATGGAAATTGAAAACGATGCGCTCGTCATCCGGCGCCCGAAGAACAAGCCGCGCCATGGCTGGGTGGAAGCCAGCAAGGCCATCGCGGCAGCCGGGGACGACGCCCTGGTCCTTGGCGACTTTCCCAACGCTGACGATGAGGACCTGCAATGGTAAGTCGTGGGGACGTCTGGCTGGTTGCACTCGACCCGACTGTTGGCAGCGAAATCCGCAAGACGCGTCCTTGCGTCGTGATTTCGCCGCCTGAACTCCATGACCATCTGCGCACGGTCATTGTGGCGCCCATGACGACGGGCAGCCGCCCGGCGCCCTTTAGGACCCCGGTCACGTTCCAGGGAAAAGCAGGTCTCATGTTGCTTGACCAGGTCCGCACCGTCGATCAAGGCAGGCTTGTCAAAAAGGCCGGTACGGTTGTCGACGACGCCCTGCTTGCAGCGCTGAAGACACTGCGCGAGATCTTCGCTGACTAGCGCCGCCCGGCGTCGCGCCCTGGCATTAAATGCCAGCTTTTTTGCCCTCGCCAGCTTCATAAGCATATGAAAAAGAAATAGACGCCAAAATTCCCTGCGCGGCCCCGTTTGGACGCAATTGCGTTAATCTTGGACCGCACCCGCCCGGTCATATCCAGCCGGGGCGAAGCGCCTTTCAAGCCACAAGCTTCCAATAACATCCAAACTCTCCTATGCGCAGCATCTCCCTTTTCAAGCGTCTGGCGGTTGCGGTGTCCGCCTTTGGCCTCATCGCCTCGGCGGGCAGCGTGTCGGCCCAGGAACAGACCATCCGCGTGGGTACCGTCAGCGGTCCGGACTCCGAAGTCTGGCAAGTCGTGCAGAAAGTGGCCAAGAAGAACGGCCTGAACGTGAAAGTTGTGGAATTCAACGACTACGTCCAGCCGAACGCCGCGCTGGACGCCGGCGACCTGGACGCCAACAGCTTCCAGCATCAACCCTACCTGGACAGCCAGATCAAGCAGCGCGGCTACAAGATGGTGAGCGTGGGCTACACCTATATCTCGCCGCTGGGCATCTATTCGAAGAACCTGAAGTCGCCGAAGGACCTGCCGCAGGGCGCCAAGGTGGCCGTGCCCAACGATCCTTCGAACGAGAACCGCGCGCTGCTGCTGCTGCAGTCCCAGGGCGTGATCAAGCTCAAGGCGGGCGCGGGCACCAGCGGCACCAACGCGACCCCGCTGGACGTGGCGGAGAATCCCAAGAAGCTGAAGATCGTCGAACTCGACGCCGCGCAGCTGGCCCGCGCCCTGCCGGACGTCGGCGCCGCGGTCATCAATACCAACTACGCGCTCGCGGCCGGCCTGCAGCCGACCAAGGACGCAATTGGCCTCGAAGACATCCACAGCCCGTACGCCAACATCATCGTGGTCCGCACCCAGGACAAGGACAAGCCGTGGGTAAAGAAGCTGGTGGCGGCTTATCAGTCCGAGGAAGTGAAGCAGTTCATGAAGAGCCAGTTCAAGGGCGCGATGGTTCCGTCGTTCTGATCGATGGACCGGGATGCGGGACCAGTCCCGCATTGGCCAGCCCTGCAATCGGGGCTGGCACCCATACCGACCCCGCTTTGGCGGGGAAACCGGCGGCGCGCCCATCGATGCATGCTAAAGTGAGCGTCCTTCGACGCTAGAACTCCGCATGCCGCGCCGCGCCAATGATTCCACGCAGACACCTGACAGGCCCCCTGCCCGTCACAAGCGGTGCATCGTGGAGACCCCGCGTGAGCCGGCACGCCCAAGCGATCGGCCCCACGTCCCCTGATTTGATCCGGCAGTTGTGAATCCGCCGGCAAGCGCCGTGGAACGAACTGGCCCGCCAGTCCCGCCATTCCGTCGCCGCTGTGCCGACTACCAAGGGCCGTCGGAACCGCGCCAGTCTTTCACCCTTCAATCGTGACCATGCCTCAACGTCTGCCTTTTACAAGTAGCATGCTCTCCGCGGTGGTCCGGCTTGTTGCCGCCCTGCCGTTGCCCGTTGCGCATGCGGCCGGGCGCATGCTGGGGCGGCTCGTCTATGCCCTGCCCGGCGGATACCGCCGGCACCTGCAGCAGAACGCCATCCAGGCCGGCTTCGCCGCGCCATCTTTCGCACGCAAGGCCGCGGGTGAGACCGGCGCCATGATGACCGAGCTGGCCCATGTCTGGTTTCGCCTCGACGACTGCCTCGACAAGGTGATTTGCGAAGACTGGGACGTGATCGAGAACACCCTGGCGGAAGGCCGCGGACTCGTCATGCTGACGCCGCACCTGGGATGCTTCGAGTTGGCGGCACGCTACGCCGCGGAACGGATCCCGCTGACCATCATGTTCCGGCCCCACCGCAAGGCGCTGTTCCGGGACCTGCTCGATACCGTGCGCGGCGCTTCGAAACTGAAGGCGTTCCCCGCTACCGCGCAAGGCGTGCGCGCTTTCGTGCGCGCCTTGCGGCAAGGCGAGGCCGTTGGCTTATTGCCTGATCAGGCGCCCAAGGGCGATGGGGTCTGGGCACCGTTCTTTGGCCGCAAGGCCTATACGATCACGTTGCCGTGCAAGCTGGCCTCGCAAACCGGCGCGCCGCTCATCATTGCGGCTGGCGAACGCCTGCCCGGCGGGCGAGGCTGGAAGATGCACGTAAAACGCCTGACCGGACCCATGCCGCAGTCCACTGAAGCGCAGGCCGCGTGGATCAATGCCGAGGTGGAGGACATGGTCCGGCGCTTCCCCGAGCAGTATCTGTGGGGATACAACCGCTACAAGGTCCCGTCGGGCGCCGTAGTGCCCGAGACGGAAGGCGCGAGCACCATCAGTTCGACGTAACGGCCGCCAGCCCGGAAAGCACCGCGCCTACTTCAGGTACTTCATCGTCGCAACGCCCGTTGCGACCAGCAACTCCTCATCCAGCCAGACTTCCGCCCGGGAAAAGAAAATCGAGCGCCCACGCCGGTCGACCGTCCCTTTCGCGGTCAGCAGCTTGCCGGTCCCGTTGCTCAGGAAGTTCGAGGTCAGCGAAAGCGTGACGGCATGCAGCGGCGCCTCGCCAGCGGGCGTGTAAAGGCCGGAATAACCGGTCGCGGCATCCAGCAACGTGCAAAGGGTGCCGCCGTGGATCACACGGCTGCGGTTGAGCATATGGGACGCAACGTCCAGCTCCAGTTCCACGTAATCGCGGCGCCACTGCGTGATCCTGACACCCGTGCTTTCCAAAGCGGGATTGTCAAGGCAGAAACCGCCGCGCCCTTCACTGATGGCAACATCCGCGGCGCTGGCGGTCTGGGGGGCTTGATCGTTCATTTCAAAAAGGGCGCAATGGCAAAGCCGTACCTTCAGGCGTTTTGCCCCGTCGCGTAAAGTTCGATTTCGCGAACAGTCCCTTTTGTCGGCGTGAATGCCGGCGCGGACACCGGGCGACTGCCACCGCAGTCAATGCGTTGACGAAGGCGTTCCCGGCGCAGCAATCGCAGTCCGGTAGTCCTGTCCCAATGGCAAGGGGGCGGCTCCGCAAGGGGCCGCCCCCTCGTTGCATCAGGGAGAGCAGTGCAGCAGGATCAGGACACGCCGGTCAAGCCGTCGACGCCTCGGCAAGAATGTCGCGGATCACCTGCTCGAAGGCCTCGGCCGGTTGGCCGCCGCTCACCAGATAGCGTCGATTGAAGATGATCGCCGGCACCGAAGTCAGGCCCATGGACTGGTTCTCCCGCTCGGCCTCGCGCACGTCATCGGCATAGTCGCCGCCCTGCAGCACCTGGCGCGCGCGCTTGGCGTCCAGCCCCACCGATTCCGCGATCTCGACCAGGACGTCATGGTTGCTCGGATCCCTGCCCCGGCCATGATAGGCCTGGAGCAGCGCCAGCTTGAGCGGCAACTGACGGCCCTTGAGCCCGGCCCAATGCAGCAGGCGATGCGCATCGAAGGTGTTGTAGACCCGTGTGCGCGGCCCGAACGTGAAGCCGACCGACGCACCGCGCTCGCGGATCATGTCCTGCGTTTGCGCAATCTGTTCCGGCGTGCGCCCGTACTTCTTCCCCAGGTATTCGACAATGGCTTCGCCACCGGGCGCCATGTCCGGATTCAGTTCGAACGGATGCACGGCGATCTCGGCGTCCACTGCATCGCCAAGGCGCGACAGCGCCAGCCGCAGCGAGGACAGGCCGATGGCGCACCATGGGCATGAGATATCGGAAACGAAGTCGATGCGAAGCGGTTGGGTCATGGTGTCTTTGGCGCAAATCGCCCATCTATACCGGTAGCCGATCAGGGTAACGCGAATCGCCAGGACTTGCAGAAGCCGGGTCGGCCGGGTCGGCCGGTTCGGCCGGTTCGGCGATGGCAGCCTACTCAGGCAAGAGAATTGCGTGATGCCCGCCGAAGCGCACTGCTTCAAGACATTCCACTCGAGGATCCTGCCATGGTCGCCCAGACGGAAATCGCCCGAGACCGCATCACGGAACTTGACAGCGCGATTCAGCAGACGCGCCTGAGACTTCGCGCACACATCCAGCTGATACGGGCAGCGCGACAGGAAGGCCAGGATACGCACTTCGCGTATCGCCTGCTCCGCCTTTTGCGGGAAAGCCTTCGTGCGCTGCGGCATGCGCGCAATGTAGAAATTGCACTGCAGTGTACTTATTTCTATTGCTGGCAGGTACAAAGGCGAAACGCGATGGAGCAGCGCAAGCCCTACGTCGGAAGGCATAGCGGTTCGTGACCGCTTCATTACCGACAGTCGGCAAGCCGCGCCACTTCAATATGGCCTTCGCGCGGTACTTTCGGTCCGCGCCATAACAATGTCAGGCCACGCCGCTCTCCACGCGATGGTGTCGGGAACGAAAGATGCGGAACCCCTCTCACGATTAGGAGGAGGGGCGAAATGAAAGGCATGCGCTATAGCCGGCAGGAGCTGCAGGAGCTTCGGCGGCTCCTGCTGATGGAGCGGGACATATTGCCGCTGGATCAGCGCATTGCAACCTTGCGGAAAGAAATCCGCGTGCGCCTGCATCATTTGCGGGTGCTGAAATCGAAAGGCCACCCCACGCATCATTCGATGAGGGTTCTGCGCTTGCTGTGCCGAACGCTTGCCGTGCAACGCACCTACCGAAAGGCAATGCTGAGGACCATCGTGCCGGATTCGCACACGACCCGGTGAAAGCGCCGCGCGTTTCCAGGAACAAAAAACCCGCGGCGAACACCGCGGGTTTTTCACTTCATCGAGCCTTGTCTGTCTCAGACTTCTTCGTACAGCGGTAGCGTCAGGAACTCGGCGAAATCTTCCGACGTCGACATCTGCTCGAAGATCTCGGCAGCGCGATCATACGTCTTCGTCTCGCCGCCGACCTCGGCCTTCACCTTGGCCAGCTCTTCCGGGATCAGCGTGCGCACCAGTTCGGCGGTGACCTTGGTGCCGTCTTCCAGCTTGCCCTTGGGCGAGCGGATCCACTGCCACACCTGCGAACGCGAGATTTCGGCGGTGGCCGCATCTTCCATCAGGTTGTGGATCGGCACGCAGCCGTTGCCGGCCAGCCAGGCGCCCAGGTAGTGGATGCCGACGTTGATGTTCATGCGCAGGCCGGCTTCGGTAATCGGGGTTTCCGGCTGGAAGTCCAGCAGGTCCGAACCCTTCACGTTCACGTCCGGACGCTGCTTCTCGAACTGGTTGGGCTTGTCGCCCAGCACGTCCACGAATTCCTTCATGGCGGGCTCGACCAGGCCCGGGTGGGCCACCCAGCCGCCGTCGTAGCCGTCGGTGGCATCGCGCCGCTTGTCGCTGATGATGCCCTGCATGGCGACGGCGTTCTTCTCCGGATCGTTCTTGATCGGAATCAGTGCGCTCATGCCGCCCATGGCGGGCGCGCCGCGGTAGTGGCAGGTCTTCAGCAGCAGCAGCGCGTAGGCGCGCATGAACGGCGCGGTCATGGTGACCTTGGCGCGGTCGGCCAGGCAGAAGTTCTTGTCGTTCTTGAACTTCTTGATGCACGAGAAGATGTAGTCCCAGCGGCCGGCGTTCAGGCCAGCGCTGTGCTCGCGCAGTTCGTACAGGATTTCGTCCATCTCGAACGCGGCGAGGATGGTCTCGATCAGCACGGTGGCCTTGATGGTGCCTTGCGGCAGGCCGATTTCGTTCTGTGCCATCACGAAGATGTCGTTCCACAGGCGTGCTTCCAGATGGCTTTCCATCTTCGGCAGGTAGAAGAACGGGCCGTCGCCGCGGGCGATCTGCTCCTTGGCGTTATGGAACAGGAACAGCGCGAAGTCGAAGATGCCGCCCGAGACGCGCTTGCCGTCGATGGTGACGTGCTTTTCGTCGAGGTGCCAGCCGCGCGGACGCACCTGCAGCGTAGCGATCTTGTCGTTCAGCTTGTACTGCTTGCCCTTCGATTCCAGGGTCAGCGTGCGGCGCACGGCGGCCTTCAGGTTCACCTGCCCCTGCATCTGGTTGTGCCAGTTCGGGGTGTTGGAATCCTCGAAGTCGGTCATGTAGCTGTCAGCGCCCGAGTTGAAGGCGTTGATGACCATCTTGGCTTCGACCGGGCCGGTGATTTCCACGCGGCGGCATTCCAGGGCCTTGGGGATCGGCGCGACTTTCCAGTCGCCTTCGCGGATGTGCTTGGTTTCGGGCAGGAAGTCGGGGACTTCACCGGCGTCCAGGCGCTTGGCGCGCTCGACGCGGGCGGCCAGCAGTTCCTGGCGGCGCGGTTCAAAGGCGCGGTGGAGTTTGTCTACCAGCGCCAGGGCTTCCGGCGTGAGGATATCTTCGTAGGCCGGCAGGATCTCGCCGGTAATCTTCATGCCCGCGGGCAACGTGATAGCCATCAGTCTTCTCCTGTTAGTCGATAGCTGGTTAGAGAGTCGACCCCTCGTTGTCGTTCAGACGTCCACGCCCCTGGCGCGGACAAAATCGAGCAGGTCATTCATGTCGTGCCCGGTGCCGGAGGGCGCTACGTCGAGCCGCTCCGCCGGATGGCCGGCACGATTGATCCAGAACGTGGTGTAGCCGAACCAGGTGGCGCCGCAGGCATCCCAGCCGTTCGATGAGACGAAAAGGATCTCTTCGGCTGGCAGCTCGAATGCCTTCGGCCCGAGCGCATAGGCCTCCGGGGCGGTCTTGTACTGACGTACGGCGTCGACCGACAGCACATGGTCGAACAGGCCATGCATGCCCGCGCTCTTGACCGAGATATCGAGCATCTCGGCATTGCCGTTGGACAGGATGCCCAGCGGCAGTCCGGCGCGGCGCAGCCGTTTCAGCGCGCCCAGATTCTCGGGAAAGGCCGACAGGCATGCATATTCCTTGAGCAGCTGCGCCTCGGTCGCGTCGTCCAGCTTCACCTTCAACCGTTCCGCGGCATAGCGCAGCGAATCCACGGTCAGGGCCCAGAATGGCTTGTAGTACTTGCCATCGGGGCTCGCCATGGTGCGGACACGGGTGTAGTCGATCTGCCGTTCGCGCCACAGCAGCGCCAGGGCCTCGCCCTTGCCCGGGAACAGTTGCTCCGCGCGCGCCGTGACGGAATACACGTCGAACAGCGTGCCGTAGGCGTCGAAGACGACTGCGCGGATCTTGTTCATGGGGCGCTCTGGTTTCCTGGGTCAGGTCTTGCCGCAGGCTGTTGCGTGGGGCTGTACACCATTGAATGCATCGAATTGTAGGCAGACGCTGCAGTGCGGCAAAGTCGGCCCGGGTCACTTGATCTTTTACTTTTCGGCATCTAATCTTGGCTGACTTGTTCGACAATAAACACCAATTCCCTCTCATTCGCGCAAGATCGCCGTCCGCGGGCACGCCCGGGTGATCGCGCAGGCATCGCAAATAATCATTCGTGGACCATTTCAAACAACTGGAGACTTTTGTATCCGTGGCCTCGCGCGGCAGTCTGTCCGCTGCAGCTGCGGCGGAAGGCGTCGCGCCGGCCATCATCGGAAGGCGCATCGACGCGCTGGAAGAACGGCTGGGCGTCAAGCTGCTGATCCGCACGACCCGCAAGATCAGCCTGACCTTCGAGGGGTCCGCCTTTCTGGAAGACTGCCAGCGCATCCTGAACGACCTGCACAACGCCGAGGCCAGCGTTTCCGCGGGTGGCGTGAAGGCCAGCGGCCACCTGCGCGTCACGGCGCCAGCGGGCTATGGACGCAAGCATGTGGCGCCGCTGGTGCCGCTGTTCATTGAATCGCACCCGGATGTGACGATTACGCTGGATCTGTCCGACCGCGTGGTGGACCTGGTCAATGAAGGCTTCGATTGCGCGATCCGCCTGGGGGACCTGCCCGATTCCAGCCTCGTTTCCATCCGCCTGGCGGAAACCCGGCGTGTGGTGGTGGCATCACCCGACTATCTGTCGCGCGCGGGCACGCCAGCATTGCCTGAGGACCTGCAGCGTCACAACTGCCTGGCTTTCGGCGCCAGCGCCAACGTCCAGCGCGGCTGGGTCTTCCAGCAGGAAGGCCGAGCGGTTACGGTCAAGGTCGGCGGCACGATGGAATGCACCGACGGCGCCGTATTGCACGAATGGTGCCTGCAAGGCCACGGGCTGGCATGGCGGTCGTGGTGGGAGGTCGGCAACGAAATTGCAAGCGGCCGGCTGGTGACGGTGCTCGACGAGTTCCAGGCGCCCCCGATCGGCATCCACGCGGTGTTTCCGCAGCGCAAGCACCTGCCACTGCGGGTACGGCTGTTCATCGACCATCTGAAGAACACCTATGGCAACCCGGCCTACTGGCGCCGGACCGAACCCGCACCGGCGCACCCGGCAATGGCCGCCATGGCCAGCTAAAACGAGGCACGCGCGTGCGAGCGTGCGCTGTCGCACTTTGTTGCAATTGATATAGCGCAATGCCCTACTCGGCACACTGACTACAATGCAGTTCAGACAGGCGCTTTTCCGGTCGCAAGCCAAGGTCGTGTAAAGGTGGCAACCGGGCCTGCCCCTCCCCTCATCCCCCGCATGAAAGGAGTCCTGCATGTTCCAACACATTCTGCTTCCCACCGACGGTTCCGAACTCTCCAAGAAGGCAATCAACGGCGGATTGGAGCTGGCCAAGGCCATTGGCGCGCGCATCACCGCCTATGTCTGCCTTGAGGAGTATCCGTACACCCCGTTCAGCGAAATCGTGGTCGAGGCGCCGCAGGCCTTCAAGGACCGTATCGAAAACCAGGCCAAGCTGTACCTCAAGGAGGTGGAGGGTCTCGCCGCGGCTGCGGGCGTGACCTTCGACTCCGACATGTCGACGTTCGCGGTGCCCTATCTGGGCATCATCGACGCCGCGGAGCGCCACGGCTGCGACGTGATCTTCATGGCTTCGCACGGCCGGCGCGGCTTGTCCGGCCTGCTGCTGGGCTCCGAAACCCAGAAGGTGCTGACCCACACCGACATTCCGGTGATCGTATATCGCTGACCTCAGATCGTCGGCCGTGGGCCGCTGATCTCTGACCGGGCCGGGGAAATTTCCCGGCCCTTCCTCATTGGACGCTGGCTTACGCAGCGGGCTCAGGAACCCTTGCTGATGCGCTCCTGGATATGCTGAGCGCGTGCTTCCGAACCCGGATGCGAGGAGAACATGCTGGACTTGCCGCCATCGAGCTTGGCCAGTTTCTGGAACGCGGTTACCAGGCCGCTGGTGCCGGCCTTGTTCTTCGTCAGCAGGTCGAACGAGTAATCGTCGGCCGCCGATTCCTGCGATTGCGAGAACTGCGCGTTGATCAGCTTCTCGCCAAGCTCGCCCAGTTGCGACGACGACAGCGCGGCCACCGCACCGTTGCCGGCTGCTGCCGCCGCGCCGCGTGCGGCGGTCGCGGTGTAGGCCACCTGCATCGCCTTCTTGGTGTGGCCCAGCGCCACGTGGCCAAGCTCGTGGCCCAGCACGCCGCGCACCTCCTCATCGGTCATCATGTCCATCAGGCCGCTATACACGCGCACGCAGCCGTTGGCCATGGCCCAGGCGTTGACGTCCTTCGTCATGTAGACCTTGGCGTTGACGTTCGGCACGTCGGAGTTCTTCAGCCCGGCCATAACCTTCGCCAGACGCCGGCCATAGGTGCTGTTGGCTGCTGCGATCTTGTTGGTCTTGTCCGATTCGGTGCAAGCCTGGTCCGACAAGCTCCTGACGTCGGCGTCGCTGAGCGTAGCCGCCTTGGCCAGGCTCGAACCGGCAGCCATCATGTCGTCAAGGTTGGTGCCGGCACAGCCGGCCAGGGACGCGGCAGCCGTCGCTGCCAGGGCAATGTAGAGAGGTGCTTTCATGTTGTCGCGGAATCAACGCACGTCAGGCGTGCAAATGGAATGTGTTTTGGATGTGCATTGAATGTGTCATTCATTCAAGGCCACGGGGACTTTATTCCACTTTTGCGGCAGAGGGGACGAGCTGATACGCGATAACCACCAATTATGACAATTGATTACATTTGACTTGTTCCGTGCTGCAGCCCCCTTTTTAAAAAAAACCGCGCCGCCTCCTGAGAGAAACGGCGCGGTGCCTGAAAAAGAAGCGCGTGATGGTCGCACGCGCTTCCTGTGGTCTGCTGAACCAAGAGACTACTCGGTTCCCCCCGATCTATGTTTCAGCAAACGGTGGCCAGGAGAGTCAGGCCACTTTCTTGTCTTCGAAGAACTGCTCGTCTTCGGTCGATCCCTTCAGGGCGGTCGTCGACGACTGGCCGCCTTCGATGGTCTGGGTCACGGCGTCGAAGTAGCCGGTCCCGACTTCGCGCTGGTGCTTGACGGCGGTGAACCCCTTCTCGGCCGCCTTGAACTCGGCTTCCTGCAGTTCCACGAATGCGCTCATCTGGTTGCGGGCGTAGCCGTAGGCCAGGTTGAACATCGAGTAGTTCAGGGAGTGGAAGCCGGCCAGCGTGATGAACTGGAACTTGTAGCCCATGGCGCCCAGTTCCCTCTGGAACTTGGCGATGGTGGCATCGTCGAGATTCTTCTTCCAGTTGAACGATGGCGAGCAGTTGTAGGCCAGCATCTTGCCCGGGAACCTGGCGTGCACGGCGTCGGCAAATTTCTTGGCGAACTCGAGGTCCGGCTTACCGGTTTCACACCACACCAGGTCCGCCACTTCCGCGTAGGCCAGGGCGCGCGAAATCGACTGCTCCAGGCCGTTGCGGACGCGGTAGAAGCCCTCCACGGTCCGTTCGCCGGTGCAGAACGGCTTGTCATTTTCGTCCACGTCCGAGGTCAGCAGGTCAGCAGCTTCTGCGTCGGTACGGGCGATCACCAGGGTCGGCACGCCGGAAACATCGGCAGCCAGACGGGCCGCGGTCAGCTTGGCAACGGCTTCGCGGGTCGGGACCAGCACCTTGCCGCCCATATGCCCGCACTTCTTCACCGAGGCCAGCTGGTCTTCGAAGTGAACGCCGGCGGCGCCCGCTTCGATCATCGACTTCATCAATTCGAACGCGTTCAGCACGCCGCCGAAACCGGCCTCGGCGTCGGCCACGATCGGGGCAAAGAAATCGGTGTCGCCGCTGCCTTCGCTCCATTGGATCTGGTCAGCGCGCTGGAACGTATTGTTGATGCGCTTGACCACCTGCGGCACGGAATTGGCCGGGTAAAGCGATTGGTCTGGGTACATTTCGCCGGCCAGGTTGGCGTCGCCGGCGACTTGCCAGCCCGACAGGTAGATCGCCTTCAGGCCCGCCTTCACCTGCTGCATGGCCTGGTTGCCGGTCAACGCGCCGAGCGAGTTGACGAACGGCTCGGTCTGCAGCAGGTTCCACAGCTTTTCTGAACCGCGCCGGGCCAGCGTGTGCTCGACCTGGACGGAGCCGCGCAGGCGTACCACGTCTTCAGCAGTGAAATTGCGCCGGACGCCTTTCCAGCGGGGGTTGGTGTCCCAATCCTTCTGCAGTGCCTGGATCTGTTGTTCGCGGTTCATATCACTCTCCTAGCGACAAATTGGGGAATGGCAAAGAAAACTGGTGACGTGCGCCCCCTGTTCCGTTCTTCTGGCCGAGGGAAGCGTTTTTGCCGCCGCGCATGCTGTGTCTTATATAAGAGTTTAGAGAAGCATCCCGCGACGCAACAGCCTTGAATGCAGCTTGCATACTGCTTTTTTATTCAATTAAATCAAATAATTACATAATTTATTTCATAATACGAAACATGGTTTTTCATCATGAGAAATGACGTTGTGCTCTGCAAACTACGCAATTTTGCCGTTCAAAACATATTTCCACATTATGAAATTTGCGCAGAAAAAGGAACTTCGCATGGGCGCTGGGGCGGCACACCCGCGCGCGGACCGCTCGCCACAAAATAAAAAAGGCGCCACAGATGGGCGCCGTTTCGACTCAGTTACGAAGGGGTATCAGACCGCAGCGGTATCACGCGACTTGCGGTAAGCCACCCAGTCGCCGCCTTCAATCCGCGGCAGGCCCGCGACCGCAGCATCGGCCACGGGATACAGCAGGCAGGCCACCAGCTGGCCATCGTGCAGCACGGCGTGCTGTGCGCTGACGAACAGCGAGGACTGGCCGGGATAGATCTCCTCGATCTCGTCGAGCACCGGCACGAGCGCGTCGGGCACCTCATAGAGATCACCGACCACCGGGCCGGCCTGGGGATCGAGCACCAGGCCCGGATAGGTACCGAAGTCATAGAGCCGGCCTGCAATGGTCGCCGTGCCGAGCAGCGTGGGCCCGGCAATGCCGTGCTGGCGCGCCGCGGCGTTCAGGTCGTTGACCTCGCCGGCGCGCAGGGTGCCGTAGACAAAGACCCTGGTCATGTCAGGCACCGAGCTGTTCTTCGGACACCAGCACGCCGTCCGCATCGACGTAGATCCAGTTGCCCGGGCGCACCACGGCGCCCGGCATCTGCACCGCGATGTCACGCTCGCCGGCGCCGCGCTTCTGGCTCTTCTGCGGATGCGTGGCCAGCGCGCGGATGCCGATGTCGCAGACCTCCAGCTCGGCCGTATCGCGCACGCAGCCGTTGACGATGATGCCGACCCAGCCGTTCTTCTCGGCCAGCAACCCGAGGTTGCCCCCTACCAGCGCGCAGCGCATCGAGCCGCCGCCATCGACCACCAGCACGCGGCCCTGCCCCGGCGATTCCAGTGCCTCGCGCACGAGCGCATTGTCTTCAAAGACCTTCAGCGTGGCGGCCTGGCCGGCAAAGGCCAGTTGCTTGCCGAGCGCACGGAAACCCGGCGCCATGACGCGCAGCGTGCCGTCGGCCAGGCGCAGTTCGTTGGCATCGCACAGATCGGTGGTGGCATGTTTCATCGAAAACTCCTGCAAGGAAGAAAATCGGTACCGACGGAAGTCGGACAGTCGGGCCTTACGGCTTGCCGCTGGCCAGCGCCTGCGCGCGTATCGCGCTGAGCGTGGTGCGCGGCGTGATCACATCCGGATCCACCTGGATCTCGATCAGCGTGGACACCGGTGCGGCCAGCGCTTCGCGCAGCGCGAGTTCAAACGCCCCGGTCGTCGTCACCGTCGCGCCGCGCGCGCCATAGGCACGGGCCAGCGCGGCAAAGTCCGGGTTCTGCAGCGCCGTGCCCGATTCGTGGGCCGGGTACTCACGCTCCTGGTGCATGCGGATGGTCCCATACATGCCGTTATTGACGACGATGATGATCACCGGCGCGTTGTATTGCATGGCGGTGGCCAGTTCCTGCCCGTTCATCAGGAAACAGCCATCGCCCGCCAGCGCCACGACCGTGCGCTGCGGGAACGCAATCTTTGCGCCCACGGCAGCCGGCACGCCGTAGCCCATGGCGCCACTGGTCGGCGCAAGCTGGCCGCGGCCGCCCCCCGCGAACGGACGATAGTGGAAATAGCGGTGCAGCCAGCTGGCGTAATTGCCCGCGCCGTTGGTCACGACGGCATCCGCAGGCAGCAGGCGGTCGAGGGTGCGGATCACGTCGGCCATGTCGACGCCCTGCCCCGTATAGGCGGCAGGGGCCAGGTAACGTTCGTAGTCGGCATGCGCGTCGCGTGCCCAGCCCTGCCAGCGCGGCGGCGCCGCCGGCGACGGCAATGCCGCGAGGCGCGCGGCAATCGCCGGCATCGAGGCGTGGATCATCAGGTCCGCCTGGTAGACGCTGCCCAGCTCCTCCGCCCCGGCGTGGGCATGGATCAGTTGCTGCGCCGGCCGTGGCGCGCGGATCAGCGCATAGCCGCCCGTGGTCATCTCGCCAAGGCGCGGCCCGATTGCCAGCACGAGGTCCGCATTGCGGACGCGTTCGGCTAGGGCCGGGTTGATGCCGATGCCGACATCGCCGGCATAGTTCGGGTGCCGGTTGTCGAACAGGTCCTGGCCGCGGAACGCACAACCCACCGGCAGTGAAAAGCGTTCGGCGAACCGCTGGATCTGCACGCACGCTTCGGGCGTCCAGCCACTGCCTCCAAGCAGCAGGAACGGGCGCTCCGCCGCCGCGAGCCTGTCCGACAGGCGCTGCATATCGTCATCGCCTGGCCAGCTCAGTACGCGCTGGTAGGCCGCGAGCTGCGGCACGACCGCCTTCTGCGCCAGCATGTCTTCGGGCAAGGCCAGAACCACCGGGCCCGGCCGGCCCGAGGTGGCGGTCTGGTAGGCGCGCGCGATGTACTCGGGAATCCGTTCAACGCGGTCGATCTGCGCGACCCACTTGGCCATCTGGCCGAACATGCGGCGGTAGTCGATCTCCTGGAAGGCCTCGCGGTCCGCGAAGTCCTGGCCGACCTGGCCGATGAACAGGATCATCGGCGTCGAATCCTGGAAGGCAGTGTGCACGCCGATGCTGGCATTGGTCGCGCCCGGTCCGCGCGTGCAGAAGGCCAGCCCCGGGCGGCCCGTGAGCTTGCCATAGGCTTCGGCCATGACCGCCGCGCCGCCTTCCTGGCGGCAGATGACAAAGCGCATCTGGTCGCGCCGGCGGTGAAAGCCGTCGAGCACCGCCAGGTAGCTCTCGCCGGGCACGCCGAAGGCCAGCTCGGCACCGTGCGCCAGCAGCGCGTCGACCAGGATATGGCCGCCGCACATTGGTTCAGGCTGCGCGGTGCCGGCGGAAACAGGCTTGGATGACATGAAGGGTCCTCGGAGAAACGCGGGAGCGCCGGCGTGGCCGGCGCGCGGGAATGCGACGCCGCGGCAGCCCGGCCTAGACGGCAGGCGCCTGTGCCGCGGCGCCGCGGCGTGAACGGTTGCCGTTGCCGACCGTCACCGCGGTGAAGATCGACAGCAGCTGGAAGCCGCCGATCATGAAGAACACCCAGTTGGGCAAGTGTGCGTCCATCAGCGCGCCGAAGAACAGCGGCCCGCTGGCCAGGCCGATGTCCAGGCCCGAATAGACCACGCCGTACACGCGCCCCGTGGCACCGGCAGGGGCCGCCGCACGCACAAGCAGGTCCCGCGAAGGGCCGGCCGTACCCGCCCCGAAGCCGATCACGCCGAGCAGCGCCGGCACCAGCAGGCCCGGCGCGACGTTCAGGCCTACCAGGATGGCCATCAGCCCCGACACGGTGAAGCTCAGCGCGATCAGGCGGTCATGGTTGCTGGTGCGGCTGGCGGCAAACCCGCCGACCAGCATGCCGCCGGCGCTGCATAGCATGTAGATGGTGTAGGACGCGGTGGCCAGCGTGAACGGAATGCCGTAGAGCTGCGTGAGCGCGGTCGGTGCGAAGCTCTGGATGCCGGCCGCCGAGAACGTGGTCAGCAGGAAGAAGGCCCAGCACACCCACACCTGCGGCAACTTCAGGAAGCCAAGCAGGCTGCCACCGGCGCCGGCCTGCGCGGCCCTGGGACGGCCCACCGCACTGCCAAGCTCGCGCGGGTCGAGCACGTGGCGCAGGACCAGCAGCACCGCCAGCACGCCGAACGCCACGATCGACGCGGCAGCCAGTGCCACGCGCCACGTGGCCAGGTTGGCAATGGTCACGAGGAACACCGGTGCGGCCGCCCAGCCGAGGTTGCCGGAGATGCCGTGCACCGAGAACGCGTGGCCCAGCCGGGGCTGCGACACGTGCTTGTTCAGCAGCGTGAAATCGGCCGGATGGAATACGCCGTTGCCCAGCCCCGCCACGCCGGCCCCGAGCAGCAGCGCGGCATACCCGGAGCTGGCCGACAGCAGCAAGGCGGCCGAGCCCAGGAACGCCAGCCCGGCAAACAAGACCGGCCGCGCCCCGACGCGGTCGACCACGAAACCCGAAGCCGTCTGCACCACCGCCGACACCGCGAAGAAGACCGTCATCAGCAGGCCAAGCTCGGCATAGCTCAGGCCGAACTCCGCCTTGATCCACGGAAACAGCGGTGCCAGCAGCAGGTGATAGAAGTGGGAGACGCCATGCGCCAGCCCGACCAGGCCGATCACCTGGGCATCATGGCGAAGCGGATTGCGGCTGGGATCGAGAGCGGCGGTAGTCATGGCGGCGGATTCGCGGGATGGAGCCAGCTGGGCGGGCAGACGCGCCGCACGCCTGTCCCCGAGGGCAGGCAACTGCGCGTACCGAAGCTCGCATCATAGAGGAAAACCGCAACCGGCTGCATACCGGTGCAGCGCGCGCCGCAATGTCCGCGGCCGCTACATCTGCTTGAACAGGTACGCGTATTGCCTGGCCACGGGCAGCGCTTCCGGCCGGTCGCGCAAGCGCAGCGACACGCGCCCCAGCGACTGCGTGACCGCGCTGGCCACGCATGCGATATTGACCACCGTGCCGCGGTGGATCTGCCAGAAACGCTCCGGATCGAGCTGCTGTGTCAGTTCGCGCAGGCTGGTGCGGATCAGCGCTTCACCGCCGGCGGAGACCACGTTGACATACTTGTCGGTGGCTTCCAGGTAGATCACCTCGTCGACCGGGATGATGCGCACCTCCTGCCCGACCAGCGCGCGGATAAAGCGCAGGTAGTTGCCCTGCGGCTCCGGCGCGCCGCGCGCGCCCAGGGCCGGGTGTTCCAGCGCTTCGAGGCGATGGAGCAGTTGGGCGAGCTGGCCGTTGTCGATCGGGGCCGTTGGCTCGGCATCGGCAAGGGCCGCCGCCAGGCGCGCCTTCAGGCGCGCGACGGTCGCCTCCAGCCGCTCGTGCTGCACGGGCTTGAGCACGTAGTCGACGGCGGCACGCTCGAATGCCTCCAGCGCGAACTGGTCGTAGGCGGTAACGAATACCACCAGCGGCGGCACATCGAAGTCGACCAGCTCGCGCGCCACATCCATGCCGCTCATGCCGGGCATGCGGATGTCGAGGAACACCACGGTGGGCTGGTACTGGCGCGCCGCATCGAGCGCCGACACGCCGTCATGGACTACGCCGGCGATCCTGGCTTCGGGCCACAGCACCGCCAGCTCGGATTCCAGCACGCGGGCCAGCAAAGGTTCGTCATCGGCAATCAGCAGGGTTGGGGTCATGGCGGAGATCAGGGGGCGTGACCAGCGTCAGTAGGCAGAATGAGCGGGCATTGGACGGTGCCCGACTCGAATGATCAAGGGCGCGGCATGGCCGGCGTTACGCCGGCAGGCGTGGCCGGCACCGCGGCGTGCACCGGCGGCGGCACCGGCAACTCGGTGTGCCGGGTCAGCGGCAGCGTCAGCCGCACCACCACGCCGCGCGGCGTGTTTTCTTCCATCTGCATGCTGGCCGCCGCACCGAAAATACGCGCCAGCCGTTCGCGCACATGGGTCAGGCCCAGTCCCGAGCCCTTGCCCGAGCCATGGCCAAACCCGACGCCGGTATCGGCAATGATGACTTGCACCGCATCGTCCCCGGCCGCGCGCGCCGACAGCGTGATATGGCCGCCGCGCATGCAGGGCTCGATGCCATGCGTCACCGCGTTCTCCACCAGCGGCTGGATCAGCATGGGCGGGATCTCCACGCCGTCCAGCGCGGGCGGCAGGTCGATGTCATAGCCCAGCCGCGTGCCGAAGCGCATGCCCTGGATATCCAGGTAGCTGCGCAGCAGCTCGAACTCCTGGCGCAGCGTGCACTGTTCCGCGCGCGTATGCAGCAGCGAGGTGCGCAGAAACCCGATCAGCCGCTGCAGCAGCTTGCGCGCCGTGCGCGGGTCGGTAGCGATCAGCCCGTCGAGGTTGGCCAGCGAATTGAACAGGAAATGCGGCTCGATCTGCGCCTGCAGCGCCATCAGCTGCGCGCGTACGAGCTGCTTCTCTGCCTCCTCGCGCTGCAGGGCGTCCAGAGCGGCCTGGCGCTCCAGGTAAGCGAGCTTTTCGCGCGACCAGTAGAAGTAGATCATGCTCGCCGACGCCAGCATGCCCACCACCAGGCACATGCGCAGCATGTCCCCGGTTTCGGCGGAAAGCTTTGGCGGCAAGTCCAGCACCTCGCGCGTGGCCCAGCTGCCCAGGACCACGCCCATGGGCACGGCGGCGGCGGCCAGGATCAGGAATGGCCAGCGCCGCGGGCGTTCATTCCACCAGATCAGCACGCGCGGGATATCGATCAGCAGCCAGATCGACAAGCCAATCAGGTGGCTATAGACGAAGTTGTGCCACAACGTGCCGCCGGTCTGGAAGCCATAGTTCAGGCTGACGGCGATCACCGTGTTCATGCATAGCACGAACAGCAGGTCGCGTCCAAGCATGGTCAGCCGCGAAGGATGGGCGGAGGAAAGACAGCGGTCCATGGCATTCATGTTAGCGCGGCCTGTGCCGGGTGCAATGCGGGAGGGTCCGGATGCGGGCGGTCAACGCGCATCGCGGTCGTCGGGCAGTCGACGGGATCAGCACCGCAGCGCAAGTCGGCGTGCCAGCAGGACCACGCCCGCCACCATCAGCAGCACGGGCCACCAGTCGTGGGCGAACTGCGCGGGCAGCATGCCGCGGTGTTGCAGCAGGAGTACGCCCCCAGCCAGGGTCAGGATCAACGGGACAAACACGCCCCGGCCGTTGCGGCCAGCTTTCATGGTCTCTCTCCTTCGTCGATGGGATCGCGCGCAATATCTGTTGCGCTGCGGCATGGACCGGAGAGACGGCTTCCCCGGCATGTGCAGGCACTTTACGACGCTTGTGGGCCAGAAGGAAAGCGTCTTGCGACGAATGGCGGGCGCGCGGCGCGAACCGCGCGGTGGCCGGATGGACTGCGGCGTGCGCAGCAGCCCGCACAGCAGCGGGCCAGCGCCGTGGCCCGTGTGGCGATTGGTGCAGCCTGGCGCGGGTCTCAGGCTGCCAGCGCCTGCTGCGTGTCGGCTTCGCCCAGTGCGCTGCTGACGGTGTCGCGCGACAGGTGCGGCGCGAACATATTGATGAAGGCGTGCGCGTAGCCGCGCAGGTAGGCGCCTCGGCGCAACGCCACGCTGGTGGTATTGGAGGCGAACAGGTGGTCCGCGGAAATCCGCACCAGGCCGGTGTCCTTGCGCTCGTCATAGGCCATCGACGCGATAATGCCCACGCCCAGTTCCAGCTCCGCATAGGTCTTGATCACGTCGGCGTCCAGCGCGGTCAGCACAATCTCTGGCTGCAGGCCAGCCTCGGCAAAGGCGCCGTCGATCTTGCGCCGTCCGGTAAAGCCAGCGTCGTACGTGATGAGCGGGAAGCCGGCCACGTCCTCCAGCGTCGGTTCGGGCAGGCGTGTCAGCGGATGATCCGGCGACACCACCAGCACGTGCTGCCAGGTGTAGGCGTCGAACGAGGTCAGTCCGGACTCGGTGGCCAGCGCCTCGGTCGCAATGCCGATGTCGGCTTGCCCGGTCAGCAGCAGTTCGACGATATGCGTGGGCGACGCTTCCTGCAGCGCCAGCGTGACGTGCGGATAGGCGCGGCGGAACGACTGCACCACGCGGGGCAAGGCGTAGCGCGCCTGCGTGTGGGTCGTGGCGACCGTCAGGCGACCGGTATGGCGGCCAGCAAATTCGTCGCCAGCCTGGCGCAGGTTCTCCGCCTCGAGCAGCAGGCGCTCGACAATGCGCACGATCTCGCGGCCCGGTTCGGTCAGCCCGGTCAGGCGCTTGCCGTAGCGCTCGAAAATCTCCACACCGAGTTCTTCCTCCAGTTCGCGGATCTGGCGCGATACCCCCGGCTGCGAGGTGTAGAGCGCGTTGGCGACCTCGGTCAGGTTGAACTGGCGGCGCACCGCCTCGCGGATGGATCGGAGTTGCTGGAAATTCATTGCCCTGCCCCTTGTCGGCTTGTTGCCGCGCCGTTGCCGCGCGCGTTCGATTGTTATGGTGTCGGCTGGTTGAAGACGCGCAGCTGGCGCGGCCGTACCGCAAGCAGCTCGCCTTCGCGGAAGCCCGCGTGGCGGTAGCGCTCCAGCGGCAGGGCCACCTCGATCACGTCCTGGTTGTCCTCGCGCTCGAGTTCGAGCTGGGCGACCGGGCCCAGCGTCAGCGCGCGGCGCAGCGTGACGGCGATGCCGTCGGTGCCCGGCGCATAGCGCTCGAGATCGAGGTCGTGCGGGCGCACATAGGCCACCGCATCGCCGGCGGTCTCGTGGCCGCTGCCCACCACCGGCAGCACCGCTTCGCCGGTGTGCAGCAGGCCGCCGCTCTCGCCCACTTCCAGGCGGCCGTGGAACAGGTTGACGTTGCCGAGGAAGCCGAACACGAACGGCGTGGCCGGATGGTTGTAGACCGCTTCAGGCGAGCCAAACTGTTCGACATGGCCACGGTTCATCAGCACCACCTGGTCGGCCACTTCCAGCGCTTCTTCCTGGTCGTGCGTGACGAACACACTGGTAACGTGCAGATCGTCATGCAAGCGCCGCAGCCAGCGGCGCAGTTCCTTGCGCACCTTGGCGTCGAGCGCGCCGAATGGCTCATCGAGCAAGAGCACGCGCGGCTCCACCGCCAGCGCGCGGGCCAGTGCGATACGCTGGCGCTGGCCGCCAGACAGCTGCGCGGGATAGCGGTCGGCCAGCCAGTCGAGCTGCACCAGTTCCAGCAGCGACTTCACCTTCTCGCGGATCTGCGCCTCGCTCGGGCGTTCGGCGCGCGGCTTCACGCGCAGGCCGAAGGCCACGTTCTCGAACACGCTCATATGCTTGAACAAGGCATAGTGCTGGAACACGAAGCCCACCTGACGCTGGCGCACATGCTGCTGCGAGGCATCTCGCCCGGCCAGTACGATCTGGCCCGCGTCGGCACGCTCCAGGCCCGCGATGATGCGCAGCAGCGTGGTCTTGCCGCAGCCTGATGGCCCGAGGAGCGCAGTCAGCTCGCCCTCTTCGAAGTCCAGCGAGACGTTGTCCAGCGCGACAAAATCCCCAAAGCGCTTCTCTACGTTCTTGACCTTAATGCTCATGATGCCTGTCCTTGCAAAGCGGCCAATGGGACTTCCGCGGCAGCGTCTTCGTTTTCCTTGCGGGCGCTAAGTTCCACCAGCGTCTTGATGCCCAGCGTGACCAGGGCCAGCAGCGTCAGCAGCGATGCCACCGCGAATGCCGCCGCGAAGTTGTACTCGTTGTAGAGGATCTCGACATGCAGCGGCATGGTATTGGTCAGCCCGCGGATATGGCCCGACACCACCGACACCGCGCCGAACTCCCCCATCGCCCGCGCATTGCACAGGATCACGCCGTACAGCAGGCCCCAGCGGATATTGGGCAGCGTGATATGCCTGAACGTCTGCCAGCCCGATGCGCCCAGCACGATGGCCGCTTCTTCCTCTTCGCTGCCCTGCGCCTGCATCAGTGGAATCAGCTCGCGCGCCACGAACGGGAAGGTCACGAAGATGGTGGCCAGCACGATGCCCGGCACCGCAAACATGATCTTGATGTCATGCGTCTCGAGCCACGGCCCGAACCAGCCTTGCGCGCCGAACAGCAGCACATAGACCAGGCCCGAAATCACCGGCGACACCGAGAACGGCAGGTCGATCAGCGTGATCAGCAGGTTCTTCCCGGGAAACTCGAACTTGGCGATGGCCCACGCCGCCGCCACGCCGAACACCAGGTTCAGCGGCACGGCGATCGCGGCCACCGTCAGCGTGAGCTGGATCGCGGACAAGGCATCCGGCTCGACCAGCGCTTCCCAGTAGGTCTGCACGCCCTTGCGCAGCGCCTCGTAGAAGACCGAAGCGAGCGGCACGAACAGGAACAGCGCGAGGAACAGCACCGCCACGGTGATCAGCGTGTAACGCACCCACGGCGCTTCGTTGGTCGCGTCAAATTTATGGTGGGCCGTGCCCTGCCGCCCGAGGCGGCCCGAAACTGCGCCGGCCATGTCAGTGTTCCTTGCCCGTGGCGGGCGCTTCGAGTGCCAGGCCGTCGCGCGCGCCAGACTGGTGGCGGCGGGTCCAGGCCTGCAGCAGGTTGATCAGCAGCAGCAGCGCGAAGGAAATCACCAGCATCACCACGGCCACCGCGGTAGCGCCCGCGTAGTCGTATTGCTCGAGCTTGGAATAGATCATCAGCGGCGCGATTTCCGAGACCATCGGCATGTTGCCGGAGATGAACACCACCGAGCCGTACTCGCCAGTGGCCCGCGCGAACGACAGCGCAAAGCCCGTCAACAGCGCCGGCAGGATGGCAGGCAGAATCACGCGCCCGAAGGTCTGCAGGCGCGTGGCCCCGAGGCTGGCAGCGGCCTCTTCCAGTTCCTGTTCGACGTCTTCCAGCACCGGCTGCACCGTGCGCACGACGAACGGCAGGCCGATGAACGTCAGCGCGACCACCACGCCCAGTGGGCTGAAGGCGACCTTGATGCCGAGCGGCTCCAGGTAGCGGCCGATCCAGCCATTGCCCGCGAACAGTGCCGTTAGCGCGATACCCGCCACCGCGGTAGGCAGTGCGAACGGCAGGTCCACCAGCGCATCGATCAGGCGCTTGCCGGGAAAGCGGTAGCGCACCAGCACCCACGCCACCGCCAGCCCGAAGACCGTATTGATGATTGCCGCGATCAGCGACGCGCCAAAGCTCAGCTGGTAGGAAGCCACCACGCGCGGCGCCGTCACCGTGGTCCAGAAGCCATCCCACGTCATCGTGAACGTCTTCAGGAATACCGCCGACAGCGGAATCAGGACGATCAGCGTCAGATAGAAGATCGTGAAGCCCAGCGACAGTCCAAAGCCGGGCAGCACGGTGAAGCGCTGGCGGCCGTTGCGTCCCGGCGCACTGCGGGTGGCGCCCGATTCTGGCGCGGCCGGGGATGGCGTCTCCGCCAGGGAAATGGAGGGTGGCATGTGGTCTCGTCTGTGGTGGGCCCCTCGCCAGACGGGCCTCACTTATGAAACCGGCGCATAAAGCGCCGGCCTACGAGACAAATTCTGCAGATTCGTCCTTATAAACAGAACGAATCTTTACGAATTTTCTTAGACGAATTAGATATAAGGAACCGCGGAAGCCACTTCTACGCCTGCTTCCCACGGGCCAGCCTGGTCTCCCGTGGCTTCTGCGCTACCTTCGAATCCAATGCGCTGCACCAACGTGCCGAGCAGGGCCAGCCCTTCGCCCCACTCGCCCAAGCCGGAATCGGCATTGATGTGACCCAGGCTGCCCGCATCGATCAGCTCGCTGCCCCACAGCGTGCCCCAGCTGAAGGCCGTGCGTTGTGGCATCCATGGATCATTGCGGCTCGCCACCAGGATCGTCGGGAACGGCAGCCGGTAGGTAGGCAGCAGGTGGGCGACGCCGAACTTGTCCGGGTCGGCCGGCGCCACCAGCAGCGCGCCCGCAATCCAGGCCGGATCCAGCGCCGCCTGCCGCAGCGTCGCCAGACAGCCGAAGCTGTGCGCGACCAGGACGGCGCCGCGTGCCGCCACGCGCTGCGCGCGCATCACGCCCTCCGACACGCGTTCGGCCCACAGCGGCAGGCTGGGACGCGACCAGTCATGCTGTTCCACGCGCTGCCAGTCGGGAAAGCGCTGCTCCCAGCGGCTCTGCCAGTGGCCGGGGCCGCTGCCATGCAAGCCCGGCACGGTCAGCACCTGCAGATGCCGGGGGATGTCCAGCCGGGGAACCGGCTTACTGCGATCCGTCATACCACCTCCTCGCTCAATGTCCGCGCGTCACGCAGGTTTGCGGGCGTTACCAGTCCACCGGCAAATACCCCCTGCCCCAGTCCGATGCCGGCCGCCTGCAGGCGCTCCACGCTCAGCGCGTCCTGCAGCCGCCGGCCGATCAGCGTCACGCCGGAACTGGCCGCGCTCGCGCGCAGTCCGGCGAGTTGGCGATCGGTCCAGGTGCGGCGCATGTCGAGCTTGAGCCAGTCCGGCACCGCATGCGCCATCAGCGCGCCGGCCTCGGCCGGGTCGGAGGCCTGCAGGCTCACGGCAAAGCCATTGCGGCGATAATTTCCCACCACGTGAAGCAGCAGCGGCAGGTCATCATTGGCACTGGCCGGCACCTGGATCACGAATCGCTCCAGCGGCAGTCCGAGCGACTGCAGCGCGCGCCGGAACGCGGCGCCGTGGTCATCCGCCACCGCGGCCAGCAAGCGGTTGTGCACATTGAGCACGAGCTTGTGCGAACCTTCGGCCGCAAAGTAATTGATCGCATGCAGCAGGCGCGACAGCCGGTCCAGCGACACCAGCGTCGTGTCATCGGCCGCCATGGCAAACAGCTTCCACGCGGCCAGGCCCATGCCATCCTCCGCATAGGTATGGACTGCGCCTTCGTGTGCCACGACCTCGCGGTCGGCCAGCGTCACCAGCGGCTCGAACGCGCTGGTCAGCGAACAGTTGAAGAACTGGCCCTGCACCTGGCCGCGCGCATCGCGCCACAGCTGGCGGTCGGCCAGCGGCTGCCGCGGCAGCGTGTCAAGGTAGCGCTCGAGAGCGCTGGACCTGGCTTCGGGTGCATTCGCGCCTGCGATGGCCATGCTTCTGTTTCCTTTCGCGCCTCCCGGCACGGGGATTTCGTTTGATGTTCACGCTGCGGGCCGTGCGCACATGGCCCGCGGCAACTTACAGCTTGGCAATGGATACCTCGGTCGCCTTGACCAACGCAACGACTTCACTGCCCAGCGTCAGGCCGAGGTCGCGAATCGAGCGCGTGGTAATGACCGAGGTAACGATGCCGGCCGGCGTTTCCACATCCACTTCGGAAACCACCGGACCTTCGATGATGGCGGCGACCTTGCCGCGAAACTGGTTGCGTACGTTGATGGCCTGAATGCTCATGATAGAAGCTCCTTTGGTGAAGGCGTATGAAGATTGTGTAATGACGATGTGCGGGTTTCGGATGCGTTACACCGCGAAGCGCACCGACTCCACCGTGCGTACCAGCGACCAGTCCGCCGTGGGTTCCTGCTCCACCTGCGGTGGCGAGCCGACGGACGGGGTGTGCTGCATGACTCGACGCAGCACACGCTCTTCCAACTGCGCGAACGCTGCCGAACCGTGCTGCCGTGGCCTGGCAAGCGCGACGGGTTCATCCATCGCAATGTGGCCGTCCTCGATCAGCACGATGCGGTCCGCCAGTGCCACGGCCTCGGACACATCGTGCGTCACCAGCAGCGCGGTAAAGCCGAGCCGGCCCCACAGCGATTCGATCAGCCCCTGCATCTCGATGCGCGTGAGCGCATCCAGCGCGCCGAGCGGCTCGTCAAGCAGCAGCAACCGCGGGTGATGCACGAGCGCGCGCGCCAGGGCAACACGCTGGCGCTGGCCGCCGGAAAGCCGTGCCGGCCATGCTTCCGCGCGATCCGCCAGGCCGACCTGCGCCAGCACCGCCGCTGCCTCTTCGCGACGCTCGCGCGGCAGGCCCAGCGCGACGTTTTCCAGCACGCGCTTCCACGGCAGCAGGCGCGCGTCCTGGAACATCACGCGGATGTCCTGCTGCCGCGCGCGGGCCGGTTGCGCATCGAGCGTGATGGTGCCTTCGTCCGTGGCTTCCAGCCCGGCAACGAGCCGCAGCAAGGTGCTCTTGCCGCAGCCGCTGCGCCCGACGATGGCGACGAACTCCCCCGGTGCCGCGCTCAGCGCGATACGGTGCAGCACCGCGCGCCCGTCATAGCGCTTGATCACCTGATGCACGTGCAGCGCCACACCGCCGCCGGGCGCATCAGCCTGGCGCGCCCGGCGCACTTCCTTCAGATTTGCATCGGCATACGCGAGCGCGGCCTGTTCTACCGGATTGCTTTGCATGTCAGTTCTCCCTTGCTTCAGGCGGCTTGATAACCCGGATGCCAGCGCAGCCAGAAGCGCTCCAGCCCGCGCGACATCACATCGGCCAGCTTGCCGAGCAGCGCATAGAGCAGGATGCCGACCAGCACCACATCGGTCTGCAGGAACTCGCGCGCGTTCATGGTCATGTAGCCGATGCCCGACTGCGCGGAGATAGTCTCGGCCACGATCAGGATCACCCACATCAGGCCCAGCGAGAATCGCACGCCAACCAGGATGCTGGGCAGCGCGCCGGGCAGGATCACCTCGCGATAAAGCGACCAGCCCGACAGCCCATAGCTGCGCGCCATTTCGACCAGCCCCGGATCGACGGAGCGGATGCCGTGGAACGTATTCAGGTACACCGGAAAGAACACACCCAGCGCAACCAGGAACAGCTTGGCGGTCTCGTCGATGCCGAACCAGAGGATCACCAGCGGGATCAGCGCCAGCGTCGGGATGTTGCGGATCATCTGCAGCGTGCTGTCGAGCAGCGTGGCAGCGCTGCGGAACGTGCCGGTCAGCAGTCCGAGCAGCAAACCCAGGCCACCGCCCACGGCAAGGCCCACAGCGGCGCGCCACGTGCTGACCCAGACATGAGTCCACAGATCACCGGAACGGGCCAGCTCCCACGCAGCACGCACCACGGCCAATGGCGCGGGCAGCACGCGTGTGGACAACCAGCCGAACTCCGATGCGGCCTGCCAGGCGACGAACAGCAGCGCCGGCACTACCCATGGCGCCAGCGTGCGCGCCACGGTGCGCCATTCGCGGCGCGATGCGATCAAGGAAGCAGACATGGCGATCTCCTCAGCTTTGCGAAGCGCGCGGCACGATGCCGGTCGCCATGACTTCACCGAACGGCCCCGACAGCACCTGGCCCGGCAACTTGCTACGCACCGAACGCGGCAGCAGCGGGAACACCAGTTCCGCGAAACGGTAGGCCTCTTCCAGATGCGGATAGCCGGACAGCACGAAGGTGTCGATGCCCAGTTCCGCGTATTCGCCCATGCGCTCCGCTACCTGTTGCGGATCGCCGACGAGCGCCGTGCCCGCGCCACCACGCACCAGGCCCACGCCGGCCCACAGGTTCGGACCGATTTCCAGTGCCTCGCGCGTGCGCTTGCCGCCGCCGGCATGCAAGGCGGCCATGCGGCGCTGGCCCTCCGAATCCATCTTTGCGAACACCGCCTGCGCGCGCGCCACGGTGTCGTCGTCGAGGCGGCTAATCAGATCGTCGGCCGCGGCCCAGGCGGCGGCTTCGGTCTCGCGCACGATCACGTGCAGGCGGATGCCGAACTTCACCGTGCGGCCGTGGCGTGCCGCGTGCCTGCGCACATCGGCGAGTTTCTGCGCGACCTCCGCCGGCGGCTCGCCCCAGGTCAGGTAGGTATCGACTTGTTCACCCGCGAGTTCGTGCGCGGCTGCGGAAGAACCACCGAAGTACACCGGAGGATGCGGCCGTTGCAACGGCGGGTACAGCACGCGCGCGCCCTTCACCTTGAGATGACTTCCTTCAAAGCTGATCTCGCCACTGTCGTGGCTTGCCGCCAGCACGTCACGCCAGATGCGGATGAATTCGGCCGAGGCCTCATAGCGCGCAGCGTGATCGAGGAACAAACCGTCGCCCTCCAGCTCGGCCACGTCACCGCCCGTCACCAGATTCACCAGCAGACGGCCATTCGAGATGCGGTCGAACGTGGCGGCCATGCGCGCGGCCAGCGTCGGCGTCATCAATCCCGGGCGCACGGCCACGAGAAAACGCAGGCGCTGTGTCACGGCAGCCAGCGCAGAAGCCACTACCCACGGATCTTCGCAAGAGCGGCCGGTAGGAATCAGCACGCCTTCATAGCCAAGCGTATCGGCGGCGACGGCTACCTGCTTCAGATAGTCGATGCCGACCTCACGCGCACCTTCGGATGTGCCCAGGTAGCGGCTGTCGCCGTGTGTCGGGATAAACCAGAAAACTTGCATGTCGGAACCTCGTTATCGTTGTGGCCGCGCGCCTCAGCGCTGCGCCTGCTGCCAGCTTGCGTCCGAGACCTTGATCGGCTTCGGGATCAGCTTGAGCGAATGAAAGACATCGGCAATGCGCTGCTGCTCGGCGAGCACCTCGGCGTTCACCGGCCGCGCGCCATACGAGAACCGCGATACGGCCAGTTCCAGCACGGCAGGCTCCAGGCCGACCTCCCTGATCAGAACTGCTGACGCGTCCTTCGGGTTCTTCTCGGCCCACGCACCCAGCGATGCCAGTTCATCGAGCAACAGCCTTACGATCTCCGGCTTTGCCTCCGCATACGGGCGCGACGCCAGATAGAACTGATGGTTGCTGACCACGTTCTTGCCATCCGCGCCGCGGCCATCGGCCAGCACGCGCGCGCCGAGCTGCTTTTCGGCGGCAGCCAGGAACGGGTCCCAGATCACCCATGCGTCGACCGCGCCGCGTTCGAAGGCAGCGCGCGCGTCAGCCGGCGGCAAATAGACCGGCTGGATCTCGTTGTAAGGAATGCCAGCCTTCTCGAGCTGGCGCACCAGCAGGTAATGGACGTTCGAGCCCTTGTTCAGCGCCACGCGTTTGCCGCGCAGATCCGCCACGCTCTTGATGGCGGAGCCTTTGGGCACGACGATGGCTTCGGCAGTCGGCGCCGGCGGCTCGTTGCCGATATACGCGAGCTGTGCACCGGCGGCCTGCGCAAAGATCGGCGGCGCCTCGCCAACGGTGCCGAAATCGATCGCGCCGACATTGAGGCCTTCCAGCAGTTGCGGGCCGGCCGGGAACTCGGTCCACTTGACGGTGATTCCCTGCGGCGCAAGGCGCTTCTCCAGCGTGCCGCGCGCCTTCAGCAGCGTCAGCGTGCCGTACTTCTGGTAGCCGATGCGCAGCACCTTGGCATCGACGGTCTTCGACTGGGCTTCGGCACGGCCCGGCACCAGGCCATAGGCCACGCCGGTGGCGATCACGAGTGCAGCAATCAGGGCGCGGCGCCGACGCTGGTTCGCGATCTGCGGGTGGCGCGAAGTGGTTGCGGATTCGCCGGCAAGCGGCGACAAGGTCGACGATGTCATGGATTCTTTCCTGAGCCGGCACGCGTCCGGCAATCTGCCTGCATGGATGGATGGTCTTGGCCGGATCGTCGGCCGATGTGTGCAGCAACCCGGGCAACAACCCGCCCTGCCGGCCTGGTGCACAGGCGGCATGACAACAGGATTGCCGGTGAGGCCGGCCAGCGCTGACGCGCTAGTGGCCGGCCGGGCTACGGATCAGCTCAGGCAGGACATCGCTGCGCCACCGCGGCTTGCACGGCGCGCCGGGCCGGCGGGACCGGCACGAATTCAAGCGGGACGTCGATGCGCGCACGGGCCAGTGCCTCGCGCACGCGTAGCACGCCCTCTTCCAGGCGCAGAGCCAGCGCGGCGTCAAAGCGCGCGGGCTCGCTTCCGTCGATCTCGATCTGCTGGTCCACGGCAAAAATGCCGGGCAGGATATGGCGCGAACCGAGTGCCGACAGGACCGGACGCAGGGCATAGTCGATCGCCAGCGCATGCGCCAGGCTGCCGCCGGTGGCGATCGGCAGCACGACCTTGTCGCGCAGGCCGGTCTGCGGCAATAAATCGAGGAAGGCTTTCAGCAAGCCGCTGTACGCCGCCTTGTAGACCGGCGTGGCCAGCACCACCACTTGCGCCTCGGCGACGGCGCGCGCGGCGGCGGCAATGGCGGGATCATCGGCGCGCGCGGCCAGCAGAGGGCCGGCGGGCAGTCCGCGCAGGTCGATGTGGCGGGTGCCTTCGCCAACCGCTTCCAGCTCGCCGCGCAGGTGGGCCAGCAGGTGAGCGGAGCGCGATTGCGCCGAGGGACTGCCGGACAGGGTGAGGATGGACATCGGGGCTTCCTTCTTCGGGTTGGCGGGACGGTGCCGGATGCCCGGGACACCGGCCCCGGCCCGTCCGTCTCGGTGGATTACTTCTTGCCGGGCAGGTAGATCTGGTCGAACGAACCGCCATCGGCAAAGTGGGTCTTCTGCGCCGTCTGCCAGCCGCCGAACACTTCATCGATCGTGAACAGCTTGACCTTCGGGAAGTTCGCCGCGTACTTGGCGGCGATTTTCGGGGAGATCGGCCGGTAATAGTTCTTGGCCGCGATCTCCTGGCCTTCGTCGGTGTACAGGAACTGCAGGTAGGCCTCGGCCGCCTTGCGGGTGCCCTTCTTGTCCACCACCTTGTCGACCACGGCAACCGGCGGCTCGGCCAGGATGGACACCGACGGCGCGACGATGTCGAACTTGTCCGGTCCCAGCTCCTTGATCGCCAGGATCGCTTCGTTCTCCCAGGCGATCAGCACGTCGCCCAGGCCGCGCTCCACGAACGTGGTGGTGGCGCCGCGCGCGCCCGAATCGAGCACCGGCACGTGTTTGAGCAGCTCGCCGACGAAATCGCGCGCCTTGGCGTCATTGCCGCCCGGCTGGCGCAGCGCATAACCCCATGCCGCCAGGTAGTTCCAGCGCGCACCGCCGGAGGTCTTGGGGTTCGGCGTGATAACCTGCACGCCCGGCTTGACCAGATCGTTCCAGTCCTTGATGCCCTTGGGGTTGCCCTTGCGCACCAGGAACACGATGGTCGACGTGTAGGGCGAAGCGTTGTGCGGCAGGCGCTTTTGCCAGTCGGACTTGAGCAGGCCCTTCTCGGCAATGGCGTCGATGTCGTAGCCGAGCGCCAGCGTGACCACGTCGGCATCCAGCCCGTCGATCACCGAACGGGCCTGCTTGCCCGAGCCGCCGTGCGACTGGCGCACCGTCACGGCATCGCCGCCCTGCGCCTTCCATGCCTTGGCGAATGCGGCGTTCACGTCCACATACAGCTCGCGCGTCGGATCGTAGGAAACATTGAGCAGTGTGGTTGCCGTCGCTGTCTGCGCGGCGCCAAGGGCGGCCACTGCGGCCAGGCCGATGGCCAGCTTGCGAATCATCTAGTTGCTCCCGTCAGGTGTCGTGAATGGCGCTGGAGCGCCTCATTGGCTGCCCGCCGTGGCGGCTGGGCTTCTGTCAGGAGCAAGACTACCGAGCGGCCTATCTGAACGGAACGAATGCTTTCGCCGAACCTTGCGTGTTTTCCGCATAAGATCGGTCGGAAATATGCACATGCCTGCGCACGGCACCGATCCGGGCCCTGCCAGCGCCAGATGCAAGGACATTGCAGAGTGATTCTGTCGGGCGCGCATGGCGCAATGGACATGCGCCAGCTGTAGCACGGCGGCCCGAGCCGAAAACCGGATGCCCAAAAGAAAACGCCCGCACCGTGTTAGCGGTGCGGGCCAAGTTTCCATTTGGAAACGGGTAGACAAGTCATGAAGAGCGCCCCCGCATCTCCATGACGGTTCAGATATTAGCGGGCCGTTCCCATTGGCCAGTTGATGAAGATCAACCGCCCCACGATTGCGGACAAAAAATAAGGACCTCCTCAGAGGTCCTTATTGGATGCACACCGTCCGGTCGATTTAGTCGAGGTTGCGCCCAAACGTGAACTCGCCGTCCTCGTAGTCCACCGGCACCACGTCCTTGGCGGCGAACTTGCCTTCCAGGATGGCGCGCGCCACCGGGTTCTCGATCTGCTGCTGGATCGCCCGCTTGAGCGGACGCGCCCCGAACACCGGGTCATAACCCGCGCTCGCGATCTTCTCCAGCGCCAGCTCGCTGACCTCCAGCGTCATGTCCATGCGGGCCAGGCGGGCCTGCAGGCGTTGCAGCTGGATGCGCGCGATCGACTCGATATTCTTCTGGTCGAGCGCGTGGAACACCACGACCTCGTCGATCCGGTTCAGGAACTCCGGACGGAAATGCGTGCGCACTTCCTGCCAGACGGCGCCCTTCACCGCTTCCTGCGGCTCGCCCACCATCGACTGGATGATCTGCGAACCGAGGTTGGACGTCATCACGATCACCGTGTTCTTGAAGTCCACCGTGCGTCCCTGGCCGTCGGTCAGGCGGCCGTCGTCCAGTACCTGCAGCAGCACGTTGAAGACGTCCGGGTGGGCCTTCTCGACTTCATCGAGCAGCACCACGCTGTACGGCTTGCGGCGTACGGCCTCGGTCAGGTAGCCGCCTTCCTCGTAGCCGACATATCCGGGCGGCGCGCCGATCAGGCGGCTCACGCTGTGCTTCTCCATGAACTCGCTCATGTCGATGCGGATCAGGTGCTCTTCCGAGTCGAACAGGAATTCGGCCAGTGCCTTGCACAGTTCGGTCTTGCCGACGCCGGTCGGTCCCAGGAACAGGAACGAGCCATAGGGCTTGTTCTCGTCCGCCAGACCCGCTCGCGAACGGCGGATGGCATCGGACACCAGCCGCACGGCTTCGTCCTGGCCCACCACGCGGTTGTGCAGGCGGTCTTCCATCTTCAGCAGCTTCTCGCGCTCGCCCTGCATCATCTTCGACACCGGAATACCGGTCGCGCGGCTCACCACTTCGGCGATTTCCTCGGCGCCGACCTGCGTGCGCAGCAGCTTGTTGGGCTGCTTCTGCTCGCTGGCCTCGGCGTCGGTCGCAGCCTTGAGCTTGCCTTCCAGGCCCGGCAGCTTGCCGTACTGCAGCTCGGCCACCTTGTCGAGCTTGCCTTCGCGCTGCAGCTTGGCGATGTCCAGCTTGACCTTCTCGATCTCTTCCTTCAGCGCGGCCGTGCCCTGCGCGGCGCCCTTCTCGGCCTTCCAGATCTCGTCGAGGTCCGCGTACTCCTTCTCCAGGCGCGTGATCTCCTGCTCGATCAGGTCCAGGCGCTTGAGCGAGGCTTCGTCGGTCTCTTTCTTGACCGCTTCGCGCTCGATCTTGAGCTGGATGGTGCGGCGCTCGAGCTTGTCCATCGACTCCGGCTTGGAGTCGATTTCCATCTTGATGCGCGCACCGGCTTCGTCGATCAGGTCGATCGCCTTGTCGGGCAGGAAGCGGTCGGTGATATAGCGGTGCGACAGTTCCGCCGCGGCGACGATGGCCGGGTCGGTGATCTCCACGCCGTGGTGCAGCTCATACTTTTCCTGCAGCCCGCGCAGGATGGCGATGGTCGCTTCCACCGACGGCTCGTCCACCAGCACCTTCTGGAAGCGGCGCTCGAGCGCGGCATCCTTCTCGATGTACTTGCGGTATTCGTCCAGCGTGGTCGCGCCGATGCAGTGCAGCTCGCCGCGCGCCAGCGCCGGCTTGAGCATATTGCCCGCGTCGATCGCGCCTTCGGCCTTGCCCGCGCCGACCATGGTGTGGATCTCGTCGATGAAGACGATGGTCTGGCCCTCATCCTTGGCGACGTCGTTCAGCACCGCCTTCAGGCGTTCCTCGAACTCGCCGCGGTACTTGGCGCCTGCCAGCAGGCCGGCCATGTCGAGCACGAGCACGCGCTTGTTCTTCAGGGTCTCGGGCACTTCGCCGTTGACGATGCGCTGCGCCAGGCCTTCGACGATCGCGGTCTTGCCCACGCCCGGCTCGCCGATCAGCACAGGATTGTTCTTGGTGCGGCGCTGCAGGATCTGGATCGCGCGGCGGATTTCGTCGTCACGGCCGATCACCGGGTCGAGCTTGCCCAGGCGGGCGCGCTCGGTGAGGTCGATGGTGTACTTCTTGAGTGCCTCGCGCTGCGTTTCGGCGTCGGCGCTGTTGACGGTATCCCCGCCACGCACGGCCTGGATGGCCGCTTCCAGCGGCTTGCGGTTGAGCCCGTTCTCGCGCGCAATGCGGCCCGCGTCGCCCTTGTCTTCCGACACGGCTAGCAGGAACAGTTCGCTGGCGATGAACTGGTCGCCGCGCTTGATGGCTTCCTTCTCGGCGGCGTTGAGCAGGTTGACGAGGTCGCGGCCCACCTGGACCTCGCTCGTGCCCTGCACTTGCGGCAGGCGCTTGATGGCCGCGTCCAGCGCAGTCTGCAGCCCGTTCACATTCACGCCGGCACGCTGCAGCAGCGCCTTGGCGGCGCCGTCGTTCTGCGCGATCAGCGCGCGCAGCAGGTGCTGCGGTTCGATGTATTGGTTGTCATTGGCCAGTGCCAGGCTTTGCGCATCGGCGAGCGCTTCCTGGAACCGGGTAGTCAGTTTGTCAAGACGCATAGGATTCCCTCTCTCGGTGAGTGTCCTGATGCTAGGGAGCTCGCCCGGCCGGACACTGTATGTCTTACCGAAAGATAAGGCTTCGGCTTGACATTTCAAGACCACGCCGACGCGATCCTCGCACGATAAAAAGTGCAGAAATCGGTCTATGGCGCGAGCAGGCAGGTCAGTGGCCCAAGCGGCGGATACGCCACCGGGGCGCGGCTCGCCGACCCATCGGCGAGCCCATCCGGAACACGGATTAATCCGGTACCTGTACAGACCCGGTACTCGCGGTGATCTGGTTGCCGTTGTCCGGACTTGCCGAGATCGGCGGCACGTTGGCCGGCAGCAGCGTCGGCGCGGTGGTGGTATTGGTGGCGCCGCCGCGGGGGATCGTCCGCACCACCTGCGACGGCGGCAGCGCCTTGCCGGTCGTGAGGTTGTCATAGACCGCATCCAGCGCCCGGATCAGGTAGAGGTGCAGCGGCACGTAGCGGTTGCTGTAACCCGACACGGCGCCGATGAAGGCATCGAAATGCTGCGCGTTCTCGACCTCGATATACGACAGCTTGCTGGCTGCGCCTTCCTGCTGCCGGTTGAAGCCGAGATATGGCCGCGAGGTGTGATTGACCGGCAACAGGCCATCGCTGCGGCCGTGCACGATCAGCGCAGGCTTGCCACGCAGGTTGCCCGAACGCTGTATTTCGGACAGGCCCGACTGCAGCGCCAACGCCTGGGAACCGGTGCCAGTCAGCAAGTCCCGCAGGCATCTGGCTCCGTCGAAGTTGGCATCGGGCCGGTTGCTGGAGGCGGACACCGACTGGCCATTCAGGAACGGGCCATGCTGCAGGTCGCGGTCATTGATCAGTTGCACCGTACTGGTCGGCGGTACGCCGTTGCCGGTCGAGAACATCGATGCCAGCGCCGCGGGCGCGATCGCCGCCGGCTTGAAGTCGGTCAGCGTGGCGGCGAAGCTGTAGCCGCACAGCCGGTCGGTCACGCTGGCCCGGGCGTAGGAATTGGCATAGGTCACGGCAATCGAGGCCGCCGTGTCGAAGAGGGCCAGCGACGGATGCAGCGCATCCGATTCCGGCTCCCAGCCAGAATCGTGCAGCGTTTGCAGCGCGCTTGCCGCCTGGTCGCTGACCGTGGTGCCGGAGATCAAGTTGTTGTCGACCAGTGATTGGCACCGGGCGATGTAGAACTGGTTGGTCGCAAACGCCGGCGCATTGACCAGCGAGGTCGCCTGCGACGCGCATAGCTGCAGCAGGTTGGCCGTGGTGATGTAGTCATACAGCAGGCGCCCCGATGCATTGACCTGCCTGCCGCCACGCTTGACCAGGATGTTGGCATTCGGCGGCAGGTTCAGGTTGGGCTCGGCCACGGCCACGCCGTCAATCATGCCGGTGGCGTCCTGCTCGGCCGCCGCGATCGCCGCCCCGCCACCGTTGGAGACACTGGAGGCGATCACCAGGATCGCGTTCTTGCCCAGGGTCCGCTGGCGCACGCCATTTCGGGCGACCAGGCCAAAGCGGTCATTGATCGCCCAAATGCCGAAATCGATGGCCTGCAACGTGAACTTGCCCCAGTCCTTCTCCGGGTTGCGCTGCGAATGGGCATGCTTGAAGGCCAGGCGATGCGGTGCCTGCGTCGTGAAATCGGCCAGCGACAGGATGCCCGGCCTGGCCGCGAACTGTGCGTTGCTGCCGGCGGCGCTGCGCGTCGCGCGCGTGCCGTCGATCAGCGGCACGGTGTCCGTATCGAGGTCGTGCGGTGCGGCGCCAGTGCCCTTGTCGGTATAAGCGACGGCGCAGCCGCGCTTCAGGCCCCACTCGCCCACGGAAATCGCGCCATATACGCCACGCGAACCCGACGAAGTCGCGGTAATCATGCAAGGCTTGCTGAGATTGAACGTGTTCGGGATCTGCACCAGCATCGTCACGTTCTCCTGCCCGCTGCCGTCGTCGGAGAAGGCCAGGTATTCGACGCCGGCGATCCTGCCCTGCCCGGTCGTGACATTGCCCTGCGCATCGACATTGGGCCCGTAGAACGTACCGAAGCCCCCGCCGGCGGTGGTGTCCACGATCGCGCGGTAGTTTGTGTAGATCGCGTAGCGGCGCAGCTCGGCCGCGGTTGGCGCGTTGGGGCTGGCGGGCACCGGCGCCGTGGCGCTTGCCAACCCATCCTTGCCAAGGCCGGCGGTCAGCAAGTCGTCCGTGATGCCGTCATAGGCCTTGATCGTCACCGTGCCGATATTGGCCGGCTTGATATTGGGGTTGGTGTTGCCGTCGCCGCTGTCGCTGCCGCCACAGGCCGCGGACAGCAATGCCGCGGCCGCAGCAAAAGCCATCTTGCCGCGGCGATGAAAGTTGTCATGCTGCATGGGACCCTCCTGGTTTGCTGACTATCCGCTCATGCCGAGAAGACTTCCGAACTGCAAACTGCCGGGCCACCCGCCGCCTTCCCGGGCCCGGGAAGCGTGCGCGCAGCATGTGTTGTTCGACCTTGCCGGTCGGCGTGCATGGCGCGGTTCAGGGCGCGACTGCAACCCGAGCCACAGCAGCCGCTGCCGGCAACACACCGGTCATGGTAGCGAATATGGCCGACGGCACTGTGCAGACTGTGCGGAAGACCACGGTAAGAACGCCCTCACCGCGCCTGCAAGCCGCGCGTGATCATGTCGAAGGCGGCATCGACCACTTTGTCCATCGAGGCCGGCCGCTTCCACAGTGCGTAGCGCATGCCAAGGAAATTGCTGATGCCGATCAAGCACCAGGCGCGCACCTCGGCGTCGCCCGGGCACACCTCGCCCTGCTCGGCCGCGCGGCTCAGGCGCCGGCTGTACAGGTCCGCAAAGACCTGGAAGTAGCCGCTATAGATGGTCTCGTCCACCGAATACGAGTCGAGCACGATCCGGTAGAGATTCTTGTGTCGGGAAACAAAAGACAGGAAAGCCTTCAGTCCGAGCCGTTCGGCGTCCAGCTGGCTGGTGGCCGATGCCAGGTGGTTGCGCAGGTGGGCGCGCAACAACTCCAGCATGTGGTGGACCAGCGCGCGGAAGATGTCTTCCTTGTCCTTGAAGTACAGGTAGAAGGTGCCCATGGCGACCTTGGCTTCCTGCGTGATCTCGGAAATCGATGCGACGTAGTAGCCTTTCTCGCCGAACACCTTTTCGGCGGCACGCAGCAGCGATTCGCGGGTCTTCTGCCCGCGCGCTGTCTTGGGCGGGCAGATGCCGGAGTCAGTCCTGCCCGATTCGGTCTGGGACATCGTGTCTCCACTGTGGCGCTCGGGCGCCCTCTGTGTGCGTTACCAGCGTCCCGCGACCTGCCCCGCCGTCCGGCCTCCTCTGCCCGGTGCGGCACCGCGAAACGTGAGGGCTGATTCACGTTTCATCGTATAGACCGCCGGCGGCCGATGTCAATGCATGGCTTTCCCGTACCATGCGGCACCCGCGCCGCGCCCGCCTGCGGTCAGGCCAAAAAGCGGTAAGTCCACAAACCCAGCCCGGCCAGCAGCAGCGAGCCACCCAGATGGCTGGCCACATGCAGCAGCGCCCAACCGTAGTCGCCCGACATGAGGTTGGCCAGCGCCTCGCTGGAAAACGTGGAAAACGTGGTCAGGCCGCCAAGGAAGCCCGTAATGGCCAGCAGGCGCCATTCGGCCGGCAGCCCCGGATGGGAATCGAAGAAACCGACGGCCACGCCGATCAGGTAGCCGCCGAGCAGGTTCGCGGCCAGGGTGCCGTAGGGCAAGGCGGGATTGAGGGCGTTCCAGATGACCGAGAACCCCCAGCGCAGCCATGCGCCGATCGCCGCGCCAATGCCGACCGCCACGAACCCCAGCGGGCCCATCAGTTGCCGCCGTCGCTGCCGGCCTCGGCGCCGCTGGCGTTGATGGACGGGATCCCCCAACGCTTCAGGGCCGCCTCGTCGGTCACGCGGGCATCGACCCAGCGCGCGCCTTCCGGCGTTTCTTCCTTTTTCCAGAACGGTGCTTCGGACTTGAGGTAGTCCATGATGAATTCGCATGCCGCGAATGCGTTGCCGCGGTGCGCGGACGCCACGGCCACCATCACGATCTGGTCGAGCGGCAGCAGCGGCCCGACGCGGTGGATGATGGTCACGCCCAACAGTTCCCAACGCGTGCAGGCAGCGGCCTCGATCTGCGCCAACGCCTTCTCGGTCATGCCCGGATAGTGCTCAAGCTCCATCGCGCTGACCGCGCTGCCCTCGCTCACATCGCGCACGGTGCCGATGAAGCTTGCCACCGCCCCAACGCCGGGCCGGCCGGCCCGCAGGGCGGCGACTTCTGCGCCGAGGTCAAAATCTTCGCGCTGTACCCTGACGGTCATATCAGCCTCCGGTTACCGGCGGGAAAAAGGCCACTTCGCAGCCATCGGCAATGGCCGTATCGGCTCGGGCCACGGCGTGGTCGACGGCCATGCGCAGTGCGCGGCCTTCTGCCAGCGCCTCGGCCCAGGCTCCGCCGCGCGTGCGCAGCCACTGGCGGACCTCGCCCACCGTGCGCACATCGGCGGGGATTTCCGTGCGCTCAGCGGCAACGCCGACCTGTTCACGCACGCTGGCAAAAAAACGTAGTTCGATGTTCATCACGACTTCTTGCACCGTCCGCACCGCCCGCTATGCCAGCAGGCCGTCGAACGGAATGAACTGCACGGTATCGCCGTGCGCGATTGCCCGGTCGGGCGGGTTGTCGATCAGGCCGTCGCCCCACACCGTGGAGGTCAGCACGCCCGAGCTTTGATTCGGGAACAGGTCCAGGCCGCCATTGGCATTGATGCGCGCGCGCAGGAACTCGTTGCGGCGATCGCCCTTCTTCAACTCGAAGTCCGCGCGCAGCGGCAGGCGCCGCGGCGTCACGTCGGCCACGCCCTGCAGGCGCAGGATGAAGGGCCGCACAAATAGCAGGAAGGTGACGAAGCTCGATACCGGGTTGCCCGGCAGGCCGAGGAAAAACGCCGGATCGCTGCCGTCGTTGCCGACCTGCCCGAACGCCAGCGGCTTGCCCGGCTTGATGGCGATCTGCCACATGTCGAGGCGCCCTTCGGCTTCCACTGCGGGCTTGATGTGGTCTTCGTCGCCGACCGAGACGCCGCCCGACGTAATGATCAGGTCATGGCCCTGTGCGGCCTTGCGCAGCGTCTCCCGCGTGGCGGCCAGCGTGTCCGGCACGATGCCCAGGTCGCTGACTTCGCAGCCCAGGTTTTCCAGCAGGCCACGCAGCGTGAAGCGGTTCGAGTTGTAGATCGCCCCGGGCTTGAGCGGTTCGCCCGGCATGGCCAGTTCGTCGCCCGTGAAGAACACCGCGACACGCACGCGCCGCACCACGTCCAGGCGTGCCTGGCCCACCGAGGCGGCCAGTCCCAGCGCCTGCGGCGTAAGCCGCGTGCCGGCAGGCAGGATGACGCTGCCGGCCTCGATATCCTCGCCGGCCCTGCGGATCCATTCGCCCGATTGCGGCACGTGGTTGACGATCACGTCGTTGCCATCCGCCACGCATTGCTCCTGCATCACCACGGCATCGGCCCCGGGCGGGATCAACCCGCCGGTGAAGATGCGCGCGGCGGTGCCGGGCGCCAGGTCGGTGCCGACATGGCCGGCCGGAATGCGCTGCGACACCGGCAGGCGCGTTCCCGCGGCAGGCACATCGGCGGCGCGCATCGCGTAGCCGTCCATCGAGGTGTTGTCGGCGGGAGGTACCTGCAGGGAACTGGTGACCGGAGCAGCCAGCACGCGGCCGTTGGCGGCCAGGGTGTCGACGTGTTCAACCTGGGCCAGCGGACGGGCGGCGGCCAGCAGGGCGTCGAGCGCCTGGGCCATGGTCAGCATCGGGGGGCGGGAAGACGCTGCAGCTTGGGTCATGATGGGATGTGTGGGTTCGGAGCGCCCATGAAAAACGGCCCGCGCATTGCGTCGCACAGCGTCTATCGACGGGTGCGGGCAATGCGGGGGCCGGGTCTGGGCCACGGCTAGCCTGATTGTAGCGAGTTGACGCCGCCAAGGCATGCGGCGGCGCCGCAGCCACCCGGAGGCGCCCGCGCTTACAGGCCGGTGTGACCGGCGATAAAGGCCTTGATCTGGCCGACGTCGTTGGCCATGACCTCGAAGCGCTGCGGCAGCTTCTCGATGCCTTCGAACGCAGCCGGACGCTCGGGCTCGTGGCCCAGGGCCTCGCGGATGGTGTCCGCGAACTTGGCCGGCAGCGCGGTTTCCAGCACTACCATCGGCACGCCGGCGCTGAGATGCTCGCGCGCCACCTTGATGCCGTCGGCGGTGTGGGTATCGATGGTGATGCCGTAGCGGGCCGACATGTCACGGATGGTCGCCACGCGATCGTCGTGCGTGCTGCGGCCCGAGAAAAAGCCGAATTCGCCGCGGATGCGCTCGAATTCCGGAGTGCCGGACAAGTCGAAGCCGCCCTTCTCTTCCACGTCGCGGAACAGCGCCGACAGCTTGCCGGCGTCCTGGCCGAGCAGGTCGAAGATGAAGCGCTCGAAGTTCGACGCCTTCGAGATATCCATGCTCGGGCTGGACGTATGGTAGGTCTCGGCCGACTTGCGCACGCGGTACGCGCCGGTGCGGAAAAACTCGTCGAGCACGTCGTTCTCGTTGGTGGCCACCACCAGCTTGTCGATCGGCAGGCCCATCATGCGCGCGATATGGCCGGCGCAGACGTTGCCGAAGTTGCCCGACGGCACGCAGAACGACACCTTCTGGCCCGGGCCCGAGGTCGCGAGCAGCCAGCCCTTGAAGTAGTACACCACCTGGGCCACTACACGCGCCCAGTTGATCGAGTTGACCGTGCCGATGCGCTGGCGGGCCTTGTAGTCCAGATCGTTCGAAACCGCCTTGACGATGTCCTGGCAGTCGTCGAACACGCCGTCCACCGCCAGGTTGAAGATGTTCGGGTCCTGCAGGCTGAACATCTGCGCGGTCTGGAACGCGCTCATCTTGCGGTGCGGGCTGAGCATGAACACGCGGATCCCGCGCTTGCCGCGCATCGCGTATTCGGCAGCACTGCCGGTATCTCCCGAGGTGGCGCCGAGGATGTTCAGCTCCAGCCCGGCGCGGCCCAGCGCGTACTCGAACATATTGCCCAGCAGCTGCATGGCCATGTCCTTGAAGGCCAGCGTCGGGCCGTTGGACAAGCCCAGCAATTGGAGATTGGTGCCGCCTTCTTCGCCAAGCGTGCGCAGGGGCGTTATGTCGGCGGTGTTGTCACCGGCGCGCGCGTTGCGGTACACCTCGGCGGTGTAGGTCTTGCGCGTCAGCGCGCGCAGGTCCTCGGCCGGGATGTCATCGCAGAACTTGCTCAGGATCTCGAACGCAAGATCGGCATACGAGAGCTTGCGCCAGGCTTCCAGCTCGTCGGCGGTGACCTGCGGATACTGCACGGGCAGGTACAGGCCGCCGTCCGGCGCCAGGCCGCCCAGCAGGATTTCGGAGAACGTTTGCGGCACTTCATGGCCGCGGGTCGACTGGTATTTCATGGGTCCGGAATATCCTGCCGCTCAGTTCAGTTCTTCCATGCGCAGGCGCGTGACCGCCGACAGCACGGTCGGCAGCGACTCGATCTTCGCCATGGCGGTATTGACCTGCTTCTCGCGGGTCACGTGCGTCAGGATGATGATGTCGGTCTGCGGCTCCCCCTCGCGCGATTCCTTCTGCAGCATGGCGTCGATGGAGATGCCCGCCTCGGCCAGGATGCGCGTGATCTCGGCCAGCACGCCGGTCTCGTCCGCCACGCGCATGCGCAGGTAGTAGGCGCTGTTGATTTCCTCGATCGGCAGCACCGGCACATTCGACAGCTCGTCCGGCTGGAACGCCAGGTGCGGCACGCGGTGGCCCGGATCGGCAGTGTGCAGGCGGGTCACGTCGACCAGGTCGGCAATCACGGCCGAAGCGGTCGGCTCGGCGCCGGCGCCCTTGCCGTAGTACAGCGTGGCACCCACGGCGTCGCCCTGCACCAGCACGGCGTTCATCGCGCCTTCCACGTTGGCGATCAGGCGCGAGGCCGGCACCAGCGTCGGATGCACGCGCAGTTCCACGCCGTCGTCGCGGCGGCGCGTGATGCCCAGCAGCTTGATGCGGTAGCCCAGTTCCTCGGCGTACTTGATGTCGGTCGCGGCCAGCTTGGTGATGCCTTCCACGTGGGCCTTGTCGAACTGCACCGGCATGCCAAAGGCGATCGCGCTCATCAGCGTGACCTTGTGCGCGGCATCGACGCCTTCGATGTCGAAGGTCGGGTCAGCCTCGGCATAGCCGAGCTGCTGCGCTTCCTTCAGGACCGTGTCGAAATCCAGGCCCTTGTCGCGCATTTCGGACAGGATGAAGTTGGTGGTGCCGTTGATGATGCCGGCGATCCACTGGATGCGGTTGGCGGTCAGGCCTTCGCGCAGCGCCTTGATGATGGGGATGCCGCCGGCCACGGCCGCTTCGAACGCGACGATCACACCCTTGCGGCGCGCGGCTTCGAAGATCTCGTTGCCGTGCACGGCCAGCAGCGCCTTGTTGGCGGTGACCACGTGCTTGCCGTTCTCGATGGCCTTGAGCACCAGCTCGCGCGCGATGCCATAGCCGCCGATCAGCTCGACCACGATGTCGATGTCCGGGCGGGTCACCACCACGTTGGCGTCGTTGACGATCTCGACTTCGCCGTTGGTCAGCTCGCGTGCGCGCTCGGTGTTGAGATCTGCCACCAGGGCGATCTCGATGCCGCGGCCGGCGCGGCGGCGAATTTCTTCCTGGTTGCGCTTGAGCACGTTGAACGTGCCGCTACCGACGGTACCGATGCCGAGCAGGCCAACTTTGATGGGGTTCATGGACAATCTGACTCTAGGTTGCTAAGGATGAGATGCAGCGGCCGCCCGATCAGGCAGCCACCTTGCCGTGGCGTTTTCGGTACGCCTCCAGGAAGCGCGCGATGCGGTTGATCGCCTCGCGCAGGTCTTCCTCGTGCGGCAGGAATACGATCCGGAAATGGTCCGGCTTGTCCCAGTTGAAGCCGGAGCCCTGCACCAGCAGCACCTTGGACTCCTGCAGCAGTTCATAGATGAACTCCTGGTCGTCCTGCACCGGGTACATCGACAGGTCCAGCTTCGGGAACAGGTACAGCGCGGCCTTGGGCTTGACGCAGGTGACGCCCGGAATCGCCGTGATCAGCTCGTACGCCAGGTCGCGCTGGCGGCGCAGGCGGCCGCCTTCTGCCACCAGGTCGTTGATGCTCTGGTAGCCGCCCAGCGCGGTCTGGATGGCCCACTGCCCCGGCACGTTGGCGCACAGGCGCATCGAGGACAGCATGTTAAGGCCCTCGATATAGTCCAGCGCCGGGCGCTTGTCGCCAGACACCACCATCCAGCCAGCCCGGTAGCCGCACGAGCGGTAGTTCTTGGACAGGCCGTTGAACGTGACCGTCAGCACGTCGGTCGACAGCGAGGCGATCGAGGTATGGACGTTGCCGTCGTACAGGACCTTGTCGTAGATCTCGTCGGCGAAGATGATGAGCCCATGCTCGCGCGCGATCGCGACGATCTCCAGCAGCAGTTCGTCCGAATACAGCGCGCCGGTCGGGTTGTTCGGGTTGATGATGACGATGCCCTTGGTGTGGGGCGTGATGCGGGCGCGGATATCGTCCGGGTCAGGCATCCACTCGTTGGACTCGTCGCAGATATAGTGGACCGGCGTGCCGCCCGACAGGCTCACCGCGGCGGTCCACAGCGGGTAGTCCGGCGCCGGCACCAGGACTTCGTCGCCGCTGTTGAGCAGCGCGTTGACCGCCATCACGATCAGTTCGGAGGCGCCGTTGCCCACGTAGATGTCTTCCAGGCCGACGCCCTGGATATTCTTCTGCTGGGTGTAGTGCATGATCGCCTTGCGCGCGGCGAAAATGCCCTTCGAATCCGAGTATCCCGCCGAATTCGGCAGGTTGCGCATCATGTCCTGCTGGATTTCCTCCGGCGCATCGAAACCGAATACGGCCAGGTTGCCGATATTCAGCTTGATGATCTTGTGCCCCTCTTCCTCCATCTGCTTGGCCTTTTCCAGCACCGGGCCGCGGATGTCATAGCAAACGTTATTGAGTTTGTTGGATTTCTGGATGGGTTTCACGGCGATGTCGGCGGAGGCGAAAACTGCCGCGTCGGCGGCAGCGAACATGGGGATCCGGATGGAGTTTGGGTGCGCCGTCCGTTGCGGTGCAATGCTGTCGTGCCGTGAACGTGGCAGACACGGAGGCAAAAGCTATAATTTATCGGATTATGACAGACTTCGGCAGCAATTCTTGCATTGCAGCGTGCCCCGGCCCCCGGCGAAACCCGCCGCCGCCGGCGCCTGCATCACTGCCGCCAACCCGCTGCCTGCCCGCGCTGCCGGCCATCCGCCCCGGGCGGAACGCCACGGCGCCGGCCAGACAGCCTTCGGGGCCCCCAATTGAAACTTCACGCCGACCAGCCGCAGGCGCTCAATACCGTCACCGCCTATGGGCCGGACTACATTGAAATCAACCTGATACGTCACACGCATTCCATCCTGGTGCTTCCTGAGGGCGAGATCCGTCCGTGGCCGGTGGACCGCTTCGAAGACCTCGAACCCGCTCACTTCGAGGCGCTGGCGGCACTGGCGCCCGAGGTCGTGCTGCTGGGAACGGGTTCTCGCCTGCGCTTTCCGCACCCGCGGCTGACGGCCTCCCTGGCCCGCAAGCATGTCGGGGTGGATGCCATGGACATGCAGGCCGCATGCCGCACCTACAATATCCTGATGGCCGAAGGCCGCAAGGTGGCCGCCGTGCTGCTGCTGGAACCCGAAGCCGCAGGCCGCTGAGCCGTCATTGGCCGGACTGGAAAAGTTGAGAAGGCGCCACGCTTGAAGTCCGCGCGCGCGCCCCAATCTGCTCCCCTCGTGACGCAGGCGCGCTACCCGCGCGGCCTTCGTGCGGACCCTCGCAGCCTCTCCGATACTGCCCCTCCCCTGGAGCCACAACAATGACAGTCAGTCTCAACAAGGCCGTACCAGACTTCAGCGCGCCGGTCACCGGCGACGGCGGCACCTTCCGCTTGTCCGAGCAGCGCGGCAAGACCGTGGTGCTGTACTTCTACCCGAAGGACAACACCCCCGGCTGCACCACCGAGGCCATGAACTTCCGCGACCAGCACGACGACTTCGTCAAGGCCGGCGTAGCCGTGTTCGGCATCTCGCGCGACAGCCTGCGCTCGCACGAGAATTTCAAGGCGAAGCTCGAGTTGCCGTTCGAACTGATTTCGGACCCGGACGAGGCGGTCTGCAATCTTTTCGATGTCATGAAAATGAAAAAGCTTTATGGCAAGGAGCACCGCGGCGTCGAGCGCAGTACTTTCATCGTCGACGGCAAGGGCATCCTGCGCCACGAGCTGCGCGGCATCAAGGTGCCCAACCACGTGGACGAGGTGCTGGAGATCGTTCGCGGCCTCTGACACGCATGCGCATGGCCACCATCCAACGAGGTGGCGAGACGGGCCCGTTTGGCATCGCCGCGACACCGCACTTTCTCCGCATGAGTGGCAATTGCCAAACCCAAAACCTTCGGATACATTGGCTCGTAATGAGTTCAGATTCCGGATGCCACGCTGATTCGACTTCCTGGCCCAGGCGGTTCGCGCCGCAGGCCGGTGGCGGATCTGCCGTGTCGCAGGTCCGCATGCAAGCCGCCAAACCTGTATCGCAGGAATGGCGGCTTTTTTGTTTATCCGATGCCCCGGGTGCCTCGCGCGTGCATGCTCCGGTGGCTGTTGGCATTTTCCTTGCGAAATGCCGCACGGATAGTTCCGCCCCCATCTTGTCCCCCTGAAAGGAAAGCCAAGCATGCCGCTGCCCACCATGCCCGCCAAGCCTGCCCAATTGCTGGATCCGAGCGAGTTTGCTCCGGTCTCCGCGGTGCCCAAGGCCAAAGCCGTCGCACAGCAGAAGAAACCTGTGTCGGCACTCGAGCGCGTGGCATTGCTGGAAACCGGTGAAACCGGCGCGCCCGCCGTCAAGGCGCGCGCCGCCGCCGGTACCCGCGCCCGCTCGACCCCAGCGCCAACCTTGCCGGAAACGCCGGTCGCCACGGCCCCGGTCAGCCTGGTCAAACCCGCGGCCGGCCCGACGCGCCGCGCACGCAAGTCGGAAGGCCCGAGCAAGCTGTTCGTGCTCGACACCAACGTGCTGATGCACGACCCGAGTTCCCTGTTCCGCTTCGAAGAGCACGACGTCTATCTGCCCATGATGACGCTCGAGGAACTGGACAACCACAAGAAGGGCATGAGCGAAGTCGCGCGCAACGCGCGCACGGTCAGCCGCACGCTCGATTCGCTGGTAAGCGACACCGGCGGCGTGCTCGACGAGGGCCTGCCGCTGGCCAAGCTCGGCAACCGCGACGCGCAGGGCAAGCTATTCTTCCAGACCCGGCTCAACGACATCAAGCTGCCCGAAGGCCTGCCGCAGGGCAAGGCCGACAACCAGATCCTGGGCGTGGTCAGCGCGCTGCAGCAGCAGTACCCGGAGCGCCAGGTCGTGCTGGTGTCGAAAGACATCAACATGCGCATCAAGGCGCGTGCGCTGGGACTGCCGGCCGAGGACTATTACAACGACCAGGTCCTGGAAGACAAGGACCTGCTCTACGCCGGCGTGATGCAACTGCCCGGCGACTTCTGGGCCAAGCACGGCAAGGGCGTCGAGAGCTGGCAGGATCCGAAGACCGGCGCGATGTTCTATCGCCTGACCGGTCCGCTGGTGCCCTCCTTCCTGGTCAACCAGTTCGTCTATCTCGAACCCGTGGATGGCAGCCTGCCGCTCTATGCGCAGGTCAAGGAGATCAACGGCAAGACCGCGCTGCTGCAGACGCTCAAGGACTACACGCACCACAAGAACAACGTGTGGAGCGTGACCGCCCGCAACCGCGAGCAGAATTTCGCGCTCAACCTGCTGATGAACCCGGACATCGACTTCGTCACGCTGCTCGGCCAGGCCGGTACCGGCAAGACGCTGCTGGCGCTGGCGGCGGGCCTGGAGCAGGTGCTGGACCAGAAGCTGTACAACGAGATCATCGTCACCCGCGCCACCGTACCGGTCGGCGAGGACATCGGTTTCCTGCCCGGCACCGAGGAAGAGAAGATGCAGCCGTGGATGGGCGCGTTCGACGACAACCTCGAAGTCCTGCAGAAAAGCGATGACAGCGCGGGCGAATGGGGCCGCGCGGCAACGCAGGAGCTGATCCGCTCGCGCATCAAGGTCAAGAGCATGAACTTCATGCGCGGCCGCACCTTCGTCAACAAGTTCGTCATCATCGATGAAGCGCAGAACCTGACGCCGAAGCAGATGAAGACGCTGGTCACGCGCGCGGGCCCGGGTACCAAGATCATCTGCCTGGGCAATATCGCGCAGATCGATACGCCGTACCTGACCGAAGGTTCGTCGGGCCTGACCTACGTGGTCGATCGTTTCAAGGGCTGGAGCCATAGCGGCCATATCACCCTTGCGCGCGGCGAGCGCTCGCGGCTAGCCGACCACGCCGGCGACGTGCTGTAAGGCGTGCCGCCGGGCTGCCCCCGCAGCGAGGCCGGCGGCCAGAATCCGCGCCCCGGCCCGTGCCGCGGGCGCTTTTTTTTGTTCGCGATGAGATCGCTCGACAGGAGGCATCGATGAGTCATCAGCAATCGCCGGGCCAGCATCGCCCCACCGCGCTATGCACGCGCGCCGTGTGTCCCCGATGGGACCGCAAGCGCATGCTGGCGCTCGTCGCACTGACCGCGGCGGCCATGGCTCTGGCCACCGCCTGGCGGCCAGCGCGGGCGGCCGACCCCATGGTGATCCGCACCATGGGCCCGGTGAGCTATGTCTGCGGCGGCGTTGCCGACGACGAACGCGCGGCGCTGGCCGGCCTGGAAAAGAACTTCAACATGGGTATCCTGTTCACACAGGGCAACAATGGGGAGTTCCTCTCGGACGTCGCCGTGCGGCTGTTGCGCGACGAGCAGGAGGTCGCGGCCTTCCGTGCCGCCGGCCCACGCTGCCTCATACGTGCGCCCGAAGGCAGCTACAATATCGAGGCCAGTTACAAGGGCCAGACCAAGACCATCAGGATCGGCACCGGAAGCCGCGACGCTCAGTTGCGCTGGTAGCGAAAATCCGGGGTCGGGGCTGGCGACCGACCCAGACAGGATGCCTTCGCGCCAATCCCTTGCCCTTCGGGCCATCCGGCTGCGCCTGCCCGCGGTTCCCATCGCGGCACGGCTGCCGCTGGTTTGTGCCGCCGCCCTGCTGCTGGCGGCCTGCGCCGGCACCCCGTCCCGCCATGCCAATCTGCCCCGTGCGCCGGGCAAGCCGATGATCGACCCGAGCGCCGGGCTCGAAGAAATCTCCATCCAGGCCATGTCACTGGTCGGCACGCCTTACCGCTACGGCGGCAACACGCCTGACAGCGGCTTCGATTGCAGTGGCCTGGTGCGATACGTGGTTGCGCGCGCCGCCAACGTCAACCTGCCGCGCACCACCGAAGCCATGGGTACGCGCGGCTCCGCTCTGGACCGCAGCGAGGTCGCATCGGGTGACCTGGTCTTCTTCAACACCACGGGCCGCGCCAACTCCCATGTCGGCATCTACGTCGGCCAGAACCGCTTCGTGCACGCGCCATCCACCGGCGGCACCGTGCGCCTTGAGGACATGGGCAAGTCTTACTGGGCATCCCGGTACAACGGCGCGCGACGCGTGGTGGCGGCGGTCAACCAGCCGCTGCCGGCCCCGGCAGCGAGCCCGGTACCGGCTCCCGTACCGACGCCGGCAATGCCGCCCGAATCCGCGCCGCCGGTCGACGACGACCCGATCGCCGCCTTCGCCAACAAATAGGGCGCCATGAATGACAAAAAGCCAGGCACTTGCCTGGCTCTTTGTCATGACCGGAGGAACCGCCGCATCTTACAGGATATGGCGGCCGATCCACCACGCAATCGCGGACATGAACGCGGAAGCGGGAATCGTCAGCACCCACGCCCAGACGATATTGCCGGCCACGCCCCAGCGCACCGCCGACATCTTCCGCGCGGAGCCCACACCGACGATGGCACCAGTGATGGTGTGCGTGGTCGACACCGGCACGCCCAGCGCCGATGCGATGAACAGCGTAATGGCGCCGCCGGTCTCGGCACAGAAGCCGCCGACCGGCTTCAGCTTGGTGATCTTCTGGCCCATGGTGCGCACAATGCGCCAACCGCCGAACAGCGTACCCATGCCGATGGCCACATAGCAGCTTACGATCACCCAGATCGGAGGCTCGCCGCCAGCGGCGACATGGCCGCTCGCGATCAGCAGCATCCAGATGATGCCGATGGTCTTCTGCGCATCATTACCACCGTGGCCCAGGCTGTAGAGCGAGGCCGATGCCAGCTGCAGCCGGCGGAACCAGCGGTCCACGCGCGACGGCGGCGTGCGAAAGAACGTCCAGCCCACGATCACCATCATCAGCGAACCCAGGATCAGGCCCAGCAGCGGCGAGACCACGATGAACACCACCGTTTTCAGCAAGCCGTTGCCCACCAGCGCGCCGGTGCCCGCCTTGGCCACCGCTGCGCCGACCAGGCCGCCGATGAGTGCATGCGAGGACGACGACGGAATGCCGTAGTACCACGTGATCGCATTCCAGGCGATGGCCCCGACCAGCGCACCGAATATCACGTAGTGGTCAACGATATTGACGTCTACGGTGCCGGTACCCACGGTGGCTGCCACCTTCAGGTGGAAGATGAAGATCGCGACGACGTTGCACATCGCTGCCATCGCCACCGCGTGGTGAGGCTTGAGCACGCCCGTGGAGACCACTGTGGCGATCGAGTTCGCCGCGTCGTGGAAGCCGTTCATGAAGTCGAACAGCAGCGCGAGCGCCACCAGCAGGCCGATCACCCACAGGCTCATTTGAATGGTATGCATGCCGATTCCGCTCAGGCGTTTTCCAGGACGATGCCTTCAATGATGTTGGCCACGTCCTCGCACTTGTCGGTAATCGTTTCGAGCTGCTCGTAGATGGCCTTCAGCTTGATCAGGCGCTTGACGTCGGTCTCGTCGCGGAACAGCTTGGACATGGCCGAGCGCATCACGCGGTCGGCTTCCGATTCGAGCTGGTCGATCTGCTGGGCCGTCTTCAGGATGGTGCTGGCATTGCCCATGTCCTCGAGCAGGCCCACCGCGATCTTGACCTGGTCGCAGCACTGCACGCAGATGGCCGCCAGGCGCAGCGCCTCGTCGGTAAGGCTGGTCACGTCGTACAGCGAGATGGTCTCGGCCACGTCTTCCATCAGGTCCAGGATGTCGTCCATGGTCGTGATGAGCTTGTGGATCTCGTCGCGGTCCAGCGGCGTGATGAAGGTCTTGTGCAGCAGGTCGATGGTGTCGTGCGTGATCCGGTCGGCCTTCTTTTCGGTCGCCTGGACCCGGCGGGCATGCGCCTCGGCATTGGGCAAGTCATTGACCAGGGTCTGCAGTTCGTGGGCGGCGGTCACCGCGCAGTCGGCATGCTGGTTGAAGTATTCGAAGAACTTGCCCTCTGTGGGCATGAATCGGCCGAACATGGAATGTTCCTTGTCGCAGCGCAGTACGCCGCTTGGTTTGTTGCTGGAGGTTGCGCAATGCATCGCGCGACAGCGGCATTTCCGGCCACCGTCATCAAAGCGCAATATTTTACAGGGTTGTTGCAGCAATGCCTGCCGATATGTCGCAAACGAGACGCTCGGTTGCCGGCAGGCTTGACTTCAGTTGTCGTTGTCGAAGAAGGCCGGGCCGCCGCTGAAGTTATCGAACTTCGTGAACTGCCCCAGGAAGGTCAGGCGCACCGTGCCGATCGGGCCGTTACGCTGCTTGCCGATGATGATTTCGGCCGTACCCTTGTCCTGGGAGTCCTGGTTGTAGACTTCGTCGCGGTAAATGAACAGGATCACGTCGGCATCCTGTTCGATAGCGCCCGATTCACGCAGGTCGGACATCACCGGGCGCTTGTTCGGACGCTGTTCCAGGCTTCGGTTCAGCTGCGACAACGCGATGACCGGGCAGTTCAGTTCCTTCGCCAGACCCTTGAGCGAACGGGAGATTTCCGAAATTTCGGTCGCCCGGTTTTCGCCGCCGCCGGAGCCGGACATCAGCTGCAGGTAGTCGATGATGATCAGGCCGAGCTGCCCGCATTGGCGCGCCAGCCGGCGCGAGCGTGCACGCAGCTCCATCGGGTTGAGCGCCGGCGTCTCGTCAATGAAGAGCTGCGCGTCGTTCATGCGCTGGATCGCATGGGTCAGGCGCGGCCAGTCTTCGTCGAGCAGCCGGCCGGTACGCAGCCGGTGCTGGTCCAGGCGGCCGACCGAACCCAGCATACGCATGGCCAGCTGGGTGCCCGCCATTTCCATAGAGAACACCGCGACCGGCAGCCCCTGCTCCACGGCCACGTGTTCGCCGATGTTCAGCGAGAATGCCGTCTTACCCATCGACGGACGACCCGCCACGATGATCAGGTCACCGGCCTGCATGCCACTGGTCATCTTGTCGAGGTCGATGAAGCCGGTCGGCACGCCGGTCACGTCGGTGGTCGAATCGCGGTGGTACAGCTCGTCGATACGTTCCACCACCTGCGTCAGCAGTGGCTGGATTTCCTGGAAGCCCTTCTGCCCGCGCGAACCTTCTTCGGCAATAGCGAAGACCTTCGATTCGGCCGCATCCAGCAATTCGCGGACTTCACGCCCCTGCGGAGCGAACGCCGACGACGCGATATCGTCCGCCACGGTAACCAGCTTGCGCAGCACCGAGCGTTCGCGCACGATCTCCGCGTAGCGGCGGATGTTGGCAGCGCTGGGCGTGTTCTGCGCGAGCGAGTTCAGGTAGGCCAGGCCGCCTACCTCCTCGGCCTTTCCAGCCACCTGCAGCATTTCGAAGACGGTGATGACGTCGGCGGGCTTGGTCGCCGAGATCAGCTTCGCAATGTTCTGGAAGATCAGCCGGTGGTCGAAGCGGTAGAAGTCCGCTTCGGAGATGAAATCGGCAATGCGGTCCCAGGCGGAATTGTCCAGCAACAAGCCACCAAGCACCGATTGCTCGGCCTCGATCGAATGCGGCGGTACCTTGAGACTTTCAAGTTGGGGGTCGGCGACGGGCGCGTTCATGGGGTGAGATTATACCGGCGGGTGGACGCTGCCCGACTGACATTTGAGCGGCAACAATTTGACATCAGGCCTTGACAGCGCCGGGTGTGCAGCAAAACGGGCGGCCATGCAGCCGGTACTGCAGACAAAGAAAAAGGCAGGAGCCATGCTCCTGCCTTTTCGCTTGCATGTGCCGGATGGACCGGCACGGCAAGGTCGTGCTTAGACTTGCTCGCCCACGACGGCAACGGTCACGTCGACCACCACGTCGGTGTGCAGGGCAACGCTGACCGGGTGGTCGCCCACCGTCTTCAGCGGGCCGTTCGGCAGACGAACCTGAGCCTTTTCCAGCTTGAAGCCTTGGTTGCCCAGGGCCACAGCGATGTCGGCGTTGGTCACGGAACCAAACAGACGGCCATCCACACCCGACTTCTGCGAGATCTGAACGGTCTGGCCGTTCAGCTTCTCACCTTCGGCTTGCGCGGCGGCCAGCTTCTCGGCGGCGGCCTTTTCCAGCTCGGCGCGCTTCACTTCGAATTCCTGGATCGCGGTTTGCGTGGCGCGACGGGCCTTCTTGCTCGGGATCAGGAAGTTACGGGCGTAACCATCCTTCACCTTGACGATGTCACCCAGGTTGCCCAGGTTGATCACTTTTTCCAGCAGAATAATTTGCATCGTGTTCTCTCCTTTACGGACCTATGGCCTGGACTATCAGTTCTTGTGCAGGTCGGTGTACGGCATCAGCGCCAGGAAACGCGCGCGCTTGATGGCCGTATCCAGCTGACGCTGATAGTGAGCCTTGGTGCCGGTCAGGCGAGCCGGCGTGATCTTGCCGTTGTCGCCGATGAAGTCCTTCAGGGTGTCCAGATCCTTGTAGTCGATCTGTTCCACGCCAGCCACGGTGAAGCGGCAGAAGCGCTTGCGCTTGAACAGCGGGTTCTGTTGCTGGAAGCGCTTCTTGTTCTTGTCGTTACGTTTGATGAATGCCACGATTCAATCCTTTACGAATGCTTTACATCCAGTGATGTGAAAGACGAGGGCCTTGCTGTTGCGGTGCTTGCGGGTCAGGAATCCTTCGCAATCGAGCAGCGTGCCGAGCGGCAACCGCTCCAAACGCTGGCCAACTGGCCCGATCCCCATCGCTGCAATGGCAAACTCGACCTGCCTCGGCGTTTCCGCCTCGATTGCCGCGCCGCTGTACTGCAAGATGCAGTTCACGACGGGCACGCCGGCCGGGGTGTACCTGAGGGCATCGCGTTCCGCCAGGGTGGCGGCTAGCCGAAGCTGATTCAACGCGTCGCCCCTTGCAGTGTGTTGCCCACGCTGTCGTGATCAGGCTTGCCAGCCACGACAGGCACCGCAATCCGCATTCAGGCAGCCTGGCCTTCGGTGGTCGTTTGCGCGGCCTTGCGGGCTTCTTCGCGCTGCACTTCCTTCATCATCGGCGAAGGAGCGGTTTCGGCCTTCTTGGTCTGCACGATCAGATGGCGCAGCACGGCGTCATTGAACTTGAAGGCGTGTTCCAGCTCGACCAGGGTATCCTTGCCGCACTCGATGTTGACGCAAACGTAGTGAGCCTTTGCCAGCTTCTGGATCATGTAAGCCATCTGGCGACGGCCCCAGTCTTCCACGCGGTGAATCTGGCCGCCTTGCGACGTCACGAGCGACTTGTAACGCTCGATCATGGCCGGCACTTGCTCGCTCTGGTCCGGGTGGACGATGAATACGATTTCGTAATGACGCATTGACGCTCCTTTTGGATAAGCCACCCGGGCGTCACGTCCGGTGCGGCAAGGTTGAATAGCCTTAAAGTATAGCCCGGCTATTGACAATCACGCAACCGCAATCACGCCGAGGCGAACAGCGCCTGGAGCCGGTCCGGCGCCGCCGCCAGCCCCGGTTCTTGCGCAAGCGCCACCAGCAACAGCACCCTTGCCTTATAGGGGTTCAGGTCCGCGGCGGAGACAAACAGGCCGGCATCGGGGTCCGTAACTGGCGGAATCGACACATGACCGGCCCCGGTCCGCGAACTCCGCACCACGGCAACACCGGCCGCGGCGGCGTCCCTGAGCGCCGCGATCAGCGTCTCATGCACCGAACCGTTGCCCGCCGCCGCAACGACCAGGCCGCGTACGCCGGCAGCCACCATTGCGTCCACCGCGATGCGCCCCGGCTGCGTATAGCTCGCGACGATCTCGACCTCGGGCCACCGGGCCGGCACGGGAAAGACCGCCGCAACGGACTGCGTGGGCGTGCGCGGCAGCCGCACCAGCTCGTCCTGCACGAAACCCAGCGGACCGCCCTGCGGCGACGCAAAGGCATCCACCGCCGAGGTATGCGCCTTGGTCACGTCGCGCGCCGCATGGATCTGCTGGTTCAGCACCACCAGGACCCCCTTGCCGCGCGCAGCCGGATGGCCGGCGACGCGCACCGCATCTAGCAGATTGAGCGGACCGTCCGCCGACAACGACGTCGACGGACGCATTGCGGCGGTCAGTACCACGGGCACCGGACAGGCCTGGGTCAAGTGCAGGAACATCGCAGTCTCTTCGAGCGTGTCCGTGCCATGTGTAATGACGATGCCGGCCACGTCCGGCTCGGCCGACCAATGCTGAATACGCGCGGCCAGCGTCGGCCAAAGCGAGAACACCATGTCCTTGCTATCGATCTGCGCCACCTGCTCGGCTTCAATCCGCGCCATAGACTGCAACGCCGGCACGGCCGCCAGCAACGTCGACACGGGCACCGTCGCGGCCTGGTAGCGCGCGCTGCTGGCCGGATTGGTCGAGGCGCCGGCAATGGTGCCGCCAGTGGCCAGAACCACGATGCGGGGAAGCTGGGACATGGTGGGGGGATACAGGGAGCTGAAGTCCGGCGATTGTACCTGCGGCATGCGGGCAAACCGGATGTCGAGCAGACGCTTCTGAAATTCTGCTTGCGCTTGCGCCGATACTGTATAAAATCACAGCATACTGTTTAAACATACAGTGCTCACCCGGCTGGCGGACAAATAGCACCGGGGCACTTATCGGAACGCTTCCATGGCGACCCTGACACCCCGGCAGCAGCAAATTTTCGACCTGATCCGCAATACGATCCGCGGCACGGGTTTCCCGCCCACGCGCGCCGAGATCGCCGCGGAGTTTGGCTTCTCATCGCCCAATGCCGCGGAAGAACATCTGCGAGCGCTGGCGCGCAAGGGCGTGATCGAACTGACGCCGGGCGCGTCGCGCGGCATCCGCCTGAAGGTGGCGCGCAGCGATTCGGAAACCCCCGACCAGTTTTCCCTGCCGATGTCCGGGGTCATGCAGCTGACGCTGCCGCTGGTGGGCCGCGTGGCCGCCGGCAGCCCGATCCTGGCCGCCGAGCATATCGACCGGCAGTACCAGGTCGATGCCTCGGTCTTCGACGAACGCCCCGACTACCTGCTGCGCGTGCGCGGCCTGAGCATGCGCGACGCCGGCATCCTCGACGGCGACCTGCTGGCCGTGCGCAAGGCCAGCGAGGCGCCCAACGGCAAGATCGTCGTGGCGCGCCTGGGCGACGACGTCACCGTCAAGCGCCTGCAGCGCCGTGACGGCGCCATCGAGCTGATCGCGGAAAACCCCGACTTCCCGAACATCATGGTCGGGCCCGGACGCGAAGAGTTCTCGCTCGAAGGCATTGCCGTCGGGCTGATCCGCTCCTCGGGCTTCTGACCAGCGCGGCCAGCCGCGCGCTGGCCGCCGCCCTCCTCCTTGCAGTGCCGACGCCGCCCGCCTGACGGGTGTTGACCCCGCTTTTGCCAATCGAGAGGTGTAGCCATGCCGCAAACCAACCACATCGCCGCACGCCAGCCCGTCAAGCCCGTGCCGTTCCGGCAATCGAAGGGGGTTCGCATCTATCAGGGCGCGCAGCGCCGTACCATGGTTGGCAGCATGGCGGCGATCTGCCGGATGCTGGAACTGGCCGAGCCGACCAAGCTCCTGGCCTGAGGCTTGCCGATGGGCGGGGCCGGCCGGAGTGAAATGCAGCGGTAATGCCGCCCTGACGGCGGCTAGTCGTTGGCGTCGCCGGAGATATGGTCGATCTCATGCCTCGCAGCCGCGTAGGCCGCCTCGATGGCACTGTCTTCCGTTGCCGCGAGCGCGCCGGCGTTATGTCGATGTCCGTGTCCACGGATGACAAACGACCAGTCCCATTGACCGTCGGGCGCCTTGATTGGCTGAATCGAGATTTCCCGGCTCTTGTATCGATATTCCATGGCAGCCTCCCGGTGTCCGGGGCATCGTAGCATGAAGGTCCTGACCATCCGAAGCCAGTTGCTTCCCGCTCGGCGGGGGCGGAACAGGGTCGTGCCGAGCCGGCGGCCGCACTCTTCAGACCGGCAGCTGCTGTGTCGTTGCCTTCTTACCCAGGATAGCCATTGCGATCAGCCCGAGGGATGGCGTGAAGATCATCGAAAAGGTCAGCCAGACCGCAACGGAGCGGCCCAGAATGTGGGCCAGCAGACCAATCCCGAAAGAACAAAGCAGCCAGATAGCCAGGGCAAGCATGATGATGTGGAGAACGAGTTCGTTACCACGCCAGTATGGAAAACCGGTGCAAATCCATTTGACTCCAGGTGACATCCGCTTGGCGAATCGGGACAGTCGGTATAAACCCCATCCGCCTGCGGTCGCCTTGTCGGACAGCGACTGATACCGGCGCGGTGTTCCCAGGCCGACACTATCTGCACAGACTCCAGGAGACAGCCATGGCCAACAAGAATATCCACGTCGTGCCGACCTACAATGGCTGGGCCGTACAGCTCGAAGGCGGGTCCGGAAATGAGCAGCGTTTCACCTGCCAGCAACACGCCATCGCCACCGGCACGGAGAAGGCGAGACGGACGAAGGTCGAGCTGCTGATTCACGGCCGGGATGGACAGATCCATGAAAGGAATTCGTTTGGCCAGGAGACGCCCGACATCAAAGGGTGATGGCTGGGCCGGCTCGCGAAACCGGACACCCAGGACAACGCTCGATATAGCGGCTGGCGAACATAACCCGGCGCGTGTCGCCGGGTTTTTCGCTGCAAGGCGACGTACAATTTTTGCCAGATAGCTCTCTGGCTGGGCGCGGGCTCGCAAACCCGCCTTCGTCAGCCCCTGGTGATCGCCATGATGAAGCTGGTATGGATGATCGCGGCACTGGCCGCCGCCACAGCCACAGCCGCGCGCGCCGAAGACGCCTATGTCTATCCGTTTGACGACATGAGGGTCGGGGAAACGGTTCGAACGCCGTTCCCCACGGTGCTGTACCTGCACAAGAAGTGCGACCTGCCCTTGGCCGGCGCCGATCAAATGCGCTTTTATGCGGCCTACCACGGCGCGTGGGACACCGGTTGCTGGGTGAAAAATCTCCGCGGGGATGCGGTGATCGTCGTGCTCAGAAAGCCGACCAAGACGATTTCGCTCGATGCACTTGCCCGCGCGGATGTCCAGAAGGACGGCACGATGACCATCAAGGCGCTGCCCGCCCGCGGTCGCTAGGCCGTCCGATTGTCAATCGCCACGCTGCAGCGTCAGTATCTCGGCCCGTTCTGCCACCGATCCCTGTCCCCGTAGTCCCGATGGTCATCCCGGTCGCCGCGATCGCGATCATGATTGTGGTATCGACCATCGCTGTAGTAGCCACTGTCCCGGTGCTCATCGCGATCGGGGGCCACGACGCAACCGCTGAGCAACGCTGTGAAAGCGGTAAGCAGCACAAGAGTGATTTTCATAAGACTCTCCTGTCCTATCCTCGTCCTTTCCAGCATATGCAGCGGACCTTCGGGAGGATGTAGGACAGGGGTTCTGTGACTGCCGGGTGCTTTCCTACAACGGCGCAACCGCGATCATGGAAGCCCCCAAATGGGAGTGTCAGCATGCGCCCGGTCGTTACCGCGGCCCCCTGCGACGCTGCATGCACACCACGGTCACCGCCGCACAGCACACCAGGTTGAGCAACGCGATCAGCGTGAAAAACAGGTCGTGGACGACGATGACACCGTAGGCCACAGCGGTGGCATTGGCCACGACCCACGATCCCCACGTCAACAGCGAAATGTCGCGCGCGCCGTCGGTACTGCGCCACACCGCCATCAATTGCGGCACATAGGTGAAGATGCGCGCCGCGTTTGTCATGAAGTAGAGCCAGGCGATCGTTGACTCGGTTGGCCGGGAAGACATGGTCGTCCCGACATGCCCAACCGGCGCGCTCCAGATCAACGCTGCAAGGATGCAGTAGATCAGCGCGATCATATAGCCAGCGGATGTTCGCCGGGCGGGCGTGGCTAGAACTCGATTGACACGGTGGAGCATCTTGGCAACCTTCTCGTTACAGGGATTCATGCTGCTCGTAAGCGTATAAACTTCTTCGCAACGCCGCGTCATCGGAAGCGATGACGGACAACACCCATAACAAAAAAGGGAGTTCGCCATGGACGGCCTGGAGGGCGTGACAGCCCAGCAACTCTCCGACGTGATCGGCGCCATCTACGACTGCGCGCTAGAGCCCGCGCGCTGGCCCGGCGCGTGCCGGTCGGTGGCGGACTTGTGCGCAAGCACGGGCGGCGGCATCTGCGTGCATGACCTCAAGCAAGTGCGCAACGACCAGTTGTTCGTGTTCGGCTACCAGCCCGAATTCCTGGAGAAGTTGGGCAGTGAGTTCGCGCAAAGCCCGATGGCCGCGGCGGACATCGTCTCGAATGTCGGGGACGTCAATTCGCTCGCCAGGGAGCCCCGGCAACTGCTTGAAAGCCGCTTCTACCGCGAAGTCCTGGAGCCGTACGGACTGACCGACATCATCTGGTTTCCGGCCCTTCGCACGGGCGGACGCATGGCCTCGCTGCACGCTTCCCGCAGCAACAAGAAGCCGCACTACCAGCAGCCCGAGGCGCAGCTGTTCAGGCTGCTGTCTCCTCATGTCTGCCGGGCAATGGCGATCTCCGACGCACTCGACATCCGGGCACTTCGATCCGAGATGCTCGAAAAGACGCTCGACGGGCTTTCAGCAGGCGTATTCCTTACGGCGCGCGATGGGCACGTGGTTTATATGAATGCCGCAGCCGAGCGACAGGTGAAGGCCGGCCATTCGATCTGCATAGCTCACAACCGGCTGTCGGCGGTCGAACCCACGGCTCGCGCGGCACTTGCCAAGCACATCGATGCCGCGACGCGCGCCGACAACGCTTCATCGTGGAACGAGCATTCGGTGGCGATTCCCGATGGCGCCGGAACAGGCCGCGGCTACGTCGCCACCCTGCTGCCAATAGAGAACGGCGAGCGCAGCGGCATCCTGGCACCGTTCGCCGCATCGGTCGCCGTGTTCATGCAAGACCCCATCCAGGTCCCGCTCATGCCCGGCGAAGCCTTTGCGCGGCTGCACGGATTGACCGGTGGCGAACTACGCGTATTACTGGCGCTTTCACAAGGGCTTGGAGGCATGGAATCGGCGGAGATGCTAGGCATCAGCGAGCCGACTGTTCGCACCCATCTTCAGCACATCTTTTCGAAGACCGGTACGACAAGGCAGTCCGATCTCCTCAATCTGCTGCATCGCTCCACGCCGCCGGTTCGAGGCTAGCGACATGAGCGGGCGGGCGCGCGCGGCGACTGGACGCGTTTGATGTCCGGGCCTTGTCATTCAATCCCGGACAAGGCATCGATCAATGGGCACGAAGCCTCATCGCCATGGGTGTGGCATTGCCGGACAAGACGCTCCAACTCGGCTTGCAACCGTCGCAAATCCTGCAATCGCTTCTCGACAAGATCGAGCTTTTGTTCGGCCAGTGTGCGGGCGGTCTTGCACGAGCCACCATTGCTCTGTCGCAGCAGTACCTGGATTTCATCCAGGGTGAAACCGAGAGACTGGGCCCGGCGGATGAAATAAAGGCGCTGCAGGCTCTGTTGCGAATACCGGCGAACGGTCCCAAAGGCACGTTCTGGCACCGACAGCAACCCGCACCTCTGGTAGTAGCGCACCGTTTCCACCCCGACGCCCGCCGCCTTGGCCAGCTTGCCGATGGTTAGCATGTGCTCCATGGCTTGACTCCGTACCTTGGTACGGAACTAGGCTAGGCATAAACCTCACATTGGGAAAGGGCAGTTTGCAATTCGCAGTGCACTTCGGGGAAGGGGCCAAGATGAGCAACCTCAAGCTGCAGTCAGTCATCACCTGTCCTAACTGCGGGCATGCCAAAGAAGAAACCATGCCGCTGGACGCCTGCATGTGGCGTTATATGTGCGAGTACTGCCACACGATGCTCAGACCAAAGGCTGGAGATTGCTGTGTCTTCTGTTCATATGGCACCGAACGGTGCCCGCCAATGCAGCAGCGAATATGTCATGCATGCCCTAATAGGCACCCATCGCGCTCCCCTTCTCTGGTTCGGGGGGGAAATCCCCTAGGGACGAAATTAGAATCATCCCTCTAAACTCAGTCTTCATTTGTGCGCCGCAGCAGCCTGCTTCCGACGCACCCGTTCAACCGGGCTGAGTTGCCTCGCGGTCGGCAGCACCCACTAGCTCACAATGAGAGTCAAAATGAAGGACCGCGATGCCTTGAGTGCACTGACTGACAAAGTTTCACAACTACGGCAGCATTTCCCCGGCAGGAGAATCGTGGTGGCGCGAGAGGGCTTTGCCGCTGTCTTTGAACGCTGCGAGATCGGAAAGGACGGGGTGATGATCACTGCAACGCCCATCGAATCGGGGTCAAGCACCCTCGTGATTCCTTGGCACCCGGCGGATTACTATCTCCTCGTCGATGAGGCCCAAGCGACAGAATAAGGGGAGCAGAAACAGAAACGGCGCCGATGGCGCCGTAAGGAATTCGCATCACTAAAGGGTTAGAAAACCCGCAAAGCACTGATGCGAAAAAGGAATTTTGGGGTGGCTGATGGGACTCGAACCCATTTGGCAGGGGTAACAGGGGGAACAACGGGGAGGTAAATCGTTGATTTTAAAGGTTTCGCCTCCCCTTGGTACCCCGCAGCGCCCCAAATTCTTCCCCCGAATTTTCCCCTCGCGTACGTGCTCTCTGATACGTAGAGGGCACGCCAGTGTGGTCGGCGTGGAATTTGTGTACCCAGTGCTCTGCGCCTCCATGCGTATTGAAGTCGTTTGTGACGCTTCCTATTTGTTAGAAGAGAAGCTTCGCGACCCTGCAGGGCCGGAGACGCCGGCGGGTTTCCAACTATCAACCCTCGATCAAGGCGCTATCGGTTGCAGCTACGAGACCCCTTGAGAAATCGAATGGCCTTGTCGAGGTCCTCGCGCCTTACCAGGTGTGGCGTTGGGGGCACCCCAAAATTCACCGGCTTCGACCGGTGCACTGCCTCTCCTCGCCTTGCGATCAGTTCGTCGAGCGTTTTGCCGGCCTTGGCCGGTTCAAAGTGCAACCACTCCCAGTGGGCAACAACGTCGACCTCGAGGAAATCCTTGAACAACCGCCGCGTCTTTTCGGTAGATGGATTATGGAAGCGCCTAAGTTCTTCTTCCAGTTTGCTTTAGACGAATTTCCCTACGTAACTGCCATTCACGACACGCAGCGGGCGCGCCACCTCTTCGCGGACTCGATCCTCAATGTATGTCTCCCAAGCGGTGAGGGCCATCACGAGTCCTGCGCGCTTAAGCACCTCGGCATTCTCGGATGGCGCATTAGACATTCGATCAAAATGGCTAGCAACTCCTCTGCATCCTTGGTCGAGCTTTCAAAAGACTCTCTCGCTTTTTGACATGTGCTTTTCCGCCCGCTCAGGTCGGCCGGACGTGTGAGGCATACATCATAGCCAATAAAGATGACCAAGCGCCACTCGTTTCGGCAACGCCACCCCCCACGACGGGGGTGTTTTCCATCATGCGGCTTTGCGGACCGTGCGCCGCTGCATCGGGGCGCCTATATGCGCAGCGAAACAGCGAAAAAAGGGCCCCGGCGTCGGACACAGGTAAGGATGGGCTCTGGAAGGGCCTTGGCATGACGGCCAGGACACGCAACTCGGGGATCTGCGCCCCGTGGGAGGCACCACCTAAAGCAGCAAGACGCGCTTGGGTCAGGCCTATTCCGCTATACGCCTGAGACTTATGGACGGCCGGCTTGGGGAAGTAGTTGGACGTGGTCGTACCATTTCAAGTAATCGACTCGGGAGCCGCACAAAGTCAAGAACGCAGGGTCTGTCGGCGCAGCATACCTGCACCCCATGCAGGTCGGGGATCGCCCGAAAAGCCAATGCTGGTGCGGGTTTCCGGGAATGGCTTCTAATAAAATGCTTAAGATCTAGGCACGTAGTGGTGCGGGTTGCAAGGAAGCGAGCGCCTATTTATTAGAAACTTTCCGCTCCGTTGGCGTCATGAACCGCAGACCGATATGTGACGCATAATTCACAACCGGGCCGAGCCGTCAAACCCACAGGAATTAACTACCTGCAAACGGGATTAAGGTGCCGGCTCTACGATCACCTCCTTTGCACCGAATACTACCTCACGGATGTCACGTCATATCGCCGGTGTCGGCGGTGCTGTGTCCTGCAATGACACTCGCCCGTGGCCGCACGACGGGCACACACAAGCTAGTCCGCCCCGCTCCAACTTGTAGGGCACGGCCAGAACATCACCCCAAGGAATTGATCAAGCCAACCAACCTCACCTTCATTCAGGGTAGCATCATGGGGATCCATGCCTTGCAATTCGGACAGGCTTCTGTACCCCCCCGTGTAGAGCAATCAGGACACTCACAGGAAAAACGATGACCGGGGCCACCTCATTGAGGTTTGCAGGCGACCACGAACACACTTGAGAGTTGAGGTCGAACGGACGGCTGTCTCTCGGGCAAGGCGGCTTGCGACGCAGGCATCCAGCTACCGGGCCTCAATTCCTCGCGCGCGGGTTTTCGAAGATGGAGAATCAGATGGTCACGAAGCTCCCTGAAAGCGCTCCGATGGGGCCCGCCACGGTATCCCGAAGTGTGATACCGCACTGACCAAGGACATGATAGAAGCGCTTTTTCTGCGCCTCCCGACTCTTCGACTTGTCAGCGATGCCCCCACGTGCCTTGTTGCGGCTCGCGAACGCTTTAAGCAGAACTAGCGCCTGACGGCGATCTTCCGTGTCCAGCGGTATCACCAAGGACCGCCCCGCTTTACTTCCTTGCGTCAAGCGAAGCCCGCCATCCTGGCTCACAAGGTGCGGCTTGAAACAGATCGCCTCATCAACCTTCAATCCAAAAGCACGAATCGCCAAAAGTTGGTGGCCAACGCGCTCATCGTAATCCATCACCCTATTCAACTTTTCATCGAATATTTCGATACTTCTAAGATCCGCCGGATCGCGAGGCTTCGCCCGAACCACCCGCACCAACCGCGCATCCGCGACGTACTCCTCCGGACTCTTGACCAGATCCGCTTTGCCGACCCAGCGGCAGAAGATCCTAAGAAGCTGTTGCGAAATTACCCATAGGGTCTGTTAACTTTTTCGAGCCAGTGTTAACTTCCTGTCTTGTTTTGCCTGACAGGAAGCGATGCCCAGTGAACTGATAGACGACGAACTGTGGTCACTCATCGAACCGTTGCTGCCGGCGCGAGCGCCACGCAACCGCCGATATGCAGGGCGCAAGCCGACGCCGGACCGAGCGGTGCTAACTGGCATCGTGTTCGTTCTGCGCTCTGGCATCGCCTGGAACCTACTGCCGCAAGAGATGGGCTGTGGCTCGGGCACCGCCTGCTGGCGGCGGCTGGTTGCATGGCAGGAAGCTGGTGTCTGGCAATGCATCCACGAGACACTATTGGCCGAACTGCGCCGTCGCGGCCAACTCGACATGGCGCGCGCCATTGTCGACAGTTCCTCGGTTCGCGCCATGCTGGCGGGAAAAAAACTGGCCCGAACCCAACGGACCGGCGCAAGCTCGGCAGCAAGCATCACCTCATCGTCGACGCCCAAGGCATCCCGCTCGCGGTCATCCTGAGCGGCGCGAACTGCAACGACATCACGCAACTCGATGCGCTGGTCGAGGCGATACCTCCCATTCGCGGAAAGCACGGACGCCCTCTGCGCAAGCCGAAAATTGTCCAAGGCGACCGGGGCTACAGTTCCGAGCCACACCGACAGCGCTTGCGCAAGCGCGGCATCACGCCCGTGCTTGCCAAGATCGGCTCGCCTCACGGCAGTGGACTCGGCAAAACGCGCTGGGTCGTGGAGCGCTCGATTGCTTGGCTCCACTCCTTCAGGCGCTTGAAAATTCGATACGAACGATATGCCCATGTCCACGAAGCCTTCCTGTCACTTGCCTGTTCATTGATTTGCTGGAGCAGGCTAAAGCCCTGCATGAACTAATTTCGCAACAGCCTCT